>NZ_JBEFST010000016.1:0-152714 GCF_053483675.1 Mycolicibacterium sp. XJ1819 | reverse complement strand
TCAAACAGTCGGCCCCGCACGACGTGAACACCCAGATGTTGGTCGGGAACATGTCCAGATCGGCGTTGGCCTGGCCGGCCAACCCGATCGACGGCGAGACGGTGACAGCAAATAATTGGCGTGGAACAGCAAATGGCGACTGTCGGCAGTATTGCGGTGCCGCGGGGAATTGAGGCGGCCCGTATCCTGACACGGGGCTTTGAGGTGAAAGGGTGCAGTGGTCGACAACGGATCAGGTGACGAGCGTCGCCCGCCCCGCGGCGCACGCGGGAACAGGCCGGTCGGCGGTCGCGGTGGCCCGCAACGGCGAGGGGGCGGTCCGCACGGGGCGCCGCGCTCATCGGGCCCGAACCGGGCCCGCACGTCGCAACCGCGACACGGCGACAGTGTCGCCCGCGAGGCCCCTCGCGAAGCGGGCCCGCCGATCCCCGACGACATCGAGGCCAAGCAACTGTCCCCGGACGTTCGCGGCGAACTCACCACGTTGGACCGCAGCACCGCCGACTTCGTGGCCCGCCATCTGGTGGCCGCCGGTCTGCTCATCGACGACGATCCCGAAACCGCGCTGGCCCACGCTCGTGCGGCGCGCGCCCGCTCCGGCCGGATCGCCGCTGTCCGCGAGGCCGTCGGAATCGCCGCTTACCACTGCGGCGACTGGGCCCAGGCGCTCGCCGAACTGCGCGCCGCCCGACGCATGGGCAGCAGGTCGCCGCTGCTACCCCTGATCGCCGACTGCGAACGAGGCGTGGGGCGTCCCGAACGCGCGATCGAACTGGCCCGCAGCCCCGAAGCCGCCGAACTCACCGGCGACGACGCCGACGAACTACGGATCGTGGTGGCCGGCGCCCGCTCCGACCTCGGCCAGCACGAACAGGCGTTGGCGCTGCTGTCCACCCCGCAGCTGGATCCGAAACGCCGCGGCCAGACCGCCGCGCGTCTGTTCTATGTCTATGCCGAGACTCTTCTTGCGCTGGGCCGCAAAGACGAAGCGCTGCAGTGGTTCATCAACGCCGCTGCCGCCGACATCGAGGGAGTCACTGATGCCGAAGAGCGGATCACGGAGCTGAGCTGACTTGAGCGCACTTGTGCAGGAACATGATTGCCTGCTGCTCGATCTGGATGGAACTGTCTTTCGCGGTCATGAGCCGACGACCGGTGCGGTCGAAACCCTTGCCACCGTTCGCGCGCGCACCCTGTTCGTCACCAACAACGCCTCACGTGGGCCGGCGGAGGTCGCCCAACACCTGCACGCCATGGGATTTTCCGCCAAGCCCGACGATGTGGTGACCAGCGCGCAAAGCGCCGCGAACCTCCTGGAGAGCCAATTGCGACCCGGTGCAGTGGTTCTGGTCGTCGGCACCGATGCGTTGGCGGCCGAGGTGCGGCGCGTCGGACTCAAACCCGTGCGGCAGTGGGCCGACGGCCCCGTCGCGGTCGTCCAGGGCCATTCGCCGCAGACGTGCTGGCCGGACCTCGCCGAGGCCGCGCTGGCCATCCGCGCCGGCGCGCTGTGGGTGGCCGCCAACGTCGACCTGACGCTGCCCTCGGAGCGGGGGCTGTTGCCCGGCAACGGCTCGATGGTGGCCGCGCTGCGGGCAGCCACTGACCGCCAGCCGCAGGTGGCCGGCAAACCGCAACCGACGCTGCTGCGCGATGCACTGGCCCGTGGTCACTTTCAGTCTCCGCTGGTGGTCGGCGACCGACTCGACACCGACATCGCGGGTGCCAATGCCACCGGACTGCCGAGTCTGCTGGTGCTGAGCGGGGTCAGCACCGCCGAAGACATGATCCGCGCATCGGTGTGGGAGCGGCCCAACTACGTCGCCGTCGACCTGCGCTCGCTCTACGCGCGCACCGATGCGCTTCGTATCGGCCCGCATCCGGCCTGGCGGGTCGACATCGGTCCGTCGGAGGTCGTCGTGCACTTCACCGGCCGTGAAGCCGCCGATCCGATGTCGGTGGTCCGTGCCGCCGCCAGCGCGGTCTGGAACGCCAGGCTTGACGGGCGGCCGTTCACGCTCAGCGCCGGGGACGACACCGCGCGACGGGCGATGGAGCAGTGGTCCCTGCTGAGTCCGCCCAATCGACTAGCGTGAACACCGACATGAGTACCGACCCGGATCAGATTCGCGCGCAGATCGCGGAGTTGCTCGCCGATCTGCCCGACCCCGCGCAGGACGGCGTCGAACTGGCCGCCACCGACATCGACGCCATCGCCGCCCGCCTCGAAGAGGCGCACGAACTGCTGGTCAGAGCGCTCGAGTCGGTTGAGAAAGGATGACCGCCCGTGACGCGGCGGGCGCGGGTTGACGCCGAACTGGTGCGACGTGGGCTGGCACGCTCCCGGCAGCAGGCCGCCGAATTGATCGGCGCGGGCCGGGTCTGCATCGACGGTATGCCCGCGGCCAAACCCGCCACCGCGGTCGCCGTCGACGCCGCGCTGACCATCCGAGACGACGGTGAGCGCCGCTGGGTCTCCCGCGGGGCGCACAAGCTGATCGGTGCGCTCGACGCGTTCGGGATCGACGTCGCCGACCGACGCTGCCTGGACGCCGGCGCCTCGACCGGGGGCTTCACCGAGGTGCTGCTCGACCGCGGGGCGGCCGAAGTCGTCGCGGTCGACGTCGGCTACGGCCAGTTGGCCTGGTCGCTACGCAACGATCCGCGGGTCAGTGTGCTGGAGCGGACCAACGTGCGCGAGTTGAGCGCGTCTGCCATCGGCGGACCGGTCGACCTGGTGGTGGCCGACCTGTCGTTCATCTCCTTGACGACGGTGCTGCCAGCGCTCACGTCGTGTGCGACGGTCGACGCCGATATCGTGCCCATGGTGAAACCGCAGTTCGAAGTCGGCAGGCAGCGCGTCGGCGCGGGCGGAGTCGTTTCCGACCCCCAGTTGCGCGCCGAGGCGGTGCTCACCGTCGCCCGCCGCGCCGCCGAACTGCATTGGCACACCGTCGCAGTCACCGCCAGTCCGCTGCCGGGCCCCTCGGGCAACGTCGAGTACTTCGTGCATCTGCGCGCCAGAACCGACCGCGCGCTCGACGGTGTCTCGCTGGAACACGCGGTCGCCGAGGCAGTCGACAAGGGGCCGCGATGACCAGTCAGCGCACGGTCTTGCTCGTGGTGCACACCGGTCGCGACGAGGCCACCGAGGTCGCGCGTCGAGTGCACAAGGTGTTGGGCGACAACGGAATCGGACTGCGAGTTGTTGCCGCCGAAGCCGTCGACCGCGGGCGGATGCGCGTCTCGCCGCACGATATGCGTTCGCTGGGTATCGATGTGGAGGTCGTCGCCGCCGACGAACAGGCCGCCGAAGGTTGCGAACTGGTGCTCGGACTCGGCGGCGACGGCACCTTCCTGCGCGCTGCCGAGCTGGCGCGCAATGCCGAGATCCCGGTGCTGGGTATCAATCTGGGCCGCATCGGTTTCCTGGCCGAGGCGGAGGCCGACTCCATCGACGTGGTGCTCGACCACGTCATCAAGCGTGACTACCGGGTCGAGGAGCGCATGACGCTCGACGTGGTGGTGCGTGCCGGAGGCAAGATCATCGGCCACGGGTGGGCGCTCAACGAGGCCAGCCTGGAAAAGGGACCACGCCTCGGCGTGCTCGGCGCCGTCCTCGAGGTCGATGGCCGGCCGGTCAGCTCGTTTGGCTGTGACGGCGTTCTGGTGGCTACCCCGACCGGATCCACAGCGTGGGCGTTCTCGGCAGGCGGCCCGATCGTATGGCCGGATCTGGAGGCGATTCTGGTCGTGCCCAACAACGCTCACGCGCTGTTTGCGCGGCCGATGGTGACCAGTCCGGAGGCCGCCATCGCGATCGAGGTGGAGGCCGACGGCCACGACGCGCTGGTGTTCTGCGACGGTCGCCGCGAGATGGTGGTGCCCGCCGGCGGCCGGTTGGAGGTGACGCGCTGCGGCACGTCGCTGAAGTGGGTGCGATTGGACAGCGCGCCGTTCACCGATCGGCTGGTGCGCAAGTTCCGGCTGCCGGTCACGGGGTGGCGCGGTCAGTAGTGCTCTCCGAGATCCGTATCGAGTCGCTCGGCGCCATCAGCGCCGCGACAGCTGAATTCGGCCGCGGATTCACCGTTCTCACCGGCGAGACCGGCACGGGCAAGACCATGGTGGTGACGGGGTTGCATTTGTTGGGCGGTGCCCGCGCCGACGCCACCCGGGTGCGTTCGGGCGCCGGCAAGGCCGTCGTCGAGGGCCGCTTCACCACGACCGAACTCGGCGATGACGTCACCGCGCGGGTCGACGAGATCTTGGAGTCCTCAGGCGCCGAACGCGACGACGACGGCAGCGTCATCGCGGCCCGATCGGTCAGCCGCGACGGCCCGTCGCGGGCCTACCTCGGCGGCCGGAGCGTACCGGCGAAGTCGTTGACGGGGTTCACCGCCGAATTGCTTGCCCTGCACGGGCAGAACGACCAGCTTCGACTGATGCGGCCCGACGAGCAGCGTGCCGCCCTGGACCGCTTCGCCGACGTCGATCAGAAACTCAAGCGCTACCGGAAGCTGCGCGACGAGTGGGTGGCCGCCCGGCGCGATGTGGCCGACCGCAAGCAGCGGGCGCGTGAACTCGCCCAGGAAGCCGACCGGCTCACGTTCGCGGTGGACGAGATCGACGCCGTGGCACCGCAGCCCGGCGAGGACCACGCGTTGGTCGACGAGATTCGGCGGCTCTCCGAACTCGACGCGCTGCGGGCGGCCGCTCAAGCGGCGCGGACGGCGCTGTCGAGCTCCGATGACAATCCGGCGGCCGACGCCGTCGCGGCCCTCGACGGGGTGGGACGGGCGAAGTCCGCGCTCGAGGCGACCGACGACACCGCCCTGCGGGCACTGGCCGGCCAACTCGACGGCGCCTTCGCGGTGATCGCCGACGTGGCAAGTGAACTGGGCAACTATCTGGCCGATTTACCCAGCGATGCCAGCACCCTGGAGACCAAACTGGCCCGACAGGCCGAGCTGCGCGCGTTGACCCGTAAGTACGCCGCCGACATCGACGGCGTCCTGCAGTGGGCCCGCCAATCCCGGGAACGGCTGGCCCAGCTCGACGTGTCCGAAGAGGCCCTCGCCGACTTGGAGCAACGCGTCGTGGGACTGCGAGACCAAGTGCTCGCGGCCGCAACCGAACTCACCAAGGTCCGGACCAAGGCCGCCAAGGGGCTGGCGAAGGCGGTGACGGCCGAACTCAGCGGTCTGGCGATGGCCGACGCCGAGTTCACGGTGTCGGTCTCGCCCCTATCCGCCCGGGCGGACGACACCGCGCCGCTGACCCTGCCCTCGGGTGAGACCGTGCACGCCGGTCACGCGGGGGTCGACGCCGTCGACTTCGGCTTCGCCGCGCATCGCGGCACCGACGTGCTGCCGCTGAACAAGAGCGCCTCGGGGGGTGAGCTGTCGCGGGTGATGCTCGCGCTCGAGGTCGTGCTGGCCGCGTCCACCGAGGGCACCACGATGGTCTTCGACGAGGTCGACGCCGGGGTGGGCGGCCGCGCGGCCGTGCAGATCGGGCGCCGACTGGCCCGGTTGGCCGGCACTCATCAGGTCATCGTGGTCACCCACCTGCCTCAGGTGGCCGCCTACGCCGATGTGCATCTGGTCGTCGACGGCGGCACCCGCGCCGACGCGAGCGGGGTGCGTCGCCTCGACGACGACGATCGCGTCGCCGAACTGGCCAGGATGCTCGCGGGCCTCGGCGACTCCGACAGCGGTCGCGCGCACGCCCGCGAGTTGCTCGAGTCCGCCCGGAAGGACCGCGCGCGACGCTGACTGCCTGGTCAGCACCCCAGCCGCAATTTTCAGGGGCCGTCAACCGCTGGTGCTGATGTGACAATTGGGACTGCTGTTACGGCGCGCCTCCGACGGATCACGGCGGGATCTCGACAGAATCGGGGCCATGAGGATGTCTACGTTGCTGTCCCGTTCCGCCAGTTCACGGCCCGGTGTCACCGGCACAGCCCGCGTGGACCGCGACATCGACCGGTTGTTGCGACGGGCGTGCGCGGGCGACATCGTCGTCATCGACGCCCTGGACCTGGACCGGATCACCGCCGACGCGCTGGTGGAAATCGGGGTCGCGGGAGTGATCAACGCATCGCCGTCGATCTCGGGCCGCTATCCCAACCTCGGGCCCGAGGTGCTGGTCGCCAACGGCATCACCCTGATCGACGACACCGGCGCCGAGGTGTTCAAGAAGGTCAAGGACGGTGCCCGGGTGCGGTTGCACGAGGGTGGCGTGTACTCCGGCGACCGGCGGCTGATCAGCGGCGCCGAGCGCACCGACCACGACATCCACGAACTCATGCACGAGGCCAAGAGCGGTCTGGTGGCTCATCTGGAGGCATTCGCGGGTAACACCATCGAGTTCATCCGCAGTGAGAGCCCGTTGCTCATCGACGGCATCGGGATTCCCGACATCGACGTCGACCTCAACCGCCGTCACGTCGTCATCGTCGCCGACGAACCGCACTCCGCCGCCGACCTCAAGGCGCTCAAACCCTTCATCAAGGAGTACCAGCCCGTGCTGGTCGGTGTCGGCACCGGCGCCGACATCCTGCGCAAGGCCGGCTACCGCCCCCAATTGATCATCGGTGACCCGGAAAAGATCAGCGCCGACGCGCTGCGGTGCGGCGCCCAGGTGGTGCTGCCCGCCGACGCCGACGGGCATGCCCCCGGCCTCGAGCGGATACAGGACCTCGGGGTCGGGGCGATGACCTTCCCCGCCGCCGGTTCGGCGGCCGACCTGTCGCTGCTGCTGTGCGACCACCACGGCGCGTCGTTGATCGTCACCTGCGGCCACACGGCCAGCATCGAGGAGTTCTTCGACCGGTCCCGCCAACAGAGCAACCCGTCGACCTTCCTGACCCGGCTGAAGGTCGGCGAGAAACTCGTCGACGCCAAGGCCGTCGCCACCCTCTACCGCAGCCGTGTCTCGGCCGGCGCCGTGGCGTTGCTGGTGCTCGCCATGCTGATCGCGGTGATCGTGGCGCTGTGGGTGTCCCGGGCCGACGCCGCCCTACTCGACTGGGTCGTCGACTACTGGAACCGGTTCTCCCTGTGGGTCCAGGGCTGGGTCACGTAAGGGGTCAGGGTGATTTCGTTACGCACACACGCGATCTCCCTCGCGGCGGTGTTCCTCGCGCTGGCCATCGGCGTCGCACTGGGCTCGGGCCTGTTGTCCAACACGGTGCTGTCCGGCCTGCGCAGCGACAAGACCGAACTGCAGGATCAGATCAACGACCTCACCGACCAACGAAACGCTTTGAACGAAAAGCTCAGTGCTGCAGGTGAATTTGACGCACAGATGGCTCCCCGGATGTTGCGCGACGCCCTCGCGGAGAAATCTGTGGTGCTGTTTCGCACACCCGATGCGCAAGACGACGACATCGACGCGTTGACGCGACTGGTGGGACAGGCCGGTGGGACGGTGACGGGCACCGTGGCCTTGACGCAGGAGTTCGTCGGCGCCAACTCCGCCGAGAAGCTGCTGTCGGTGGTGAACTCGCCGATCGTGCCCGCCGGAAAGCAGTTGAGCACCGCCGCGGTGGACCAGGGCTCCCAGGCCGGTGACCTGTTGGGGATCGCGCTGCTGATCAACAGGGACCCGAAGGTGCCGGCCGTCGACGACTCCCAGCGCGACACGGTGCTGACGGCGCTGCGCGACACCGGGTTCGTCACCTACTCCGGCCACGTCGGTGCGGCCAACACGGCACTGGTCGTCACCGGGGGAGCGCTGGGCGAAGACGCCGGCAACCGCGGCGCCACCGTGGCGCGGTTCGCGGCCGGGTTGGCGCCGCACGGGTCGGGCACGGTGCTCGTCGGGCGCGACGGTTCGGCATCGGGCACCGCGGCGGTCTCGGTGACCAGGTCGGACGCGGCGTTGAGCGCCGCGGTCAGCACGGTCGACGACATCGGCGCCGAATCCGGACGAATCACCACGATGTTGGCGCTGAGCGCCCTGATCAGCGGGGCCCAGCCGGGTCAATACGGCACCGGACCGTCGGCCACCGCGGTGACCGTCCCGCAGTAGCGGCCCGAGACCGTCGGCCCGGCAGACTCGCGCGGCGCGCCAACCACGCCTTGTCGGTGTCGGTGTTAAGGTGGGGTTCCGTGGGTCGGCAGGCCCCAACCTAGGAGCAAGCCTAGAAAGAGAAGCCCTGCCCGTCGTCACGGAGGTTGCTCTTGCCCGCGTTACGCAAGCACCCGCACACGGAAACCAAGCACCTCTTCGTCACGGGCGGCGTCGTTTCCTCACTCGGCAAGGGCCTCACGGCGTCCAGCCTCGGCCAGTTGCTCACCGCGCGTGGTCTGCAGGTCACCATGCAGAAACTCGACCCGTACCTCAACGTCGACCCCGGAACCATGAACCCGTTCCAGCACGGCGAGGTGTTCGTCACCGAGGACGGCGCCGAGACCGACCTCGACGTCGGTCACTACGAGCGCTTTCTCGATCGCAACCTGTCGGGGTCGGCGAATGTCACGACGGGTCAAGTGTATTCGACGGTGATCGCCAAGGAGCGTCGCGGCGAGTACCTCGGTGACACCGTCCAGGTCATCCCGCACATCACCGACGAGATCAAGCGGCGCGTGCTGGCGATGGCCGAACCCGACGCCGAGGGCCGCCGGCCCGACGTGGTGATCACCGAGATCGGCGGCACCGTCGGCGATATCGAGTCCTTGCCGTTTCTCGAGGCCGCCCGCCAGGTCCGCCACGAGGTCGGCAGGGAGAACTGCTTCTTCCTGCACTGCTCGCTGGTGCCGTACATGGCGCCCTCGGGTGAGCTCAAGACCAAACCGACGCAGCATTCCGTGGCCGCCCTGCGCAGCATCGGTATCACTCCCGATGCGTTGATCCTGCGCTGTGACCGCGACGTCCCCGAACCGCTGAAGAACAAGATCGCGTTGATGTGCGACGTCGACATCGACGGCGTCATCTCCACGCCGGACGCACCGTCGATCTACGATATCCCCAAGGTGCTGCACCGAGAGGAACTCGACGCCTACGTGGTGCGCCGGCTCAACCTGGCGTTCCGCGACGTGGACTGGACGCAGTGGAACGATCTGCTGCAGCGGGTGCACGAACCGCGCGAGACCGTGCGGATCGCGTTGGTGGGCAAGTACATCGATCTGTCCGACGCCTACCTGTCGGTCGCCGAAGCGCTGCGGGCCGGTGGGTTCAAGCACCGTGCCCGCGTCGAGATGCGGTGGGTGGCCTCCGACGACTGCGAGAACGACGCCGACGCGGCGGCCGCCCTCGCCGACGTGCACGCTGTCCTGATCCCCGGCGGCTTCGGCATCCGCGGCATCGAGGGCAAGATCGGCGCCATCCACTACGCCCGCAAGCGCAAACTGCCCGTGCTGGGGCTGTGCCTGGGCCTGCAGTGCATCGTCATCGAGGCGGCCAGATCGGTCGGGTTGACCGAGGCCAACTCCGCGGAATTCGATCCGAGCACCCCCGATCCGGTGATCTCCACCATGGCCGATCAGCGTGACGCGGTCGCCGGCGAGGCCGACCTGGGCGGCACCATGCGCCTGGGCGCGTACCCGGCCGTGCTGCAACCGGATTCGATTGTGGCCAAGGCATACGGCGCGACGGAGGTCTCCGAGCGTCACCGCCACCGCTACGAGGTCAACAACGCCTACCGCGACCGCATCGCCGAAAGCGGGTTGCGGTTCTGCGGCACGTCTCCCGACGGCCACCTCGTCGAGTTCGTCGAGTACGACGAGGACGTGCATCCGTTCATGGTCGGCACCCAGGCGCATCCGGAACTGAAGAGCCGGCCCACCAGGCCGCATCCGCTGTTCGTCGCGTTCGTCGAGGCGGCACTGCGGTACAAGGCCGCCGAGCGACTGCCCGTCGAGATCCCCGAGCAGCACGCCAACGGATCCGAACAAGTCGAGCAACTGCTTCAAGAGCCAGCGGCTCGTGGCTGAGCACAACTTCCACACCGTCGCATCCGAAACCCTCTACGTGGGAAAGATTTTCGCGCTGCGCGTCGATGATGTGCGCATGCCGCACGGCAACATCGCGAAACGAGAAGTCATCGAGCATTTCGGGGCGGTGGCCGTGCTGGCGATGGACGACGACCACAACGTCGCGCTGGTCTATCAATACCGGCATCCGGTCGGCAGGCGGTTGTGGGAGCTGCCGGCGGGCCTACTCGACTCCGCCGGCGAACCGCCGCACGTCACCGCCACCCGCGAACTCGAGGAGGAGGCCGGGCTCGCCGCCACCGACTGGCGAGTGCTCGTCGACCTCGTGTCGGCGCCGGGGTTCAGCGACGAGTGCGTCAGGGTATATCTGGCGACCGGGCTGCGCGACGTCGGCAGGCCCGACGCCCGCGACGAGGAGGCCGACATGACGCTGCGCTGGGTGCCGCTCGACGAGGCCGTGCGCATGGTGCTGTGCGGTGAGATCGTCAACTCGCTGGCCGCGGGCGGCATACTGGCCGCGCGCAACGTCACCGACGTCGATGCGCTGCGACCGGTGGACGCGCCGTGGCCCGACCGGCCGACCGCATTCGCGCGCCGGAAGGGGCACTGATGACCTCGGCGCTGCGCGCCCGCGGTTCCTCGACGTGGTCGGCCCTCGACGATCAGGTGCAGGGCTACCTCGACCACCTGACCATCGAACGCGGCGTCGCCGCCAACACCTTGAGTTCCTACCGGCGCGACCTGCGGCGCTACACCGAGCACCTCACCCAGCGCGGCATCGACGATCTGGTCAACGTGTCCGAGACCGACGTCAGCGAGTTCCTGGTCGCACTGCGCCGCGGCGACCCCGACGCCGGGAGCGCCCCGCTGTCGGCGGTGTCGGCGGCGCGCGCGCTGATCGCGGTGCGCGGCCTGCATCGCTTCGCCGCGGCCGAGGGGCTGACCGCGCTCGACGTGGCATCGGCGGTCAAACCCCCGACCCCGAGCCGACGGCTGCCCAAGAGCCTGACCGTCGACGAGGTGCTCCAGCTGCTCGACGCCGCGGGTGGCGACAGCGACGCCGACGGGCCGCTGACCCTGCGTAACCGGGCGCTGCTCGAGGTGCTGTATTCCACCGGTGCACGCATCTCCGAAGCGGTGGGCCTCGACGTCGACGACGTCGACACCCACGCCCGGTCGGTGCTGTTGCGCGGCAAGGGCGGCAAGCAGCGCCTGGTGCCGATCGGCAGGCCGGCCGTCGCCGCGTTGGACGTCTATCTGGTGCGCGGGCGACCCGACCTGGCCCGGCGCGGTAAGGGCACTCCGGCCATCTTCCTCAACGCCCGCGGTGGACGGTTGTCACGTCAGAGCGCGTGGCAGGTGCTGCAGGACTCGGCCGAACGCGCCGGCATCACGGCCGCGGTGTCGCCGCACGTGCTGCGCCATTCCTTCGCCACCCATCTGCTCGACGGCGGCGCCGATGTCCGGGTGGTCCAGGAATTGCTGGGCCACGCGTCGGTCACCACGACGCAGATCTACACCATGGTGACCGTCAACGCGTTGCGCGAGGTGTGGGCGGGCGCCCACCCGCGCGCGCGGTAGGCCGACACGGGGCGTCGAATCAGCCGCCCAGGTAGTCGGATTCGAGCACCAGATCGGACAGCATCGACTGGTACTCGACGTGCGTCTTGTGCTCGACGGTGTGCCACAGCTTGCCCTGCTGTTCGCGCATGTAGGACCGGTAGGCCGGGGCGCCGGGGATACGCACGTTGTCGGCGACGACGACCGAGCCGGTGTGCAACCAGCCGCGGTCGAGCACACTCTGCAGGTCCGGCAGGTAGGCGCGTTTGTCGTGGTCGATGAACATCAGGTCCAACCGGCCGGGAGCGAAGCCATGCTCGGTTGCCAACGCCGTCAGCGTCTTGCCGCCGTCACCGAGTGTGCCCACCACACAGGTGATGCGGTCGACGACGCCGGCGTGCGTCCAGATCCGCCGCGCCACCTCGGCGTTGGCCGCCGAGAACTCGACCGAGTACACCTTGGCCGACGGGGCGGCGCACGCCAACCGCAGCGCGCCGTACCCGCAGTAGGTGCCCAGTTCGAGCACCAGGCGCGGATCGGCGCGACGTACGGCCGCGTCGAGCAACGCACCCTTCTCGTCGCCGACGTTCATCAGGATCGACTTCTCGTAGGCGAACTTGTCGATGGTTGCCAGCACATCCTCGGCGTCACCGCGGCGGGCGTTCTGCTCGATGTAGGCCGCACAGGCCTGCTCGCGACCGTCGCCGATCTGGCCCGTCTTGAAGAAACCCGGCATGCCCATCGCG
Source organism: Mycolicibacterium sp. XJ1819 (assembly GCF_053483675.1). Lineage (NCBI taxonomy): Bacteria > Bacillati > Actinomycetota > Actinomycetes > Mycobacteriales > Mycobacteriaceae > Mycobacterium > Mycolicibacterium sp. XJ1819. Next base: position 140,467 of record NZ_JBEFST010000016.1, on the reverse strand, counting down.
AAGCGCCACATCGACCAGCGCAGAAACGGCGCCCGTTGCTTGAGGCCCATCCCGATACCCTAAATCCTCGTCGCGCGCGGGTCTGCCATCCTCGGGCACCAACCGCCGTTAGACTTGCCGGGATGTTCGCCATGCCTGTGGTTTGCCTGACCAGCGAAGGTCGAGCATGAGCGACGACGACGGCGGAACCTCGGCGAGCCTGACCGGGCGTAAGGCCCGCGTCATTCCCCAGCCCAAACCCAAGACGGCGCACGGCCCGGCCAAGGTCGTCGCGATGTGCAACCAGAAGGGCGGGGTGGGCAAGACGACCTCGACCATCAACCTCGGCGCCAGCCTGGCCGAATACGGCCGACGGGTGTTGCTGGTCGACCTCGACCCGCAGGGTGCGCTGTCGGCCGGGCTGGGCGTGCCGCACTACGAACTCGAGCACACGGTCCACAACCTGCTCGTCGAGCCCCGGGTGTCGATCGACGACGTGCTGATCAACACCCGCGTCAAGAACATGGACCTGGTGCCCAGCAACATCGACCTGTCGGCGGCCGAGATCCAGCTGGTCACCGAGGTAGGGCGCGAACAGGCGTTGGCCCGGGCGTTGTATCCGGTGCTGGACCGCTACGACTACGTCCTGATCGACTGCCAGCCGTCGCTGGGCCTGCTCACAGTGAACGGGCTCGCGTGCAGCGACGTGGTGGTCATCCCGACCGAGTGCGAATTCTTCTCGCTGCGCGGGCTGGCGCTGCTGACCGACACCGTCGACAAGGTCCGCGAGCGACTCAACCCGAAGCTGTCCATCGGGGGCATCCTGATCACCCGCTACGACCCGCGCACCGTAAACTCCCGCGAAGTGATGGCCCGGGTTGTGGAGAGGTTCGGCGATCTGGTGTTCGACACCGTCATCACCCGTACGGTGCGTTTTCCCGAGACCAGCGTCGCCGGCGAACCGATCACCACATGGGCGCCGAAATCCGGTGGCGCCGAGGCGTATCGGTCGTTGGCACGCGAGGTCATCGACCGGTTCGGCGCGTGACGAACGGCGCGACACCGGCCCAAGAGGCTCAGAGCGCGGACCCCGACCAGCAGCAGAGCGGCTTCCAGGTCCGGCTGACCAACTTCGAGGGCCCGTTCGACCTGCTGCTGCAGCTGATCTTCGCCCACCGTCTCGACGTCACCGAGGTCGCCCTGCATCAGGTGACCGACGACTTCATCGCCTACACCAAGGCCATCGGGCCGCAGATGGAACTCGAGGAGACCACCACATTCCTGGTGGTCGCCGCCACGCTGCTGGATTTGAAGGCGGCCCGGTTGCTGCCCGCCGGTGAGGTGCACGACGAGGAGGATCTCGCGCTGCTCGAGGTGCGTGACCTACTGTTCGCCCGGCTGCTGCAGTACCGGGCGTTCAAGCACGTCGCGGAGATGTTCGCCGAACTCGAGGCTGCCGCCCTGCGCAGCTATGCGCGGTCGGTGTCGCTGGAGGAGCGCTATCAGGAGTTGCTGCCCGAGGTGATGCTCGGGGTCGACGCCGATGCGTTCGCCCAGATCGCCGCCGCCACCTTCACTCCGCGTCCGGTTCCCACGGTGGGCACCGAGCACCTGCACCAGGCCCCGGTGTCGGTGCCCGAGCAGGTCGGACTGCTGATGGCGCAGTTGGAAAGCCGCGGGATCGGGCAGTGGGCGTCGTTTCGTGAACTGGTCGCCGACTGCCAGGCGCCGATCGAGATCGTCGGCCGGTTCCTGGCGCTGCTCGAGCTGTATCGGGCGCGGGCAGTAGCATTCGAACAACCAGAAGCGCTTGGTGTTCTCCAAATCTCGTGGACCGGCGAACGGCCCACCAGCCAGCACCTTGCGGTGGAAGAAGACCCTTATGACTGACGACAACCACGAGCAGGTTGCCACCGACCTCGATCTGGGGATCGACGTGGCACACGCCGAGTTGGACGACGCCGAACTCGGCTCGGTACTGGAGGCGCTGCTGTTGGTGGTCGACACCCCGGTGACGGTGGAACAGTTGGCCGTGGCCACCGAGCAACCGGCCTACCGTGTCGCGGCCAAGCTGCAGGTGATGGCCGACGAGTTGACCGCCCGCGACAGCGGCATCGACCTGCGTGAGGCCGGTGGCGGCTGGCGGATGTACACGCGGTCACGGTTTGCGCCGTATGTGGAGCGGCTGTTGCTCGACGGGGCCCGCTCGAAACTGACGCGCGCGGCGCTGGAGACACTGGCCGTGGTCGCCTACCGTCAACCGGTGACCCGCGCCCGGGTCAGCGCGGTGCGCGGGGTGAACGTCGACGCGGTGATGCGCACGTTGCTCGCCCGTGGGCTGATCACCGAGGCCGGCGCCGATCCCGACACCGGCGCGGTGACCTTCGCGACCACCGAGCTGTTCCTCGAGCGGCTGGGGTTGACGTCGCTGGCTGACCTGCCCGACATCGCTCCGCTGCTGCCCGACGTCGACGTGATCGACGACCTGAGCGATTCGCTCGACGAGGAGCCGCGATTCATGAAACTCAGCGGCGCCGCGGCGGGCGAGTCGCCGATGCCGTTCGACGTCGACCAGGAGTCGAATGGCTGAACAGGAAGGCGTGCGGCTGCAGAAAGTGTTGTCGCAGGCCGGAATTGCGTCGCGTCGGGTCGCCGAGAAGATGATCCTCGACGGCCGTGTCGAGGTCGACGACGAGGTGGTCACCGAGCTGGGCACCCGCGTCGACCCGCAGAACTCGGTGATCCGCGTCGACGGGGCCAGGGTGACGCTGGACGACACCCTGGTGCATCTGGCGATCAACAAACCCAAGGGCATGTACTCGACGATGTCCGACGACCGCGGCAGACCGTGCATCGGTGATCTGGTCGAGCATCGAGTCCGGGGGAACAAGAAGCTTTTCCACGTGGGCCGACTCGACGCCGCCACCGAGGGCCTGATGCTGTTGACCAACGACGGGGAACTGGCGCACCGGTTGATGCACCCGTCGTTCGAGGTGCCCAAGACCTATGTGGCCACGGTGCTGGGGACCGTGCCGCGCGGGCTGGGCCGTAAACTGCGCGACGGCGTCGAACTCGACGACGGGCCCGCGCGGGTGGACGATTTCGCGGTCGTCGACAAGGTGCCCGGCAGAACTCTGGTGCAGTTGACCCTGCACGAGGGTCGCAAACGGATCGTGCGGCGGTTGCTGGCCGCGGTCGGGTTCCCGGTGCAGGAACTGGTGCGCACCGAGATCGGCACAGTGTCACTGGGCGAGCAGCGGCCGGGCAGCATCCGGCGGCTGACCCAGAAGGAGCTTGGCGAACTGTACAAGGCGGTGGGTCTGTGACCTCGTCGTTGGTGGTTGCCGTGGACGGGCCCGCGGGGACCGGAAAGTCCTCGGTGTCAAAGGGGTTGGCGCGAGCACTGGGCGCACGCTATCTGGACACCGGGGCGATGTATCGGGTCGTGACGTTGGCGCTGCTGCGCGCGGGAGTCGATCTGACCGATCTGGACGCGGTGGCCGATGCGGTGGCCGATGTAGACCTGACGGTCAGCCACGACGCCGACGAGAGCCGTGCTTACCTTGGCGGAGAAGATGTTTCGACAGAGATTCGCGGTGAGGCGGTGACCAAGGCGGTCTCGGCGGTCTCGGCGGTTCCGGCGGTCCGCGCCCGGTTGGTGGAGTTGCAGCGGTCGCTGGCCGCCGGCCAGGGCAGTGTGGTGGTGGAGGGGCGCGACATCGGCACGGTGGTGTTACCGGATGCCGATGTGAAGATATTCCTCACCGCGACAGCAGAAGTCAGGGCCCGGCGTCGTAACGACCAGAATATCGGATCGGGCCTCGCCGACGACTACGAAGCCGTGCTGGCGGACGTGAAACGACGGGACCATCTGGACTCCACCCGGGAGGCGTCGCCGCTGCGGGCCGCCGACGACGCGGTTGTCGTCGACACCAGCGACATGACCGAGGCCGACGTCATCGAACACCTGGCCGCGCTGGTGCGCCAACGCGCGGGGGCGTCGCGATGAGTGACGGGACGTGGAGCGACGAAAGCGACTGGGAAATCGGTGCCGACGACGTCGCCGAGGCTGTCGAGGAAGTCACGGCCGCACCGCCGGTGGTGGCTGTCGTCGGGCGTCCCAACGTCGGCAAGTCGACGTTGGTGAACCGGATCCTGGGACGGCGCGAGGCCGTGGTGCAGGACGTGCCGGGGGTGACCCGAGACCGGGTGTCCTACGACGCCCTGTGGGCGGGCCGGCGATTCGTCGTGCAGGACACCGGCGGCTGGGAACCCGACGCGAAGGGTCTGCAACGGTTGGTGGCCGAGCAGGCGTCGGTTGCGATGCGTACCGCCGACGTCATCGTCTTCGTCGTCGACGCGGTGGTGGGGGCCACGACCGCCGACGAGGCCGCGGCACGACTTCTGCAACGGTCGGGCAAGCCGGTGTTGTTGGCCGCCAACAAGGTCGACAGCGAGCGCGGGGAATCCGACGCTGCGGCGTTGTGGTCGCTGGGGCTGGGGGAGCCGCACACCATCAGCGCGATGCACGGCCGCGGGGTGGCCGATCTGCTCGACAGGGTGATGGAGGTGTTGCCCGCCTCGTCGGCGATCGGTTCCGGCGCAGGGGGTCCGCGACGCGTCGCGTTGGTGGGCAAGCCGAACGTCGGCAAGAGTTCACTGTTGAATCGTCTTGCCGGAGATGAACGTTCGGTGGTGCACGATGTGGCGGGCACCACCGTGGATCCGGTGGACTCACTGATCGAGATGGACGGGAAGCCGTGGCGGTTCATCGACACCGCCGGACTGCGCCGCAAGGTGGGCCAGGCCAGCGGCCACGAGTTCTACGCCTCGGTGCGCACCCACGGCGCGATCGACGCCGCCGAGGTGGTGATCGTGCTGATCGACGCGTCCCAGCCGCTGACCGAACAGGACCAGCGGGTGCTGTCGATGGTGATCGACGCGGGCCGCGCACTGGTGTTGGCGTTCAACAAGTGGGATCTGGTCGACGAGGATCGCCGATATCTGTTGGACCGCGAGATCGAACGCGAACTGGCCCAGGTGCAGTGGGCACCGCGGGTCAACATCTCGGCCAAGACCGGCCGGGCGGTGCAGAGGCTGGTGCCGGCGCTGGAGACGTCGCTGTCGTCGTGGGACGCCCGGGTGCCGACGGGCCGGCTGAACACCTTCTTCAAGGAGGTGGTGGCCGCCCACCCGCCGCCGGTGCGGGGCGGCAAGCAACCGCGGATCCTGTTCGCCACTCAAGCCGCCATCCGGCCGCCCACCTTCGTGCTGTTCACCAGCGGGTTTCTCGAGGCGGGGTATCGGCGATTCCTGGAGCGACGGCTGCGCGAGACGTTCGGTTTCGAGGGCAGCCCGATCCGGATCAACGTGCGGGTGCGCGAAAAGCGCAGCGCACGCTCTCGCTGACCCTGCCATTAGGGTTGGCCGGTGCCCGTCTTCGACATGGTCCTGGTCGCGCTGGCCGGCGTCGGAGCGGGTGCGATCAACGCGCTGGTCGGATCGGGCACCCTCATCACGTTTCCCACGCTGGTCGCGCTCGGATATCCGCCGGTCACCTCGACGATGTCCAACGCGGTGGGCCTCGTGGCGGGCAGTCTGTCGGGAACCTGGGCGTATCGGCGCGAACTGAGCGGGCAGTGGCACCGGCTGGTGTGGCAGATCCCGGCGTCACTGGTCGGCGCGGCGCTGGGGGCCTGGCTGCTCATGCACCTGCCGGAGGTGGTGTTCGAGCAGGTGGTGCCGGTGCTGCTGGTCGGCGCGCTGGCCTTGGTGGTGGTGGGGCCCAGGATTCAGGCGTTCGTCAGCCGACGCGCCGAGGCCGCCGGACGTTCGGCGGATCACGTGTCGACCGCCCGGATGGCCGCTCTGGTGGCGGCGACGTTCGCGATCGGTGTCTATGGCGGCTACTTCACCGCGGCGCAGGGCATCATGCTGATCGCCGCGATGGGCGCGCTGCTGCCCGAGGACATCCAGCGGATGAACGCGGCCAAGAATTTGCTGGCCCTGGTGGTGAACGTGGTGGCGGCGGTGGCGTACGTGGCCTTCGCGTTCGACCGGATCAGTTGGTTGGCTGCGGGGCTGATCGCGGTGGGCTCGCTGATCGGCGGGTTCCTCGGCGGGCACTACGGGCGACGGCTGTCGCCCAACGCGCTGCGCGCCGTGATCGTGGTCGTGGGGCTGATCGGGCTCTACCGGCTGCTGGCGGTGTAATGCGAACGGGTAGCATCACGGAGACCGTCTAAACAGCGAGAGGGGCGACCGGTGGCTGAACGAGCCTTCGACACCGCACCGTCGGCTCTCTCAGCGCTCGAGCCGTTCTGGCCGTCACGCCGGCTGATGGCTTTCGACGAGTGGTGTTGCGCGCGGATCTGACCGCGCCCCACCCGTCCCCTCGGTCGCCCGTCGCGGGCTGACCCTCTTCCGAAAGCAACGTGATGCGTTCGCTTATCATCTTCGCGCTCGTCGGCGTCGGCGCCCAGCTTGTCGACGGTGCGTTGGGCATGGCGTTCGGCGTCACCGCATCCACGCTGCTGGTGCTCAGCGGGCTCGGCGCGGCACAGGCCAGCGCCGCCGTGCATCTGGCCGAGGTCGGTACCACGCTCGCCTCGGGTATCTCGCACTGGCGGTTCAAAAACATCGACTGGGCGATCGTGCTCAAGCTGGGCGGGCCGGGAGCCGCCGGGGCGTTCGCCGGGGCCACAGTGCTCTCCTCGCTGTCGACCGAGCGCGCCGCGCCGTTGATGGCGGCCATCCTGGTCGCGATCGGCGCCTATGTGCTGCTGCGCTTTTCGCTGCGCAACCCACCCGTGATGCGGCGCGGCGAGACACCACACCGGGCGCGGTTCCTCACGCCGTTGGGATTGTTCGGCGGTTTCATCGATGCGTCTGGCGGCGGCGGTTGGGGGCCCGTCACCACGAGCACGCTGCTGTCGCGGGGCAAGACCGCACCGCGCACGGTAATCGGTTCGGTGAGCGCGTCGGAATTCTTGGTGGCGGCCTCGGCCACGGTCGGCTTCGGGATCGGCCTGCGCGAGGAGTTCCTGCAGAACCTGCCGGTGGTGCTCGGCCTGGCGATCGGCGGGGTGGTGGCGGCGCCGTTCGCGGCCTGGCTGGTCAGCCGGATCAACCCGGCGCTGCTGGGTACCGCGGTCGGTGGGGCGATCGTGCTGACCAACAGCCAGAAACTCGTCCACTACTTCGGCATCGAGTGGCCGTGGTCGACCGCGATCTACACGACGATCGTGGTGGCCTGGGCCGCGCTGCTGGTGGTGGCGTGGCGCACGGCTCGGGCTCTGCGCTCGGTGCCCGACGAGGTCGAGGCCGAACTCGCTGAAGTCGAGGGCGAGGTCGCGGAAGCGGGTTGGGGCCCGCGGGAGGCTCTACGGTAGGATTTCGACCTGCTGCCGGCGATCCCGGCAGCGCCGCGGGCTGTGGCGCAGTTTGGTAGCGCACTTGACTGGGGGTCAAGTGGTCGCAGGTTCAAATCCTGTCAGCCCGACCAACTTTTAGCAGGTTAGAAGCGTCTCCGGAGCCGATCTCGCCGACCGCTGTCGGCGTGACGGCCGGGGGTCGGAGGAGCGACTGTCAGTCGCTGCACGGGACTCGCCGAGGGCAACCACTGCACGGCGTGACTGGTCGGGCAGGTCGTCGATCCACGCAACATCGGTGATCGGTGTGCGCGCAGAAGTGTGGGTGTGGAGTTCAGTCAGGGGCATGTGTACCGGTAGTGGCGGGGAGCCCCGTGTGGCCTGCACCCGGATGGTGAAGGCTTCAGTTGTACCTGTCCGGTCCGACACTGTCAGGCCGTTTTTGCACCCACGGTCGTCATCGGGGGGTTATCCCACGCGATCACGACCCTGAGCGCAAAATTGGCCATAGGTGCGAATTTGCGTCATGCCGGCGCACCTCGCGGGAGGGGCTCGCGATGATCCGGGCTTCGGGGTTAGCGATGACAGCGCTGGTGGCCGGTGCTCTGGGCCTGGGTGCACTCGGCTTGGGCGCGGGGATCGCGCAGGCCGCTCCGCCGGGCGGCCCCTATAACTGGTGCCCCGGCGACGACCCCGGCGGTGGCCCCGGCGGTCCGTTCAACTCGCCGGGCCCGCCGAATTGGGACTGGAACGTCTGCCACACCTTCTACACCGTGAACTGGGGGCAGGGAAACGTGTCGCCGACAATCTGGGACGGGCCGAACCCGCCGCCGGACAATCGCGGCCCGATCGTGGGCTGCTCGCTACTCGACACTCGCGGCTGCGGTCGATAGTTCAGGAATCGCGCGCGACGATCACCGGCTTGCGGACGGCCTGCACCACCGCGGAGCTCACCGAGCCCAGCAGCATGCCCGCGAAACCGCCGCGGCCGCGGCTGCCGACGACCACAAGCTGTGCCGACTCGGACTGCTCGATGAGCTGACGCGCCGGCTCGTCGCGCACCACCACCGGCGTCACCTTGACGCCGGGATACTTCTCCCGCCAGGCCGCCAGCCGATCGTCCAGTAGCTCCTGCTCCTTGGATTTCACGGTCCCCCAGTCCATTTCGGGCAGGTCAACCACCGTGTCGCTCCACGCTTGCAGCGCCACCACGTCAACGCCGCGCAACGAGGCCTCGTGGAAGGCCACCCCGGTCGCCAAATCCGCGCCGGCGGATCCGTCCACACCCACCAGCACGGGCGCGGCGGCCTCCTCGGCAGTCGGCCGCGCCTCTTCATGGACGACCGCCACCGGGCATTGGGCGCGATGTAGGAGACCGCTGCTCACCGAACCCAGAAGAAGCCGTGCCACCGGGCCACGGCCGCGCGAGCCGACGACGATCATGTCGGCCTCTTTGGAGACCTCGACGAGCGTGGGCACGGCGGGCCCGAACAGGATCTCGCTGTTGATCGTCGCGGGTCGGTGATCCGGGGGGTTCTCCTCGACCATCTTGACGGCGTCATCGACAAACTGTCGCACCAGCTGTTCCTGGTCCGGTTGCAGATCGACGGGTACCGGAACGTGCGGGGACGTGGTGATCACCGGATTGACCACGTGTACCAGCGTCAGCGCGACTTCGCGCAACACCGCTTCCTGGGCGGCCCAGTAGATGGCCGCATTTGAGATGGGGGAGCCGTCAACGCCGACGACGACCCCGAGATCCGCTTTGACAGCCGACATTGCAGACTCCTCCGCGCCGATAAAGCCAGTGTCACCAGTCTGCGCTGCAGACGCGTCAAACGACAGGGGAGTTGGTCCTCGACCCGCCGGGACCTTTCGCCCGGCGCCTACAACCGTACGGCCGGGTGCTTGCCGCCGGACTCTTCTTCGAGGAACCGCTCATGCACGGTGCGCAGCACCCGCGCGCAGGCCGCCCGTTCGGCCGGATCGATGCGATCGAGTACCCGGGCCAATTCACGGCGCCGCCGCGCAATCACCTGCCGCACCACTTTGCGGCCCGCTGTCGTCAACTCCAGCATCACGATGCTGCGGTTCGACGGGTCCGAACCGCGCTCCAGATATCCGGCGGCATGAAGACGGTCGGCCAGTCGGGTCACCGAAGAGCCCACCACGCCAAGGGCTCTGGCGCACGCCGTCGCCGTGGACGGACCCAACTCGTTGAGCACCGACAACAGCCGGAACTGCGCAAGGGACACGTCGACCTGATCCACGCTGCGCAGCGCGATACCGACCAGGTCCCTCGTCGCCACCTCGAACGCTGCGAGCTCGTCGACCGGCGTCGTCGTCACGTCCAAGTTCCTGAGCATTGCATCAGGCAATTATTTCACGCAGCCGCCTCGCGCCGAGACTCACCAGCGATTGCAATTGACAAGTCTTGCGTTATGCAAGAAGTTAGGCCAAGATCGAATCTTGAGTCAATCCAGTTTTTTGGAGGGCCAGGCGACCGTGACCTCTTGGCACGACAAGCTTCGGGCGGCGGGATTGCGCGTGACCCAGCCGCGACTCGCTGTGCTCGCCGAAGTGCTCGCACAGCCCCATGCCGACGTCGAGACGATCGCCGCCGGCGCCCGCAGACGCATCGGCTCGCTGTCCACGCAGGCCGTCTACGACGTGCTGCACGCGCTGACTCGCGCGAACCTTCTGCGCCGCGTCGAGCCTGCCGGCTCACCGGCACGCTTCGAACTGCAGACCGGTGACAACCACCACCACGTGGTGTGCCGCAAGTGCGGCGCGATCGTCGATGTCGACTGTGCCACCCGCCAAGCGCCGTGCCTGCACACCCGCACCGACACCGGATACCTCATCGACGAAGCCGAAGTCACCTTCTGGGGAATCTGCCCGGACTGCCAAGCCGAGAACCGCCAACTGATTGGAGATTGAAATGACCGCTAAGAACGGCTCCACCACCGGTTCGGGCGCCCCCGCCGCCAGTGACCGCAATTCACTGAGCGTCGGGTCCGACGGCCCGATCGTGCTGCACGATGTGCACTTCCTCGAACAGATGGCGCACTTCAACCGTGAGCGGGTTCCCGAGCGCAGCCCACATGCGAAGGGCTCTGGGGCTTTTGGAGAGTTCACGGCCACCGAGGACGTCTCCCAGTTCACCAAGGCCGCGCTGTTCCAGAAGGGCACCACCACCGATCTGCTGATCCGGTTCTCGACCGTCGCCGGAGAGCAGGGCAGTCCGGACACCTGGCGGGACGTACGCGGCTACTCGTTGAAGTTCTACACCTCCGAGGGCAACTACGACCTCGTCGGCAACAACACCCCGATCTTCTTCCTGCGCGACCCGATGAAGTTCCCGCATTTCATCCGCAGCCAGAAAAGGCTGCCGGACTCCGGCCTGCGATCGGCCCAGATGCAGTGGGACTTCTGGAGTCTCAACCCCGAGACGGCACACCAAGTGACCTACCTGATGGGCGAGCGCGGACTGCCCAGAACGTGGCGACACATGAACGGCTATGGCTCGCACACCTACATGTGGGTCAACGCGGCCGGCGAGAAGTTCTGGGTGAAGTACCACTTCCACACCGAACAGGGCATGGAGTTCTTCACCAACGAGGAAGCCGCCGCGGTGGCCGGTGAGGACAGCGATTTCCACCGCAGAGACCTGTTCGACGCCATCGCGCGCGGCGAACATCCCAGCTGGCGACTGTCGGTACAGGTGATGCCGTACGCGGATGCCGCAGACTACCGGTTCAATCCGTTCGACCTGACCAAGGTCTGGCCGCACAGCGACTATCCGCTGATCCCGGTGGGCACCTACACGCTCAACCGCAATCCGGAGAACTTCTTCGCCCAGATCGAGCAGGCGGCGTTCTCGCCGGGCAACACCGTGCCGGGCATCGGGCTGTCGCCGGACAAGATGCTGCTGGGCCGCGCGTTCGCCTACAACGACGCGCAGCGCAACCGAATCGGCACCAACTTCCACCAACTACCGGTCAACCAGCCGCGCGACGGCGTGCCGGTGAACACCTACATGTTCGACGGCCAGATGACCTATCACCACTCAGGCGCGGCCGCCGTCTACGCCCCGAACAGCACCGGACGGCCCTACGCCGACCACACCGGCCCGGCCGAGGACGGCTGGGAGGCCGACGGGGAACTGCTGCGCGCGGCCTACGCGCTGCGCTCCGAAGACGACGACTTCGGCCAGGCCGGCACGATGGTGCGCAAGGTCTGGAACGATGCGCAGCGCGCCGCGGCCGTCGAGACGATCGCCGGTAGCCTCGCCGGCGTCACCGGCGAGGTGCTCGACCGGGCGCTCGAGTACTGGCGCAGCGTCGACAGCGATCTCGGGGCGCGCATCGAGAAGGTCGTCCGCAACAACGGCGGGCCCACGCCGGCCGCCGAGGGCATGGGCAAGGCCTAATTCGGCGGCCCGGACTCCATCGACGCGAGGTAGAAGGTCTCGCCCCCGGTCGGGTAGCCGCCCCCCTCGGTGGCGATGTGCACGTGGTCGTAGTGGTTGGCCGTCTCGTTGCCGTAGTCGGCGGTCCAACTCGGCGCGCCGATGCCCGGATAAAACCCCTGCCGCCAGATCACGTGGATGACACCCCACCGCTCGGCGTTGGCCAATGCCAGCCCGGCGATCTGGTTACCGAGTTCGATGCCTTCCTCGCTGCCGTGGTTGGGGATCATCACATCGATGGCCAAGCCGTTGGGATGCCACGGCAGCGCATCCTGCCGGTAGCCGCCGATGGTGGTGATCTCGGGGAACATCACGCTGATCGCCCTGGCCACCCAGATCGTCTTGGTCTGCAGACCCTCCTCGGGGGCAACACCCGCCGGCAACGCGAACTGAAAGTCCCGGGCCGCGACCGGTGCGCTGGCCGCCATCAGCTCCGCTTCGGTGGGGCTGGCCGTCTTCGGCGCGGCGGACGGCGCAGATGGTTGCCCTGGCGCAGTAGCTGCGGGCATCTCGGTCGGCGTCGTGCTCTGGGCATACAGCATGGCGGCCGACACGACGATCGACATCACGACCGCCAGCCAGCGGCCACGGCCGTTTGCCAACAGCTTTCTGCCCACGGCTGCACCATACTGCGGCGTCACACGAGGTGCGGCCAATACCCGCGGCGGGTGTCGCGGATATTGCTGACGGGTGCGCGTAGTACTACTCATCCGCACCGCCGCGGCCGCGGGCATCGTGGAGAACATGCCGTCAATCGAGGTTTCGTCCGGTGCCGCGTCCGGCGCCGAGCAGGTCGCCGCTGCCACCCCGCCCGGACGCGATCGCGCCGTCGATGTGGCCCGGCTCGCCGCGCTGGTCGTCGTGATGTTCGGGCACTGTGCGCTGCTGCTGGCCACCATCGGCGCCGAGGGTGTGCAGATCGGCAATCTGCTCGGTGAGCTGCCCGATCTGGCCCCGGTGACGTGGGTGGTTCAGGTCATGCCGCTGTTCTTCCTCGCGGGGGGCGCGGCGGGCGCCTACGGCTTCCGCGCCGGCACACCGTGGGGCAGTTGGTTGTTCACCCGTGCGCAGCGGCTGTGCCGGCCGGTGTTCTGGTATCTGGGCACCTGGTCGGTGGGCCTGGTGCTGGTGCGGGTGGTGCTGGGCGCGGAGTCCGCGGCGGCGCTCGGCCGCGAATGCGTCGCCCTGCTGTGGTTCCTGGGCGTCTACCTGGTCGCGCTCGCGTGCGTCCCGGCCCTGACCCGGCTGTCTGACCGCGCGTCGATCGCGCGGGTGGTGGCGGCCCTGCTGCTGAGCGCGGCAACGGTCGACGCCGTCCGGATCTCCCTCGGCGCAGAGTTGGCCGGTGTCGGTAACTTCCTGATCGTCTGGCTGATCCCGGTCGCGATCGGGGTCGGATACGCCCGTGGACTGGTCGGCAGGCCCGCCGCGCTGACGGTGGCGGTAGCCGCGGTCGTCGCGCAGGTTCTGCTCTGTGTGGCCGGGCGCTACGAGGTCGCGCTGGTGGTCACCGGCGTCGAGCACTTGTCCAACGTGTCACCGCCCACGCTGCTTCTCGCGCTGCAGTGCACCTGGATGTCGTGCGCATTCGTGGCCGCCGCCGGTGCGCTGCGGCGCTGGGCCGGCCGCCCACGTGTCTGGTACGTCGTCGCCGTCGGAAACGGGGGAGCGATGACGCTCTACCTGTGGCACATCCCCGCGATCGCCGTCGCCGCCTTCGCACTGCACACGGTGGGACTCGATGCGTATGACGTTGACGCACCGCACTTTTGGGCGCTGCTCGCGCTACGAGCGGTGGTGTTCGCGGGGGTGATGGCGGTCATGTTCCGGCTGCTGTCGCCTCTTGAGCACCGACGGCTGAAGTGGTGGGACGGCCCCGCCGCGGCCACCGGCGCCCGGTCCACCGCTGCCGGCGCACTGGTCTGTGTGGCGGGCGTCGCGATGGTGCTGCTGGCGAAAAACGGGCTGACCGGCGTCGCGGGCTGGTCGAGCCTGGCCGCCTTTACGGCTGCAGTTGTCGCGGCTTGGGCCACGGCACGGGCTTCGGTCGCTGCCTGACCACCTGTGGCCACCAGAACCATCGTCCGAGCAGTGCTGCGATCGACGGCGTCATGAACGCGCGGATCACCAAGGTGTCGAACAGAAGGCCCATGCCGATCGTCGTGCCCACCTGGGCCACCACGGTCAGTTCACTGACCATCATCGACATCATCGTGAACGCGAACACCAGACCCGCCGCGGTGACCACCGAACCGCTGCCGCCCATCGCGCGGATGATCGCGGTGTTGACGCCGGCGGGCAGTTCCTCCTTCAACCGGGCGACCAACAGCAGGTTGTAATCGGCGCCGACGGCCAACAGGATGATCACCGCCATGGCCATCACCATGAACTGCAGTTCGATGCCGAGGATGTGCTGCCACACCAGGATCGACAGGCCGAACGAGGCTCCGAGCGACAGCACCACGGTGCCCACGATGACGGCGGCCGCGACGAGGCTGCGGGTGATCAGCAGCATGATCGTGAAGATCAGTGAGATCGCCAGGATCCCCGCGATCATCAGGTCGTACGCGTTGCCCTCCTGCATGTCCTTGAACGCCGACGCGGTGCCGCCGATGTAGATCCGGGATCCCTCCAGCGGCGTGCCCTTGATCGCCTCCTTGGCGGCCAGTTTGATCGCGTCGATGCGCTCGATGCCGTCGGCGCTGAGCGGATCGCCTTCGTGCTGGATGATCATCCGGACCGCGTGTCCGTTGGGCGAGATGAAGTTCTCCATACCGCGTTTGAAGTCTTCGTTGTCGAAGATCTCCGGCGGCAGATAGAACGTGTCGTCGTTCCAGGAGTCGTTGAACGCATCGCCCATCGCCGACTGGTTCTCGCTGAGCGCGGCCTGCTGATTTTGCATGCCCGCCTGGGTGGCGTGCATGGTCAGCATCATCTCCCGCATGGTCTTCATCGTCGAGATCTGTTCGGGCATCAGCGCGAGCAGTTGCGGCATCAACGCGTCGAGGCGCTCCAGATCCGGCAGCAGGGCCTGCACGTCATCGGTCATCACGTTGACGCCGTCGATCGTGTCGAAGATGGATCGCATCGACCAACAGAGCGGGATGTTGTAGCAGTGCGGTTCCCAGTAGAAGTAGTTGCGGATCGGGCGGAAGAAGTCATCGAAATCGGCGATGTGATCCCGCAATTCGGCGACGTCGATGGTCATGTCGCGGGTCTTCTCGACCATGCTGTGCGTCGTCGCGTTCATCTCGCCCATCAACGACATCATCCGAGTCATCGTGTCGATGGTCGTCTGCATCTCGTCGGCCTGCACGAGCATGTCGTCCATGCGGTCGTCGAGGTATTTGCGGTTCAATTCCTGCCCGACGCCGCCGAGGCTCAGTTGTGCCGGGATCGTGCTGAACTCGATGGGTTTACCGTTGGGCCGGGTGATCGACTGCACCCTGCCGATGCCCGGAACCCGGAAGATGGCCTTGGCGATCTTGTCGATCACCAGGAAGTCCGCCGAATTGCGAAGGTCGTGGTCGCTTTCGATGAGCAGCAACTCGGGGTTCATCGTCGCGGGGGAGAAGTGCCGTTCGGCCGCGGCGAAACCCTGGTTGGCGGGCAGGTCGACGGGCAGATACAAGCGATCGTTGTAGTTGGGCTGGTAGCCGGGCAGCGCGAGCAGCCCGACGAGCGACAGTGCCACCGTCGCCAGCAGTACCGGCGCCGGCCAACGCACGATCGTGGCACCGATCTTGCGCCAACCCCGAATACGCATGGCGCGTTTGGGTTCCAGCAGTCCGAACCGACTCGCGACGGTGATGATCGCCGACCCCAGCGTCAAGGCAACCAGCACCGCGATTGTCATGCCCACGGCGAGCGGTACGCCCAGTGACTGAAAGTAGGGCAGCCGGGTGAACGACAGGCAGAACGTCGCGCCCGCGATCGTCATGCCCGATCCGAGCACCACGTGTGCGGTGCCGTGAAACATCGTGTAGTACGCCGACTCCCGGCTCTGGCCGATCGTGCGGCCCTCCTGATAACGCCCGATCAGGAAGATCGCGTAGTCGGTCGAGGCGGCTATCGCCAGCGTGACCAGAAGGCTGGTCGCGAACGTCGACAACCCGATCAAATCGTGATAGCCCAGGAACGCCACCACGCCGCGGGTGGCCGCCAGCGCGAGCACGACCATCAGCAGCGTGATGACCGTGGTGATGATGGACCGGTAGGTCAACAGCAGCATCGTGATGATGACGGCGAACGTGACCATCTCGATGATTCGGATGCTGCGGTCGCTGGCGATCTGCTGGTCGGCGATCAGCGCCGAACCGCCGGTGACGAACACCTCCACGCCGGGCGGAGGCGACAGACCGGAGACGATCTCGTCGACCGCGGCGACCGATTCGTTGGACAGCTGCTCGCCCATGTTGCCGGCGAGATACACCTGAACGTAGACGGCCTTGCCGTCGGCGCTCACCGCCGCGGCTTCGGTCAGCGGGTCGCCCCAGAAATCCTGGATGTGCTCGACGTGGCGGTCGTCGGCTTCGAGCTTGTCGATCAGCTCGTCGTAGAACTGGCGGGCTTCGTCACCGAGAGGCTGCTGCCCTTCCAGGACGATCATCGCCGCGCTGTCGGACTTGAACTCCTCGAAGACCTCGCCGACACGCTTCATCGCGATCACCGACGGGGCCTCGGCCGGGCTCATCGACACCGACCGCATCTGGCCGACGACTTCCAGCTGCGGCACGCTGGCGTTGAGGACGGCGATGAGCAGGATCCAGGCGATGATGATCGGGATCGCCAGTCGGCGGATCCACTTCGCAATACCGGAACGCTTGACCTGTGGTTCCGACGCCACGGTGTCGGTGGCGGGAGTGCTCATCACGTTGTCATCCGATGCGGCCTGTGGACTCCACGGACGGGACGCCCAGCCTCAGCGCAGTTGGGCACCTGGCGGAGCTCCTCCCTAACGGTTAGATGTGCTTTGTTCCTACCAGATCGGCCCGACTCATAGTGAACCACCCGACGGTGATCCGACCGGAGTCTAAAGCCGGTCGGCCACGAAGGACGCGGCCTGGTCGACCATTCCCGTCTGCACGTACGAGTTGTGTGCACGTGGGCTCCAGCCGCCTCTGGCGCAGAACAGGTCGTAGCGCGCACACAGGTCGATGGTCTTGGCCGCGTAAAGCGGGCCGGTGGTGGGCAGCGGACCGGGTGCCAACAGATCGGAAAGGCTGTTTCGCGGGCTTCCGAACAGCGCCGCCGCGGCGACCCGGTCGGCGACCCAGTCGGGCATCGCCGTGGTGGCCATGTCGATGACGGCGGCGCCCTGCGAATGGCCGCCGAGCACGAATCTGGTGTTCGGGCAGTTGGACGCCGTGGCCTGGATGTGCGCGCTCACATCGTCGCGTCCCGCGGACGTGCTGACGTCGAAGTGGCGGGTGGCCGGATAATTCACCGCGTAGACGCCCAGCGAGCGATCGCCGAGCCGGGATCGCAGCGCGTCGACGAACGCCTGCCCGACGCCGCCGACTCCTGGCGGTTCGGCGGTGCCCCTTGCGAACACGACCTCGACGTCGGGGCAGGGCTGGGCGGATGCCGCGCCGGCGTGAAGCATCGCCACCGGGACCGCGACGGCCATCACGACCGACCAGCACGCGGCCATTGTCGTCATACTGAGATGTCGCACAGCGCCTCGATGATGACACACGCGCTAGCGTTGGGGCATGACCCAGAAGCCCCGCGCCAACCGCTTGCTGATGCTGTCGATCGGCGCCTGCGGCCTCGTCGCTTTGGCGGCCACGTCGGCGGCGTGTACCGATGAACCCTCGTCGCCGACCACCGACCCGGACACGACGAGTTCGCCCGCCCCCACACCGACGGTGACGACCACTACAGCCACGTCCGCGCCGGCGCCGCCGCCGACAGCCGCCGACGGACAACCCGGTCGAGGCGCCGACGGGGCCGACGGTGCGGATGGGGCGGACGGCGCCGATGGTGCCGACGGGGCAGGCGGCCAAGGCGGTCAGGGGGGCCAGGGCGGGCAAGGTGGCCAGGGCGGTGCCGGCGGCCCGGGCGGCCAAGGTGGTGCCGGAGGCCAGGGCGGTGCCGGTGGCTGACCGCGTGCCGGGCGTTCTCAGCTGGCAATCCCGTCACATCAGTAACACCAGAACCTGAAAAGCGATAAACCCACCAACCTGGACGTTGTCGACTTTCGCGCGCGACTCGCCGCATCGGGGTGAGCAAACTATGCTCAGTTTGCCGATCGGCCGGGACGGCGAGTGTGGCCAGCGGTCGGGCGGACCAGTCGACGAAGGTGGGTCAGGGTGGACACGGTGCTCGGTCTGTCATTGACGTCGACCAGCGTCGGGTGGATCCTGCTCGACGGCCCGGGCGCCGACGCGAAAATTCTCGACCACGACGCCTTCGATCTGGGCTCCGCCACGGTTGACGACTCCGACGTCGCCAGGCACGTCGCGGCGGTGCGCGGCGCGGCGGCGATCGCCGGTTCCACTGGGCACGAGGTCAAATCCGTCAACGTCACGTGGACCGACGACGCCCACGCGAAGGCCGTCCTCCTGCTGAAGTCCCTGGGCGAGGCCGACTTTGACAACGTCACAAGCGTGCGATTGTCCGAAGCGGCAAGCACCTGGGCGCGCACGTTCCCACGAACCTTCGGGTTCCAGAGATGCGCGGTCTGCATCATCGAGGCCACCGCGGTCACAGTGCTGTCGTTCGGCCACGACAACGTTCGAACCTTCGCGACCCATATGCGCGAAAGCGCCGACGGACTCGGACGTTGGCTGACCGACACCTTCGAGGCCAACGGGCTCGAACCCGAGGTCGTCTTCCTCGTCGGCGCGCGAGGCGACCTGGAGCTCACGTCGGAGGGGTTGGCGGAGACGCTGCCGATACCCGTCGACGCCTCGGGCGAGGTGCAACTCGCATTGGCCCGGGGGGCCGCCCTGGCGTCGTCGCCGCCGGCCGAGCCAGCTATTGACGATCAGGTAAGTCGAATTCGCGCCGGGGTGAAAGCCGCCCGTCGGCGTCCCCGGGCACGCCAGTCCGCGCCCGCGGCGACGGGCCCGGACAACCTCGTCGCGTGGACCGACGCGCTGAAGAAACCGGCCCGCAATCGGGCCGCCGCCGCGGCCTCGCCGAGTGCCGCGCGGGAGGTTGCGTCCGAACCGAAGACCGAGGTCATCACGACGCGCACCGACGCGCCGAGCGGCCGCGACCGAATCCTCACGGGGCTGTCGCGATACGGCACGCACGCCCGCGCGGCCACCGCGGTGGTCGCCGGGATGATCGCGCTGTTCGTCATCGTGCCGATCTTCACCGGGAACAAGGAGTCGACGCCGACCGAAGAGCCGCCGGCGTCGAATTCTCCGAC
The DNA here is from genome assembly GCF_053483675.1 of Mycolicibacterium sp. XJ1819. Taxonomy (NCBI): domain Bacteria; kingdom Bacillati; phylum Actinomycetota; class Actinomycetes; order Mycobacteriales; family Mycobacteriaceae; genus Mycobacterium; species Mycolicibacterium sp. XJ1819. The sequence goes on along the minus strand of NZ_JBEFST010000016.1, from coordinate 121,266 downwards.
GACCTCGGTCAGCGTCCATGCCGTGCCGTCGGCGCCGATGGTGCCGTCGATGCCCGCAGCCGCGCACCAGACCGCTGCCGCGCCGCTGCCGCCCGCACCGCTGCCACCTGCCCCGCCACCTGTGCAGGAAGCCGCGCCGCTGGTCGAGGCGGCCGCGCAGCCCAGCGCACCCGCTGCCGTCGTCGTCGAACCCGTCGAGGCGGCGCCACCGCCGGCCCAGCCGATCGAGGCTCAACCGGTCGCTGCCGAACAACCGCCCGCCGCAGCGCCTGAGGGACCCGCGCCCGCGGCGCCACCGCCGCCGCCCGGGGAGCCGGTCCCGCCCGAGCCGGGACCGCCGCCGCCCGACCCGGTGATGGTCGTGCTGAGTCCGCTGTTCGGCGCGCTGCCCTAGCGGCGCTTACCAGGTCCAGACGGTCGGATCGGTCGCGGAATAGCCGGTGCAGACGTCGGTGCCGTGCGCGGTGACGCCCTTGTTGTTGAAGAACAACTTCGCCCAGTTGGGCCAGCGGAACGCCATCTGCTCGTAGTAGATGTCGGTGGCGATGTTCTCCGAGTACGCGCGCCGGCCCGCGTAGTCCAGTGAGAAGAACCAGTGGATGCGGTCGCGGGCGCCCTGCTGTACCTCGGGCGACTTGTTCTTGTAGTCGATCATGTACCGCTCGTAGTACACCGGATCGGTGTCTCGCACGGCCGCCATGTACTGGTCGACGGTGCAGGTGGTCTTGAGCATCCGGTTCGGGATCGGATAGTCGTCGGTGGCGTCACCGGCGGCTGTCGCCGGCCAGATCATCGCCGCACATCCCAGCGCGGTCAGCGCGATACCTGCTTTGCGCAACACGTCGTCCTCCTTATCGCGCCGCTTGATCGAGAACCGGCAGCTTGTCGGGGCAGTAGGTGCGCAGCGCGGCGCCGAGGAACTGCCAGGTCTGTTCGGTGCTGTTCTGGCTTCTCTGCAGTTGAGCCTGGATGAAGCGGGCGGATGCGAACGCGTCGGGGTCCGTTCCGCGGTCCAGTCGCTTGCAGGTGATCTTGCCGATCCAGGCGTTGAAGTCCTTCTGCCCGTAGATGCCGTAGGTGTGCAACTCCTTGGCGAATTCACTGTCGACATCGGCGTGCGCGGGTGCCGCGGAAAGCAATCCCGCTGCCACCAAGGCGATTCCGGCTAGTAACCTCTTCACGACTGGCCTCCCTCCGGCCCAACGGACGTCAACTGCTGCGGCGGTTTCGGCCACGGCGACGGCACCGGCCTGTCGCGCACCCGCTGCGGCCACCAGAACCACTTACCCATCAGCGCGGCGATCGACGGTGTCATGAACGCGCGGACCACCAAGGTGTCGAACAACAGACCAAGACCGATGGTAGTACCCACCTGACCGATCACGGTGAGCTCACTGACCGACATCGACATCATCGTGAAGGCGAACACCAAGCCGGCCGAGGTGACCACCGAACCACTGCCGCCCATCGCCCGGATGATGCCGGTCTTGACCCCGGCGTGGAGCTCCTCCTTGAGCCGCGCCACCAACAACAGGTTGTAGTCGGCGCCCACCGCCAACAGGATGATGACCGACATCGCCATCACCATCCAGTGCAGTTCGATGCCGAGGACGTGCTGCCAGATGAGGATGGACAGCCCGAACGACGCGCCCAACGAGATGGCCACGGTGCCGACGATCACCGCCGCCGCGACCACGCTTCGGGTGATGATCAGCATGATCGTGAAGATCAACGCGAGCGCGAGGATGCCCGCGATCATCAGGTCGTAGTTGTTGCCGTCGGACATGTCCTTGTACACGGCGGCACTTCCGGCCAGATAGACCCTGGACCCTTCCAGCGGGGTGCCCTTGATGGCCTCCTTGGCCGCCTGCTTGATGTCGTCGATCCGGTTGATTCCCTCCGCGGACAGCGGATCGCCGTCGTGAGAGATGATGAAGCGCACCGACTTTCCATCCGGGGAGATGAAGTTCTCCATGCCCTTCTTGAAGTCGGCGTTGTCGAACACCTCGGGCGGGAGATAGAACGAGTCGTCGTTCATCGAGGCGTCGAACGCGTCGCCCATCGCCGTCGAGTTCTCCTGCAGCGCCGCCATCTGATCCTGCATGCCCTTCTGGCTGGCATACATCGTCAGCATCATGCCGCGCATGGTCTTCATGGTCTCGATCATCGGCGGCATCAGCGTCACCATCTGCGGCATCAGCTCGTCGAGACGCTGCATGTCGGGCAGGATCGCCTGGATGTCGTCGGTCATCGTGTTGATGCCGTCGAGAGTGTCGAAGACCGACCGGAACGCCCAGCAGAGCGGGATGTTGTAGCAGTGCGGTTCCCAGTAGAAGTAGTTCCGGATGGGACGGAAGAAATCGTCGAAATCGGCGATGCTGTCCCGCATTTCGGCGACGTCGACGGTCATGTCCATCATCTTCGACACCATCGAGTGGGTGACGTCGGCCATCTGCGTGGTCAGCGCCGACATCCGCTCCATGTTCTCGATGGTCTTGGACATCTCGTCGGCCTGAACAAGCATGTCGGCCATGCGATCGTTCAGGTACTTCTGGTTCATCTGCTGGGTGGTGCCCTGCATGCTGATCAGGAAGGGAATCGACGTGTGCTCGATGGGCTTGCCGTTGGGGCGGGTGATCGACTGCACGCGGGAGATGCCCGGCACCCGGAACACGGACTTGGCGATCTTGTCGATCACCAGGAAGTCCGCCGAGTTGCGCAGATCGTGGTCGCTTTCGACCATCAGGAGTTCGGGATTCATCCGGGCCGCCGAGAAGTGCCGGTCGGCGGCCGCGTATCCCTGGTTGGCGGGCAGGTCCGGCGGCAGGTAGTTGCGGTCGTTGAAATTGGTCTGGTAGCCGGGCAGGGTCAGCAGTCCGACCAGCGAGAGCGCGATGGTCGCGACCAGGATGGGCCCCGGCCAGCGCACCACCGCGGCGCCGACCTTGCGCCAACCGCGCACCCGCATGGCCCGTCGCGGTTCGAGCAGGTTGCCGAATCGGCTGGCCACCGTGATGACCGCCGTGCTCAACGTCAACGCGGCCAGAACACAGACCATCATGCCGATCGCGAGCGGCACACCGAGCGACTGGAAATAGGGCAGCCGGGTGAAACTCAGGCAGAAGGTCGCGCCCGCGATCGTCAACCCGGAACCGAGCACCACGTGTGCGGTGCCGCGGAACATGGTGTAGAAGGCCGTTTCCCGGTCTTCGCCCGCGCCCCTGGCTTCCTGATATCGGCCGTTGAGGAAGATCGCGTAGTCGGTGCCCGCCGCGATGGCCAACGTCACCAACAGGTTCACCGCGAACGTCGACAGTCCGATGATCTCGTGGTAGCCCATGAAGGCCACGAAGCCACGCACCGCCGTCAGCTGCAGCACCACCATCAGCAGCGTGATGATCACGGTGAGCACCGAGCGGTACACCAGCAGCAGCATCGTGATGATCACCGTGAAGGTGACCGCCTCTATCAGCCGCATGCTGCGGTCGCTGGCGATGTGCTGGTCGGCCATCAGCACGGCAGGACCGGTCACGTAGGCGGTGACGCCCGGCGGTGCGGGCACACCGGCCACCAGGTCCTGCACGGTCTTCACTGACTCGTTGGCCAGGCTTTCGCCCTGGTTTCCCGCCAGATACGCCTGAACATAGACCGCCTTGCCGTCGTTGCTCTGCGCGCCGGCGGCGGTCAGCGGGTCGCTCCAGAAATCCTGGACGTTCTGCACATGCGTGCTGTCGGCTTTGAGCCGGTCGACGATCTCGGTGTAGTACTGGCGGGCGTCCTCGCCGAGGGGTTCCTCGCCCTCCACGATGATCATCGCCGAGCTGTCGGAGTCGTACTCGTCGAACACGTGCCCGATGCGCTTCATCGCGATCATCGACGGCGCCTCTTCTGGGCTCATCGACACCGCACGCATCTGGCCGACTGTCTCCAGTTGCGGCACAGCCACATTCAGAAGGGCGATCACCGCGACCCACGCCAGGATGATGGGCACGGCGAAGCGCCGGATCATCCGGGGGATGAACGGCCTGGCCGCATGCCTGGCCGGCGGGAAGGCGTCCGTCGGCGCGTCGCTGGTCGAGATGCTCATGCGGACTTGACGTAGCAGAACGTCTGCGCGTTGAGGCCGGTGGAGGTCCGTTCGTCCTTGACTTCGTCGTCGACAGTGATGCGGCAGGTGATCGAACTTCCGTCACCCTGCGCGACGATGTTGGGCGCGGCCGAGGGTGCGGTGGTCTGCAGCGTCAGCGACCACGGCAGCGCGGCGCCGTCGACGCGGATCGGTTTGGCGTCCAGATCCAGGTAGTTGATGTCGGCGTAGGACCCGGTTCCGAAGATCTCGTAGGTGACGACCTTCGGGTCGAAGGGTTCAGGATCGTCCGCGAACACCTTGGGTGTCGTGATGATGCCCTCGGCACCGAAGAAGGTCCGGATCCGCTGGACGGTGAACCCGGCGATCACCAACACGATGACGATCACCAACGGTATCCACAGTCGCTTGGCGACGCCGATCACGCGCGTTGCCTCCGACGGTTCCCAGCCATGTGTGCGCCCTCAAAGTCGTAGTCGTCATGCCGTCAGCCGTGCGTACTTAGCCCGTATAAGTTCTCATCTGGCCATAGGTTATCTCAAGTGTTTGTGCTGCTGGTCACTACCGTCGCGACCGTGCGGTCTGGATCACTGTGCAGGCAGTTCGAAGCGATTCAGATAGCGCTCGATGAAGGCTTCCGCCTGGGCGTGACCCCGCGTGATGCCCAGCCCGCGCTCCAACAGGACGATGCGGGCAAGGCTCGTGACGATCATAGACATCACCACCGGCGGAAATTCCTCGACGTCGACCCCGTGCGCGCGCATGGCCAACGTCATGGCGCTCTCCTCGACGTCGCCGAATCGCTCGGCATACGACGCGATCTCGCTACGAATTGCCTTGCGGTGGTTGGCCAGCGCCATGAACTCCATGAACAACCGGGCACCGTGTGTGCTGTTGAGCCGCCACAGCGCATGCAGGGGCCGGTCCTCGGCCAGTGCCTGACGTTGTTTCTGCAGGTTGGTTTCGGCTCCGTCGCGCAGCACCGCCAGGAAGAGGTCGTCCATGGTGGGGAAGTAGTAGTGCACCAGCGCCGGCTTCACGCCCGCCTCGGCCGCCACCCGTCGCGACGTCGCGGCGGCGTAGCCCTCGTCGAGCATGACTTGGGCGGTCGCTCGGATCAATGCGCGACGTGTCTGCGACGCCCGGCCACCTCTTGACCGTTCGCTGACGGTGCTGCTAGACATGGCCACAGCCTAGATGTTGGGCGATCGCCCAACAATACGGAAGGGTGCTGAATGCCAGGTCGGGTAGCGGGAAAGGTCGCGTTCGTCACCGGTGCGGCCCGCGGTCAGGGCCGAAGTCACACGGTCCGGTTGGCCGAGGAGGGCGCCGACATCATCGCGGTGGACATCTGCCGCGGATTCGCGGATTCCACCGCACCCGCCGCCACCCCCGAGGATCTCGCCGAAACCGCCGACCTGGTCAAGAACCTGGACCGCCGCGTCGTCACCGCCGAGGTCGACGTGCGCGACTACGACGCGCTGAAGGCCGCCGTCGACAGTGGCGTCGAACAGCTCGGGCGCCTCGACATCGTGGTGGCCAATGCCGGCATCGGTACCACCGGCCGCAAGCTGCACAAGATCTCCGACGACCGCTGGGACGAGACCATCGACGTCAACCTCGGCGGCGTCTGGAAGACGGTCAAGGCAGCGGTCCCGCACCTGCTGGCCGGTGGCCGCGGCGGTTCGGTCATCCTGACCAGCTCGGTGGGCGGCACCAAGGCCTACCCACAGGTCGGGCATTACATCGCCGCGAAACACGGCGTCGTCGGGCTGATGCGGACCTTCGCCGTGGAACTCGGTCAGCACTCGATCCGGGTCAACTCCGTGCACCCGACCCACGTGTGCACCCCGCTGCTGATGAACGAGCAGACCTACCGGATGTTTCGGCCCGACCTACCCGACCCCGGCCCCGACGACCTCGCGCCGATCTGCCAGTCGTTTCATTTCCTGCCGATCCCGTGGGTGGAGCCCGTCGACATCAGCAACGCCGTGCTGTTCTTGGCCTCCGAGGAGGCTCGCTACATCACCGGCGTGACGCTGCCCGTCGACGCCGGCAGCCTGTTGAAGTAGAGGAAGCCGATGTCCACGCAGACCGTGTACTACGACCCCTACCGCATCGACATCGTCGAGGACCCGTATCCGACCTACGCGCGGCTGCGCGAAGAGGCGCCGCTGTACTACAACGAACGCTACGACTTCTGGGCGCTGTCGCGCTACGCCGACGTCGAGAAGTCGCTGTCGAACTGGGAGACGTTCTCCAATCAGCGCAGCGACATCCTCGAGCTGATCCAGTCGGACTTCGACATGCCCAAGGGCGTGATGATGTTCGAGGACCCGCCGATCCACACCATGCTGCGCGGCCTGATGTCGCGGGTGTTCACCCCGCGCCGAATGGCCGAGATCGAGGACCAGATCCGCGCCTACTGCGTGGGGTGTCTCGACCCGCTGGTCGGGTCGGACAGCTTCGACATCGTCGCCGAACTCGCCGCGATGATGCCGATGCGGGTCATCGGGATGCTGCTCGGCATACCCGAGTCGCAGCAGATCGAGTTCCGCGACCGCAACGACGCCAACCTGCGCACCAAACCGGGCGCGCCGATGAAGGTCGCCAAGGCCGACGCCATCGCCGACGGCCGGATGTACGCCGACTACGTCGAGTGGCGGGCGAACAACCCCTCGGACGACCTGATGACGGCGCTGCTCAACGTCGAGTTCGAGGACGAGGACGGCGTGCGCCGCAAGCTCACCCGCAAGGAGGTCCTGCACTACACGCAGGTGGTGGCGGGGGCGGGTAACGAGACGACCGGGCGACTGATCGGCTGGCTGGCCAAGGTCCTCGCCGAACATCCCGACCAGCGCCGCGAAATCGTCGAGGACCGGTCGCTGGTGTCGCGGGCCATCGACGAGACACTGCGGTTCGAGCCGACCGGACCGCACGTGGCCCGTTACATGGCAAAGGATTTCGAGGCGTACGGGCAAACCGTCCCGGCGGGCAGCGCAATGCTGTTGCTGTTCGGTTCGGCCAACCGCGATTCGCGCCGCTACACCGATCCGGACCGCTTCGACATCCACCGCGACAACATCAGCCACCTCACCTTCGGCAAGGGTCTGCACTACTGTCTCGGGGCCAACCTGGCACGCCTGGAGGGCCGGGTAGCTCTCGACGAACTGCTCAACCGGTGGCCCGAGTGGGACATCGACTACGACACAGCGAAATTGGCACCGACGTCCACGGTGCGGGGCTGGGAGCAGTTGCGCATCCTGGTGCGTTGACCATCCGGGGCGAACGCCGTTTGAGACGCTCGAGTTTCGGGCAAGCTGGGCACATGAACAAGGTCATCTGTCGCTCGATGGTGGTGGCGGCGGCCGCCGCGCCGATCGCCGCCTTGTCTGTCGTGATGTCGGCGACGGGGTCGGCGCAACCGCTCAACTGCCAGAACGGCCAGTGGTGGGACCCGGTCGCCAACATCTGCAGGCCGCCGGTGTCGCCGGTGCCGCTGAACTGCGGACCCGGTGAGTACTGGAATCCGGTGTCGAACCTCTGCCGGCCGCTCGGCCAGGTGTAGCCCGTCCGGTCGGCTATGCGCGGCGGTAACGCCTGCCGCGGGGTTCGCGCACCCACAGTTCGCCGTCGCCCGCCGTCGGGCCCTGCGCGGCCAGTTCGCGTTTGAGGATCTTGTGGGTGGCGGTGGTCGGCAGTTGCCGGGCGATCCGCACATAGCGGGGCCACGCCTTGGGGGACAGATCGGACTGCGCGGCGAGGAACTCCTCGAACTGTTCGGGGCGCAACGCGGCGCCGTCGTCGAGCACGATCGCGGCCATGATCTGGTCGCCGACCGCGTCGTCATCGGGCACCGCGTAGACGGCGACCAGCGCCACGTCGGCCCGGCGCATCAGGATGCGCTCGATCGGAGCGGTGGCCATGTTCTCGCCGTCGACGCGCAGCCAGTCGCCGCTCCGGCCTGCCAGATAGATCCAGCCGTCGGCGTCGCGATAGGCCAGGTCACCCGACCAGTACATGCCGTGCCGCATGCGCTCTGCCGTCGCGTCCTCGGCGTTGTAATAGCCGGTGAAGAACCCGGCACCCGCGGTGTTGACCAACTCGCCGACGGCTTCGTCGGCGTTGACCAGCGCACCGGTGGCGTCGAACCGCGCCGGCGGGCATTCGGTCACGGTGTCGGGCTCATAGATCGCCACCCCCGGAAAGCCCTTGCCCAGAGAGCCTTTCGGGGTGCCGGGTTCGCGGGTGATGATGACCGCGTTCTCGGTGGAGCCGAAGCCGTCCCATACCGTGGCGCCGAACCGGCGCTGGAACTCCTCGATGTCGCGGTCGCTGGCCTCGTTACCGAACGCGATGCGCAGCGGGTTGTCCGAGTCGTCGGCGCGCTCGGGGGTGGCCAGCACATAGGCGAGCGGTTTGCCGACGTAGTTCATGTAGGTGGCGCCGTAGCGGCGGATGTCGTCGAGCAACCGCGACGCCGAGAACCTCGCGGGAGCCATCGCCGCGCCGCTCGCCACGGCCACTGCCCAGCCGCCGACCAACGCGTTGGAGTGAAACAGCGGCATCGACAGATAGCAGGTGTCCTGGGCGGTGATCCCGAACCGCTCGACCAGTGCACTGCCCGACATGAGCACCATGAAGTGCGACACCCGAACGGGTTTCGGGTTACCGCTGGTACCCGAGGTGAAGATCAGCATGTAGGTGTCCATCGGCTCGACCTCGCGGAGCGGGACCAATTCACCTGCCGTGGCGACCATCTGCGCCCAGGTGTCTGTGTCGGTGTCGATCACCTGCACGCCGGCCAGGTCGATTTCGTCGAGCAGCGGCCGGTGTTCGGCGTCGGTCACCACGATCTGACAGTCGGCACGGCGGATGTCGGCGCCCAGCGCGTCGCCGCGGCGGGTCGAGTTGATGCCGCACAGCACGTAGCCGCCGAGTCCGGCGGCGGCCATCTGGTTGAGGAACTCCGCGGTGTTGCCCATCAGCACACCGACATGCACGGGCCGGGAGGGGTCGGCGATCCGCAGCAGGGCGGCGGCCCGGGCGGACGCCTCGTGCAGGTGTTCGCGCCACGTCCAGCGGCGGTCGCCGTACTTGACCGCGACGGCGTCCGACGACACGTGTTCGCGCAGCACCTGTTGGATGGTCTCGCCGGCCATGGTGCTAGTTCTAGCATCCGGTGTCGGTTCCCAGCGCCGCCGGGCGAATGGGGCGTGAAAACCTGCGCTCTCACAGCGCAGGAAATCACGCCGAAATCACGATCTGGCGGCTCGGCGTTCGACCTCCAGCGGCACCACCGGGGTGGGCGCGTTCGGGCCGCGGGTGATGGCGTGCAACCTGATCTCGGGAAGGTCTACCGAGGAGTCGACGGTGTCCAGCCACGCCACCGCATCGGCGACGTCGGCCGCCCGGATCGCGTACATCTCGAAGGGCACCTCCTGGAGCATGTCGGTTTCCACCGGCCCGGGGGTGACGACGTGGACGTTGATGCCGTCACGGTCGACCTCCTGGGCCAGTGCTCCGGCGAACGCGTTCATCCCCGCCTTCGACGCCGAGTAGGCCGTCCGCGCGCGCATCGGCTCGTGGGCGGCCGACGACGAGATGAACACGAACCGCGAACCCGGCCGCATTTTCGGCAGGGCGGCCGAGGTGACGACGAAGCAGGAGTCCAGGTTCGCCGACATCGTCGTGCGCCACTGCTCGAAAGTCTGCTTGCGCGCGTAGGTTCCGCCGAGGGCGCCCGCGGCGTGCACGAGCAGATCGATGTCGGCGATCGCCTCCACCGCCGGTCGGAACTTTTCGGGCTCGCTGGCGTCGGCGACGACGTATCGGGCGCCGATCTGCTCGGCCGCTTCGCGTAGTGGGGCCTCCCGTCGAGCGGTCAGCACCACGTCATACCCGAGGTCGGCGAGCTTACGGCCGCACGCCTTACCGATTCCGCCGCTGCCGCCGGTCACCAAAGCGCTACGCATATCACATCTTTCAAAGATTACGCTGTGCCAATGCCTGAGGGGACAGCGCCACGATGCGTTGGTCGGGGTCGGCGCTCTGGAAGTAGGTCTGGGTGTCGGCGAGATGACGTGTCGCCAGCTTGCGGGCCCGCTCGGCCTCACCGGCCTCGATCGCGTCGGTCAGCTTCCTGTGCAACGACAGCGCAATACGCCGTTTACTCAGGGGCGGATACTCTCCCCTGGCGGCGGTCTCGGCGGCCCACCAGTTCAGATGCCCGGTCCACAGTGTCTCGAGGCTGCCGACGACCGCGACCATGGTGTGGTTGCCGCATCCGCGCACCAACGCGTCGTGGAACTGGCCACCGATCTCGGTGAACCGGGCGCCGTCCTCGATGTGGGTTGCCATCGACTCGTTGATCTTCTTGAGTTCGGGCACCAGGGTCTTTCCCCGGTCGGCGCGGCGGGCGGCGAGCGCCGCGCACATCGGTTCGAGTTCCTGCAGCGCGGTGCCGAGATCGCTGAGCGGCACGTAATCGCTTTGCAGGAGCAGGCCGAGCATGTAGGCCGCGCTGGCTTTGGCCGGGGCGTGCACGACGGCGCCGCCGCGGTTACCGCGACGGACCGAGACCAACCCCTCGGTCTCGAGAATCCGCAGGGCTTCACGCAGTGACACCAGGCTCACCCGGAACTGCTCGACGAGCACTTCCTGGCGCGGCAGCAGGTCGCCGTCGGCCAACTCGCCCTCGATGATCTGGCGGCGAAGTTCGTCGGCAACGATCTCGGCGGTGCGGCGCGCACCGAGCCGACGTCGAGCTTCCGGGCCGATTCCCAGCGTGGTCATGTCGGCACAATGCTAACAGCGCCAAGCCCGCTACCTGCGGCCCACCGCCCCGCAATCGGTCAATAGTTACTAAGATGACAAAGAAACCCCGGAGGTCCTACGCGTGAGCGACGCAGCGCTTACTCCGCTGTCTGATCTGCGCATCGTGGAAGTCAGCGACCGGATCGCCGGCGACTACTGCGGCAAGCTCCTGACCGACGCAGGCGCCGACGTCGTGAAGGTGGAACCGGTCACCGGGCACCCGCTGCGGCGTCACACCGCGACCGGCGCCGTGCCGCCTGACGGCGCGGACGCGCCGTTGTTCAGCTATCTCAATGCCGGGAAGCGAAGTGTGACAGCGCTTTCCGAAGATCTACTCGCTGGCGCCGATGTCGTCGTCGTCACCGCCACGGCGTCGGCCGCTGCCGAACAGGGCATTGACCCGCGGCGGATACTCGACGGCGCGCCGCACACCGTCGTCGTCACCATCTCCGACTTCGGCTGGACCGGACCGTGGGCCCAGCGGCCCGCGACCGAGTTCACCCTGCAGGCAGCTTCGGGGCTGACCGGGTTCCGCGGGGACCCGGCCGGCCCGCCGATCTCGATCGGCGGCGACCTCGGGGAGTACATGGGCGGGGTGTGGGCGGCCTACGGCGCGCTCGCCGCGCACCGTGCTTCGCGTGCGGGCGCGGGCGGTGTGCACCTGGACATGTCGATGCTCGAGGCGATCACGCTGATGCAGAGCAGCGAGTGGCTGCACTCGCAACTGCTGCAGGTGCCGCCGATCACGCGATCGGTGGAGGTGCCCTCGATCGAGCCCGCCAAGGACGGCTTCGTCGGCATCAGCATGGTCACCGGGCAGCAGTGGCTGGACTTCGCCGCGATGGTCGAGTGTCCCGAGCTGACCGAGGTCACGCAGTTGCAGTTCCAACTCGGCCGATGGGACTATCGCGACTGGATTCGCGAGCGCATCGGTCCGTGGATGCGGTCCCGCACGGTCGCCGAGATCGTCGAACTCGGCGAACTGTTCCGGTTACCGCTCGCCCCGATCGGAAACGGCTCGAGCATCCCCGAGATGGACCATCTGCGTCAGCGCGGCGTCTACGTCGACAACCCGTCGGGCTTCCGGCAGCCACGCCCGCCGTGGCTGATGTCGTCGGCCAGACCGGCGCCGGTCCGTCGCGCACCGGCGGTGGGTGAGGCGGACGACGAAGCGCTCTGGGCGCCAAGGGATCACCCTTCCGCCGAAGCCAACCCCGGGCCGCCGCTCGACGGTGTGCGGGTGGTCGACTTCACCGCGTTCTGGGCGGGTCCGGCGGCCACGCATGCGCTGGCCGCTTTCGGCGCGGACGTGGTCAAGATCGAGTCGATCCAGCGGCCCGACGGCATCCGCTACTCGGGTGGCATGCGCCAGGATGTCGACGACTGGTGGGAGTACGGCTGGCTGTTCCACGCGATGAACACCAACAAGCGCTCGGTCACCCTCGATCTGCAGACCGCGGAGGGTCTTCGCCTGGTCAAAGAACTCATCGGCCAGGCCGACGTGGTGATCGAGAACTTCTCGCCCCGGGTGATGGAGCAGTTCGGTCTGGACGCCGAGGTGCTGCTCACGCTCAATCCGCGCCTGGTCGTGGTGCGGATGCCCGCGTTCGGGCTGGACGGCCCGTGGCGCGACCGTGTCGGGTTCGCGCCGACGATGGAGCAGATCGCCGGGCTGGCCTGGGTCACCGGCCGACCCGACGGCCTACCGGTCGCACCGCGCGGTGCCTGTGATCCGTTGGCCGGTGCCCACGCTGCGTTCGCGCTTCTCGCGGCGCTCGAGTTCACCGAGCGGACAGGTCGCGGCCAGCTCGTCGAGGTCCCGATGATCGAGTCGGTGCTCAACGTGACCGCCGTTCAGACAATGGAATTCGAGGTCTTCGGGTCGGTGATGGAACGGCGCGGCAACCAGGGCCACTCTGGCTTGCGACAAGATGTCTACCGGTGCAGCGGTGACGACGACTGGATCGCGGTCACCGTCCGCACCGACGACGAGTGGCGCGCGTTGACCGAGTTGATGGGCGGCCGAGATGTCGACCCCGCGAAGTGGTTCGCAACGCAGCACGCCGCCACGGTTGCCGACCGTCTTGCCGACACCGGAATTCCTGCCGCCGTTGTGGTTTCGCCGTCGCTGGTGACCGAGAACCCTCAGCTGATCCACCGCGGATTCTTCGAGGGGCTCGAGCATCCGAGCACCGGCGCCGCGCTCTACCCGTGTCCGCCGTTCACCCGGCTGACCGGTGCCGAGAAGTGGCTGCGCCGCCCGCCACCCACCCTGGGGCAGCACACCGGCGAGGTCCTTTCCGAACTGTGCGCATTGACCGACGCCGAACTCGATCGGCTGGCCGCCGACGGCGTGGTCGGCACCAGACCGAAGGGACTGTGACATCCCGGCTATCGGGGTGTCACCGAGATCGCCATCGCGTCGTAGACGGTCATGTTGTTGGCCAGCGTGGGATGGGTCACCGTCGCCGGGCCGAGGCTGATCTCTTCTGCGCGACAGAGGAGTTCGTCGAACACCGCCCGCAACTCGGCGCGAGCGAGCATCGCCCCGAGGCAGTAGTGCGCCCCACCACCGCCGAATGCGACGTGGGGGTTGTCCGCCCGGCCGATATCGAAGTCGAACGGATCGGCGAAGACCTCTTCGTCGCGGTTCGCGGAGCGCAGCATCGCGACGACACGCTGTTCGGCCGGGATCGTCACATCGTCCATCTGCACCTCGACTTTGGTGGTGCGGGTCCAGAACGCGACGGGTGTCGACCAGCGCAGCACCTCCTCGACGGCGCTCGCGCGGACGGCTTCGTCGGCGCGGTAGCGGTCGAGCTGATCCGGTGACGCGACGAATGCCTGCAGCCCGCGGGCCAACGCGTTCTTGGTGGTGTCGCTGCCTGCGAACGCGATCACGAAGAAGAACGTCTCGAGTTCGGTCTGCGGGATCGACAACTGCTCACCGGACTCGTCGGTGATGGTGGCCGTCGACAGCGTGCTCCAGATGTCGTCGACCGGGTGGCGTCGCTTCTCGGCGGTGAGTTCGACGGCATACTCGAAGATCCTGCCGAACGCCTCGAGCTGGTCCTTCGCGGTCAAGTCGGTGTCGTCCGAACCCGCCTTCAGGATCCGGTCCAACGTGGCGAAGATTTCGGGGCGGTCCCCGTCCGGAATGCCGATGATGTCGCCGATGACCGACATCGGCAACTCGTCGGCCACGTCGTGGATCCAATCGCCACCGCCGGCGGCAAGCAGGCGGTCGACCAGCGCGGTAGCCCTTGCGCGGATGCCGTTCTCGAGTTTGCCGATGGCGCGGGGGGTGAACGCGTGTGACATCACCCGCCGACGTTTGGTCTGTTCGGGCGGGTCCATGTTGATGATGTTGGGGAACGCGCCGGCAGGCCCGATGCCCTGGATGAGCGGGCCGTCTACCGCGGTGAACGATTCGGTGTCGCGGTGGATCCGCTGGGCGTGTCGCAGCTTGGTGGTCATCCAGAAGTCCCGCTGGACGGTCCTGGCGACGCCTTCGGTCAGCTCGTGATGAAAGATCGGCTGATGCCGCCGCAACTCGGCGAACAGTTCGTCGGGAAACCCATTGTGCCACAGGGATGAATCCGACAGGTCGACCGGGATTGTGGTGGGCACGGGCAAGCTCCTTCGCCTTGTTGACCTAGAATGCCTAAAATAGTAAAAATAGGCAACGCGTGCGCGGACGAGAGGCATGGCTGGTTAGGTTGAAGACCTCGGCATCGATCCGCGCGGTTTCCGACGACCTGGGAACGGGTATCTCTGCGATCACCTGCCGGGCGCGGACAACGCATGTCATCACCGAGGGGTATGTGCCGCCCGCGTCCGGCAGGGCCCGGTGAGCCGGCGGTGAGCGGGGACATCGGCTATGAGTTCGCGTTCGGCACCTATGCGGACGCGCTGCGCATGGTCGGCACCCGCACCGCACCCAGACACGCGGGCAGCGCGGTCAGCGCGGCGCGCATCCAGCATTTCGCGGCCATGGTCCGCGACGCCAACCCGGCCTACTGGGACGACGCGTTCGCCCGCGACACCTGGGGCGGGCTGCTCGCTCCGCCCGCGATGGTGATGGGCTGGCTGATTCCGCCGCCGTGGTTGCCGACCACCGAAGCGCCTCGTCCGTCGATCGCGATCCGGGTACCGCTGCCCGGTACGACGTTCATCAACGCCGGCAACGAGGCCGAGTTTCTCGAACCCATCCGCGAGGGCGACCGACTGCATGTCATCGAGGAGGTGGTCTCGGTGTCCCCGGAGAAGACGACACGTCTGGGGACCGGACATTTCGTGCAGACCTGTGACGAGTTCTACCGCGCCGACGACACGTTGATGGCCGTCAACCGCAACACCCTGTTTCGCTTCACTCCGGCGGGCCGGTCATGACATGGGATGACGTAATGGTCCCGACCGAACTCGCGGAGGTGGTCGACCCGGTCGACTATCAGCGTGTCGTGATGAATCCGGGGGCGACGTGGGATTACTTCCCCGGGCACTACGACCCGGAATACGCACGCCGGCACGGGCACCCGACGATCTTCGTCAACACCATGCACATCGCCGGGTTCGTCGACCGGGTCGCGACCGACTGGGCCGGACCCCACAGCCGGGTGGTGCGGCGCAAGGTGTCCTTGCTCGGCTCGATCTACGCGGGCGATTTCATGGTGGCGCGCGGTTCGGTGGTCGGAAAACGGGTGGATGCGGCGGGCGGAAATCGTCGATACCTGGTGGACCTCGAGGTGGCCGTGTACAACCAGCGCGACGAACTGTGCTGTCCCGCCGAGGTCACCTTGCAGGTGCGCCGCTGACCACGGCTCATGCCAGGTCGGGCAATTTTCCCGCGCTCACCGTGGACTGCAATTCGACGTAGGCGGACAGCCCCTCGACGCCGAACTCGCGGCCGATACCGGACTGCTTGAAACCGCCGAACGGGGCGGTGGTGTCGAGGGTGTACATGTTGATGCCGTAGGTGCCGGCGCGAACCGCGGCCGCGATCTCCAGTCCGTGCGCGACATCGGAGGTCCATACCGAGCCGGCCAACCCGTAGTCGGTGTCGTTGGCGATGCGGATGGCGTCGGCCTCATCGGAGTACGTCAACACGGTCAGCACCGGCCCGAAGATCTCCTCGCGGGCGATCGTCATGTCGTTGGTCGCGTCGGTGAACAGCGTGGGCTGTACATACCAGCCGCGGTCGTGAGGTTTCTCGGTGCCGCCCAGCACGATTCGCGCACCCTCGTCGAGGCCGGCCTGGATGTAGCCCTGCACCCGGTGCTGTTGGCGCTGCGCGACCAGCGGCCCGATGTCGGTGGACTCGTCGGTGGGATCGCCGACCTGCAGCCCGCTCATCATCTCCGCGAGGGCATCGACGACCTCGTCGTGTTTGCGTTGGCTGACCAGGATCCGGGTCTGCGCGACGCACGCCTGGCCGTTGTTCATCAAGCTGGCGGTCTTCAACTGGCCGACGGTGTCGGCGATGTCGGCGTCGTCGAGGATGATCGCCGCGGACTTGCCGCCCAATTCGAGGCTGACCCGCTTGAGTTGCTGGCCGCAGAGCGCGGCGATATGCCTGCCGGTCGCCGAGGAACCGGTGAACGAGATCTTGTCCACGCCGGGATGACGCACCAGACTCTCGCCGGTCTCCCGGCCGCCGGGCACGATCGACACCACACCTTCGGGCAGCTCGATCTCCTCGAGCATCTCGGCCAACCACATGGCGTTCAACGGGGTTTCGGGTGCGGGTTTGACCACCACAGTGCAGCCGGCGATCAGCGCAGGAATCATCTTCGGCATGATCAGGAACTGCGGGACGTTCCACGGCACGATCGCCCCGACCACGCCGACCGGTGCGCGCCGCACGTGCACGTCGCCGAACAGTCCCGGGCGCCGCTCGACCCAGGGGAACTCCCGCGCGGTGGCCATGTTCACGTGCATCTGGGCCACCGCGCCCACACCCTGGCCCAACCTGCTGAAGGCCTTCGGCGAGCCCATCTCGGCGGTGATGAGGTCGGCGATCGCGTCGGTCTCCGCGGCGTAGATCGCGGCGAGTTTCTCGATCTTCGCCAGCCGGTCATCGACGCTGAGCCGCGGCCACGGACCGTCGTCGAACGCCTCGCGCGCCGCGGTGACGGCTCGGTCGACATCCTCGGGCGAGGCTTCCGGCGTGCCGCCGATCGTCTCCTCGGAATGCGGTGAGACGACCGAGAGCCGTTGGCCGCTCGACGGACTCTGCCACCGGCCACCGATGAACAACTCATCGTAATCGAGCGATCTCACGCTGTCTCCCGCCTAAAGTCGCTATCAATGCAAACATAGTCAAAAAGGTGGAGCTCCGTGACCGAACCGCGGCCGGCCGGCTGGCGTCGTTACCCGTTTCAACTCGTAGGTGCCGACCACCAACTCGATTTCCCCGCCGCCGAGGCCAACCACTCCGATTGCGAATCCGACACGTGGTTTCTGGCGGGCGAACTCACCGCCGAGGGCGGTCGCCGGTTCGCGTTTCTGACGATCTTCAACAAGAACCGGCCCGCACAGTCGATCGTGGCCGACTTCCACACCTTCGCGCTGTTCGACATCGACGCGGGCACCTACGGCACCTTCACCGACTACGACATGCCGCCTGCCAACATGGCGCCGGGCGCCAGGCCGAAGATGTCGCTGGCCGATGACCGTCTCGACCTCGCATACCGCAGCGACGCAGGAACTTCGGTGTGGCGGACCTGCCGCGACGGCAACGGCCGGCTGCTGCCCTACACCTACGACGTCAGCCTCGCGGGAACCGACGCGGCCGGTGCCGCGATGCGACTGGACCTGCACCTCACCCCGTCGCGAGCCCCGGTGCCGCTGGGCGCGGCGACCCAAAACGGCCGGATCGAGTGCTTCGGTCAGAAGGACACCCACTCCTACTTTCAGACCGGGATGACGATGACGGGGATGCTGGCCTGGGGCACCCACCGCGAACCCGTGACCGGGCACGCCGGGCACGTCGACCGGCAGTGGTTTCCGTTGATCGCCAACGTAGGCGGCACGGACGGCGATATCCGATGGCGCGCCCACGAATGGCGAACGATCAACCTGGACAACGGGATCGACATGAGTATCTGGCACCAGTACGACCGGGCCAACCGCAATGCCCCACAACCCTTCTCGGGTGCCACCGTGAGCTATCCGCACGACAGTGCGGAACCCGACTACGTCGACGACATCGAGGTGACCGTCGAGAGCTACGTGCGCTGGCCGGAGTCGGTGCGCACGTTGACGCGTCCGCCCGCCGTCGCGCGCTATCTGCCGGATCGCCACCGGCTGACGTCACACCGGCTCGACCTCGACCTCACCGGTGAGCCGTTGGTGCCCGCACCGGCCCACGGGCTGCCCCTGGAGTACATGGAGGGCCCGTACCGGTATCACGGCAGCCTGCGCGGACAACCCGTCACCGCGTTCGCTTTCTACGAGCGGTCCCTGGCCCTGTACCGGGACTGGGAGCTGGTCGACGTGTTGGGCAGCGTGTTGGGGGAGTCGCGAGTTGCCAAGCTGCGCAGCCTGATCGACGCCGGCCACCGAGACGAGGCCGTCGTACACCTGGACTCCCGGGTGGCACGCGACGCCGGAGCCGACACGATCGTCGACGATCTGCTGACAGCGCTCGGAAAGTAGCGTGGGAGAGATGCACCGATTATTCGCCGACGTCACCGAGCGCGCACTGGGCTACCTCGACGGGCTCGACTCGCGGCCGGTGGCGCCCACCGCCGCGGCCGTCGACGGACTCGGCCGGTTCGACGAGCCGATGCCCGACGGGCCGACCGCGCCGCGCGAGGTATTGCAGATGCTCGACGAGATCGGCTCGCCGGCGACGGTGGCCACCGCAGGCGCGAGATATTTCGGCTTCGTCACCGGCGGCTCACACCCCGCCGCCCTCGCGGCGAACCTGCTGGCCGGCGTGTGGGATCAAAACGGCGCTTACCGGGTGATGTCGCCGACCGCCGCCCATCTCGAGGATGTCAGCGCCGAATGGTTGCGCGACGTCCTGGGACTGCCCGCGGCCGCGGGAGCCGGATTCACCACCGGCGCGACCATGGCCAACCTCGCGTGCCTCGCGGCGGCCCGGCATGCGCTGCTGCAGAAGTCGGGATGGGACGTCGAGGAGGACGGGCTGTTCGGCGCACCGTCGATCCGCGTCGTGGTGGGCGACGAAGTGCACGCGAGCATGCTCAAGGCTCTGTCGCTGCTCGGGCTGGGCCGCTCGCGCGTCGAGCGGGTTCCCGTGGATGATCAGGGCCGCATCCGAGCCGCCGCGCTGCCGCAGTTGTCCGGCGACACCGTCGTGTGCATTCAGGCGGGCAACGTGAACACCGGCGCCTTCGACCCGGCCGCCGAGGTGTGCGCGGCCGCCCGCGACGCGGGTGCCTGGGTACACGTCGACGGCGCGTTCGGGCTGTGGGCGGCCGCGGCGCCGAGACTGGCACCGCTGGCCGACGGATACGCCGAAGCCGACTCGTGGGCCGTCGACGCCCACAAGTGGCTCAACGTGCCCTACGACAGCGGTATCGCGTTTGTCCGCGACGCGGCACACCTGCGGGCGGCGATGACCGTCGGCGCGGCCTATCTCATCGCCGGATCCGCGCGCGAACCCTCTCACTTCACCCCCGACATGTCCCGGCGGGCGCGCGGAGTCGAGATCTGGGCAGCGCTGCGGTCGCTGGGGCGGACCGGCCTGGCCGACCTGATCGACTCGTGTTGCAGGCACGCGGCCCGGTTCGCAGAGGGGTTGCGCGGGGCGGGGTACGAGATCTTGAACGACGTGGTGCTCAACCAGGCGTTGGTGTCGTTCGGCGACGACGAGCGGACCCGTCGGGTGATCGAGGCGATCCAGGCCGACGGCACCTGCTGGTTCGGCAGCACGGTATGGCAGGGCCGGACCGCCATGCGGATCAGCGTGTCGTCGTGGGCCACCACCGACGAGGACGTCGAACGCAGTCTGCGCGCGGTCAACCGCATCGCCCGCGACGCCTGAACCACCGCGCCATCACCCCCGGCGGGCGTATCGTCCGGAGAGGTCGGGACCGAGGTCGCGATGGAGGGCGTCGATGACGGTCGTGGGGATGGTGTCAGCCTGCTGGTCAAAACGCCTGGTAGCTGCGGCAACCGTGGCCGCCGTGCTGCCCGCGCTGGTCGCCGGGTCCGGCGGGTCGGCCATGGCGACCGCGTTCTCGGATCCGGCGCTGCCCGTCGAGCACCTCGCCGTGCCGTCGGCGGGGATGGGCCGCGACATCCGCGTCGAGTTCCTGTCCGCGGGACCCGATACGCCCGCGCTGTATCTGCTCGACAGCATGGAGGCGGGGGAGGACCTCAACGGCTGGGACATCAACACGCAGGCGTTCGACTGGTATGACGGATCGGGGATCTCGGTCGTCATGCCCGTCGGCGGGGCGTCGAGTTTCTACAGCGACTGGTATGCCCCGGCCGTCGGCAACGGCCGGACCTACACCTACAAGTGGGAGACCTTCCTCACCGAGGAGCTCCCGGCCTGGCTGGCGGCCAACAAAGAGGTCCGGCCGACGGGCAATGCCGTCGTCGGCTTCTCGATGGGCGGGTCGGCCGCGCTGATCCTGGCGGCGTTTCACCCCCGGCAGTTCGTCTACGCGGGGTCGCTGTCGGGCTTTTTGAACCTCTCCGCCCCGAACTGGAGCGGCCAGGTGCGGGTCGCGATGATGTGGAACGGCGGCTTCGACCCGGCGGCCATGTGGGGTCCGCCCGGCGATCCGGCCTGGGCCCGCAACGACCCGACCGTCCAGGCCGGCAGGCTGGCCGCCAACGGCACCCGCATCTGGGTCTACTGCGGCAACGGCACCTCGTCGGACCCCGCCCTGGCCAGCCCCGACGCCCCGATCGCCGGCCTGGGCTTTCTGGAGGGGTTCGCGGTCGAGTCCAATCGCGCGTTCGTCGACGCCTACATCGCCGCGGGTGGCAACAACGGCGTCTTCAACTTTCCGGACGGCATCCACAGCTGGGGTCACGCCGGTCAGCAACTCCGGCAGATGAAGCCGGACATGCAAAGGGTGCTGGGGGTCTCGGGGATTCCGGGTTAGGTCAGTCCTCTTCGGGTGCGGCCTCGGCCGCGTCGAGCACGCTCACCGCGATGCCGTACGGCAGGAACCGCACTCTGCGGGTCGGGTCCGTGTTGTTCTTGTTGGCCCGCAGCGCGTCCAGTTCGGTGGGGTACACCTGCTCGATGTGGGCGCCGCCGTCGTCGTCGACGGTGTAGATCACCCAGACGCCGTCGCCGGTCTCACCGGTGGTCTCGGGTTCGTGCCGTGGTCGTGAGTACCCGGTGAACTCGTCGACCAGGTTGGCCCAGCCCGCGCGTTCGCCCTGGGTGTTGAGTAACCTGCCGAGTCCCTCGAACGCGTCGCGCAACCCCTCTCCGGCTTCACGCACCACGCGATCGAAATCGTCGGGATCGAACCCGAAAGGTCCGTTGCTGCTCATGGGGTTCCTCCTTCGGCCGGTGCCCCTGCACGGTCCTGCGTCCAGTGTGCCCGCAGGTGGGTGTCTAGTCGACTGCGGCCGTTGCAGGTGGTAGGGAACCTTATGGCCTTCTCTCGCGCGGATGTGCTGGCGACGGCGGCGCGCTCACCCGCGGCGGCGAGCGCGCGCGACCGCGACGGCTGGGTGGGCCTGTTCACCCCGGGCGCCCGTGTCGAGGATCCGGTGGGGTCGCGACCGCACTGGGGTCCGGTGGCGATCGGGCACTTCTACGACACGTTCATCGGCCCGCGCGACGTCGAATATCTGCCGGACGTGGACCTCGTCGCCGGTCTGACGGTGATACGGGACGGTGTGCTGCGCGCCGGTCTGGGCGCCGTGACCCTGGACGTCCCGATCTACATCCGCTACGTCCTCCAGGAATCCGACGGCGAGCTGAAGATCGCTGCCCTGTCGGCGTTTTGGGAACTGCCCGCGATGGTGGGGCAGTTCCTGCGCGGCGGCGTCGCCGGGGTGCCCGCCGGGCTACAACTGTCCGGTCTGCTACTCGCCAACCAGGGCGTCCTCGGCACGTGGGGCTTCCTCGGCGGCTTCCGCGGTGCCGGGTCGGCGGGCAAGCGGCAGTTCGGCGAGTTCCTCGCCGACGCACAGAACGGCGACGAGGTCGCGATCCGCCGTCGACTCGCCAAGGGAACACAGCTCACCGGGGGCGACGGCACCCCGATCACCAGCGCCGAATTGCGGTCCCGGCTTGCTGGTGGCGTTCCGCGCAAGGTGATCGCTGCGGGCTCCGCCCTGGTCGCGGGCATCGACCACGATGGCCGCCGCGACATCCTGTTCGCCGACGTGAGCGCCAAGCCGTTCGCGATCAGGAAAATCCGCTACTTTCCGGGGACGCCCGACGACGTAGTTTGAGCGCGCTGTGAACCGGTAAACCGGGGCGCATGAATCCGGGCAGAGACGGCGACGATTCCGAGGCCGACGTCGGCACCGACGAGCATGTCGCCGGATCCCGGGCGGGCAAGACGGGTGGCGGCGACGGCACCTACGTCGGGCAGACCGCGTCCGACGACGCGATCGACACCGGCGAGACGGGTGCCGAGGCGCGCGGCCAGGAAAACCGTCGTTAGCTGCGGCGTTGTCTCGATTCGGTCGCGTTGTGCCGCTCGGACGTGCGGACGTGAGACGGTATAAGCACCATGCACGCCGATGACGAACTGACCTACGAAGAGTTCGGTCGCAAGTTCTTCGAGGTCGCGGTGACCGAGGCGCGGGTCGGCAGCGCGATCGGCCAGATCGCGGGCGACGAGTTCCAGATCGGGCCGATCGCCCAGGGCCCCGGCAAGATCGCCAAGGTCACCGCGAAAGTCAGGGTCCAGCAGCCGCGCGTGACGCGCGAGCTGGGCGACCAGATCACTTTCTCGATACGCATCCCGTTGGAGATCGACATGGTCGTCGACCTGCGCATCGACCGGCCGAAGTTCATGGTGTTCGGCGAGATCGCGCTGCGGGCGACCGCCCGCGCGGCCGAACCGCTGCTGATCGTCATCGACGTCAGCAAGCCGCGGGCCTCCGACATCTCCATTCACGTCACATCGCAGTCGCTGCGCGGGGAGGTGCTGCGGATCCTGGCGGGCATCGACGCCGAGATCAAACGGTTCATCGCCGCTCATGTCGCCGGCGAGATCGACAGCCCGGCCTCACAGAAGGCCAAGATCATCGACGTGGCCACCAGCATCGACGTCGCCTGGACCGGAATGTGACCGGCTGAGGCCCCGGGTACCATTCCCGGGTGCTTCGAACTGCTTCTGTCTTCGCGCTGAGCGCCGCGTTGCTCAGCACCGCCACCGCCGTCTCGGCATCCGCGCATGCCGACCCCGTCGACGACGCCTTTCTGGCGGCGGTGACCGAGGCGGGCGTCGTCATGGGCGATCCCGGCCGCGCCGTCATGCTCGGCGAGCAGGTGTGCCCGATGTTGTCCGAGCCCGGTCAGACCGCGGCCGACGTCACCTCCAGGGTCGCCGAGGTGGGCGGTATGTCGCTGGGCCCTGCGACGATGTTCACCGGGATCGCCATCTCGATGTTCTGCCCGGCGATGGTGTCGTCGATCGGCAACGGCGCCCTACCGTTCCCGATCCCACTGTCGATCCCGGGCTGGTAGCCCGAAATGCCAACGAGGGGCGTCCTGTTGGACGCCCCTCGGTCATTTTCGGCTGTTCGCTTACGCATCACTTCACGTCGACGTAGATCGTGTTCTCCTTGACCGTCACGAAGTTGCGCTGGCTGCCCAGCACGTGCTGGCCAGCGTCGATGCGCTCATAGGTGGTGCCGGGGCGAACTGCGATCACCTGGGCCTGGTCCAGCGGAGCGTTTCCGATCCGGTTGACGATCACCGTGTAGCCCTGTGACCGCAAGTTGTTGATCGTGTCCTGGGCGTTGGCGGGGCCGGTGGGCGCCGCTCCTGCGGTTGCGGCCAGGCCGATGACTGCGGTGGCCAACGCGCCTGCGATGGCGGTGCCGATTCCAAGCTTTCTCATCGTGCTGCCTTCCTTCTATCGTCGGGGCTCTAACGAGAGCTCCACCACGTAGAACCAGCAGGTCAGCGGTTTAATTCCGTTGGCAGCTTTTGATCGTTCTTGGCAGTAAATGATCGTTGTGTCCCGTAATCCGGGAGCACACAGAAGATTTCGGCTAGAACAGCCGCGTCAGTCGCGTCATGTTCAGTGGCATTCCGACCCCACTGAGCTGAGTAAAAATGTCCTCCAAGCGCTTTCGCGGCATGTCCATCCGCCATTCGGAGGCCACACCCGATAGCGCGACCATGTCGGGGCCGAATTCGACTCCGGTCAGCTGCACGCCGTGCGGTAGCGGTGGCAGCTGCACCGGGTAGGCCGGGATGCGCGCGGGAAGTGGTCTGCGCCACTGCCGTACGACCAGGGCACGTGGCCTGAGCCACACCGTCGTACCGTCGAGCCGGGCCTCGACCTCGACGTGCCCCAGGCCGGGGCGTCGGGCGCGACGCAGCCGGGCCACGCCGTCACCGCCGACCTCACCGGCCCATCGCGGCGCCACCCACCGGAACAGCTCGTCGATGGCCACCGCGGGCACCTCCAACGTCAACTCCACCGGGGCGGCCACCAAAACCGGCGGGACGGTCGGCCGGATGTGCACGTTGTGCAACACCGCCGTCGCGTGGTCGAATCGGTGGCCCTGCCAACGGATGTCACGCGCGGCCAACCGGACGTCGTCGAGCTGACCGACCGATAACCGGCGCACGTCCAGCCGGGAGTCGAATTCGGTGACGGTCAGCGTGAGCTCACCATCGTCGAGTTGGATCGCGAGCTTGCGCCCCACCACCATCCGTCGCACGGTGGTGAACAACGTCCGGTACGCGACGGCCGCTCCGGTGCTGACCGGGGCCGCCGCCGTCGTCGACCACAGCGCCGTCAACATGTCGATCGGCCGGAACGGGTCGAACCGGCGAAGCGGGCTCGTCATCTCATCAAGCATCCTCCCATCAC
This sequence comes from Mycolicibacterium sp. XJ1819, assembly GCF_053483675.1. Classification (NCBI taxonomy): domain Bacteria; kingdom Bacillati; phylum Actinomycetota; class Actinomycetes; order Mycobacteriales; family Mycobacteriaceae; genus Mycobacterium; species Mycolicibacterium sp. XJ1819. The sequence goes on along the minus strand of NZ_JBEFST010000016.1, from coordinate 96,357 downwards.
GGCGCGATCGGGCGCAGCGTCGGATAGTTGACGAATATCGGCCGATTCCCCCAGCGTCCGACTCGCGATGGCGGCGGCGCCGCTTCCGTACAGTGGGTGCCAATGACCTCCGTGGTGATCGTCGGCAGTGGATTCACGGGCTTCGAATGCGCCCGCCAGCTCTCCCGGAAGCTCCGCAGCAGCGACCCGTCGGTCGAGGTCTCGATCATCTCGCCGGTCGACTACATGCTGTACACGCCGCTGTTGCCGGATGTCGCGGGCGGTGTGGTCGACGCCCGCTTCGTCGCGATTCCACTGGCCAACGCGCTGCGCGGGGTGCAGGCGATCCGCGGTCGCGTCGACGAGGTCGACCTGACCGGGCGCACCGTCACCTTCACCGACCCCGAAGAGCGCTCACGCAGCATGTGCTGGGACCGGCTGGTGCTCACACCCGGCTCGGTCACCCGACTGTTCGACGTGCCGGGGCTGGCCGAACACGCCCGCGGGCTGAAGTCCACCGCCGAGGCGTTGTACCTCCGCGACCACGTGCTCGAGCAGTTGGAACTGGCGTGCGTCGACGACGATCCGGGACGCGCCGCCGCACGGCGCACCATCGTGGTGGTCGGCGCGTCGTACTCGGGCACCGAGCTGGCCGCCCAGTTGCGGGCGCTGGCCGACTCCGCGGCCAAGCAGCTCGGTTTCGATCCGCAGGATGTCACATTCGTCCTGCTCGACCTCGCCGAGCAGGTGATGCCCGAGGTCGGTGAACGCCTCGGCACGGCGGCGATGCGGGTGCTCGAGTCGCGCGGTGTGGACGTGCGGCTGGGCGTCACCCTCAAGGAGGTCCACTCCGAGCACGTGGTGCTCAGTGATGATTCGCTGATCCGCACCCACACCGTCGCGTGGGTGACCGGTGTCACCGCCGCGCCGCTCATCGAGAAGCTCGGACTGCCCACCGAGAAGGGCCGGCTGAAGGTCACCACACAGCTGCAGGTGCCCGGCCATCCCGACGTGTTCGCCGCCGGCGACGCCGCGGCCGTCCCCGATGTGACGCAGCCCGGCAAGATCACGCCGCCCACCGCACAGCACGCCACGCGGCAGGGAAAGGTGTTGGCCCGCAACGTCGCAGCCAGCCTGGGCCACGGAAAGCCGAAAATTTACAAACACCGCAACATGGGCCTGGTCGTCGACCTCGGGCCGCGCTATGCGGTGGCCAACCCGCTCAACATCGCGCTGTCCGGGTTCCCCGCGAAGTTCGTCACCCGCGCCTACCACCTGTACGCCATTCCGCGGTTCGTCAACCGGTGGGCGGTGTCACTGGCTTATCTGACCGACGCCTTCTTCGACCGGTCGGTGGTCTCGATGGGCCTGTCGTCGCGGGAGGATGCGCAGTTCTCGGCCAGCGAGGGCATTCCGATGGCCAGCGGCCACTGATTCAAAGTCGCGCGGCGGGGGAAAGCTACCGGCATGGCTACATACCGCGTGTTGAACCCGAAGGGCGAGGTCGTCGACACCAAGGACATCGAGAGCGCCGATGACGCGCACGCCTGGTTCGTCGACCAGAAGGCCGAACCCGAACTGGGCTGGCGCATGGAGGTCAAGTCCGATGACGGAGACTGGGCGTTCTTCGACAGCAGCGAAGGCGACCGCAAGTACTGACCCTGGAGACGGATGCCCAAACTCAGCGCGGGGCTGCTGCTGTACCGGCAGGTCGACGGTGAACTCGAGGTACTCATCGCCCATCCCGGCGGCCCGTTCTGGGCACGCAAGGACGCCGGCGCCTGGTCGATTCCCAAGGGCGAGTACACCGACGGAGAAGACCCGTGGACCGTCGCGCGACGCGAGTTCGAAGAGGAGTTGGGTAAGCAGGCGCCCGACGGCCCGCGCATCGAGTTCGCGCCGCTGCGTCAGCCCAGCGGCAAGGTGATCACGGCCTTTGCCGTGCGCGCCGACCTCGATCTCGAGGGCACCTTCTCCAACACGTTCACCCTGGAGTGGCCGAAGGGGTCGGGCACGGTCAGGGAGTACCCCGAGGTGGACCGCGTCGGGTGGTTCTCCGTGGCACAGGCTCGGTCGAAGCTGCTGAAAGGCCAGCGTCCGTTGCTCGACCAGTTGCTTGCGGCGCTCGCAGACGACGCGTCGGACGGGTCTCGATCGCGTTGATGGTCAGCGCGCGGCCGTGGATGCGCCAGCCCTTCGGGGTGCGCAGGTACTCGTCGTCATAGCGCAGATGCCACACCAGGTCGGTGATGTGACCGTCGGCGACGCTCCAGTGGTGCGCGACGCAGGTGATCCGGCCCAACGCGTAGTCGGGGTCGCCGCCCACGGCGTACACCTCACCGACGATCGCGTGTTCGGTGCGGGCCACCGCTCCCAGCGTCGCCATCGCCGCCCGCACGCCGTCGCGTCCGTGTAGGTGCCGCACCGGTTCCAGTGCCCGCGGTGGGTCGGGCAGTCGCAATTCGGCTGTCTCCGTGAACAGTTCGACGACGTCGTCGAACCGGCGGTCGTCGACCGCGGAAGCGTAGAGGTGCACCAGGTCGGCCAGCGCCAACCGGTCGGCGACATCGAGGTTCATGGCGTCAGCGACAACCTCTGCGCGCACGCCGACAGCTGGTCGCGGGCCTCGTCGATGTCGGCAGTGGGCGGCATGGCGAGCACGAGGCGGTGGGCCCCCAGCGCTGCCAGCCGCTCGGCGCGTTCGGCGTCGATCTTGGTCACGAGGTGGCCCAGCGACAGCTCCAGCGCGTCGGGGTCGCGGCCCGCCGCGGATGCCGCCTCGCGCATGACCCCGACCAGGTCGACGAGTTCGGCGCCGCCGACGCCCAGCGGCTGGAACCCGTCCCCGAGCCGGCCCGCGCGCCGCGCCGCGGCCCTGCTGTGGCCCCCGATGTGCACCGGGATCCGCCGGGTGGGCTGCGGGTGACACATCGCGTGGTCGAAGCCGAAGAACTCACCGCGATGGCTCGCGCCCTGCGGCGGGTGCTCCCAGAGCAGCCGCATCACCTCGAGCTGTTCGTCGGCGCGGCGGCCGCGGCCGGCGAAGTCGGCGCCACACGCCTCGATCTCCTCCTTGAGCCAACCGACGCCGACGCACAGCCGCAGCCTGCCCCGGGACAGGCCATCGATGGTGGCCACCCGTTTGGCCAGCACCACGGGGTGGTGGTTGGGCAGCACCAGCACGCCGGTGGCCAGCCCCAGCCCCCGGGTGTGCCCGGCGAGAAAGGCCAGCAGGTCCAGCGGGTCGGGCACCGGGCAGTCCGCGGCCAGCTCCACGCGCCCGGACGGGTCATACGGGTAGACGCTTGCGTACTGCGACATCAGCACGGTGTGTTCGACGACGACGATGGACTCGAAGCCGCACTCCTCGAGATGCCGGGCGAACGGAACCATGAACTCCGGGTCGGCGGTGACTCCGGCCGCGACGGGGGCGACGACGGCGAACTTCATGGCAGCACCGGCAATCCGTTGCTTTCGCGGATGTCACGGCGACATTCGCGTCGGGTCTGACCGGTCTGCTGCATGCACACCCGCACCGGGTGGTCTTCGGCAACGGGCAGCGGCTCGTCGGTCGGCTCGGCGGTCACGGTGGGGCTGGCGATGTCGCCCGCGGTCAGCGACCAGATCGAGGCGCCGGTGGACTGCAGTGTCGAGCAGTAGGCGACCGATCCGTTTTCGGTGGTGCCGGTGCTTCCGACCGGTGAGCAGTTCGCGCCGATGGTCGCGACGGTGGCGGCGGGGGATGGCGGCGGCGTCGTCACCGGGGTCGTCGCCGCTGTCGTCGTCGGCGGTGTGCTCGGCGGTGTGGTCGTCGTGGTTTCTGTGGTCGGCGATGCGGGTTGGGCTTGGGGGCGGTCGGCGCGGCGGGTCTCGACGACCGCGACGGCGATCGCGGCGATCAGCAGCACGGCCAGCACCGCGGGCACGACGACGCCGGCCCGCAGCGCCGACTCCTTCGGCGGTCTGCGGTGGGCGGTGGTGGGGGCAGACCCGAGTCGGTCGCCGAGCGCTCGCGCGAAGTCGGCGCACCGATCGAAGCGGTCCTGCGGGGCCTTCGCCAGCGCCTTGGCGAACACGGGGTCGAGCGCGGCCAGGTCCGGCCGGTGCGGGGCGACCGTCGGCGGTGAACCGGAAAGGTGCTGGCCGATGACCACAGCCGGATTCGAGTGCTCAAACGGGGGAGAGCCCGTCAACAAATGAAAGGCGGTGGCCGCCAACGCATATTGGTCAGCGCGGCCGTCGAGACGCTCACCCATCAACTGTTCGGGCGCCGCGTAGGACACCGTGCCGACGGTCATGTTGGTGGCGGTCAGGCCGCTGATGTCGTTCGACCATCGGGCGATCCCGAAGTCCGCCAACAGTGTTCGTTGATCACCGGCCTCCGGGTGGGCAAGCAGGATGTTGGCGGGTTTGACGTCGCGGTGCAGCAGGTTACGTTGGTGCGCATAGTCCAACGCGTCGGCGACGGCGGTGACGATCTGGACCACTTCGGCCGCCGGCATCCCGTCGGGATGTCGTTCGCGCAGCAGGTGTGCCGCGTCGGTGCCCTCGACGTAGTCCATCGAAATCCAGATCTGGCCGTCGAACTCACCGCGGTCGTGCACGCCGACGATGTGCGGATGCCACAGCGTGGCCGCGATGTCGGCCTCCCGGTGAAACCGTTGCCGGTACTCGGGGTCGGCCGACACCGACGCCGGCAGCACCTTGAGCGCGTCGCGGCGCGGCAGCCTCGGGTGCTGCGCAAGATAGACCTCGCCCATACCGCCGACGCCGAGCATCCGCACGATGGTGTAACCGGCGAACGTCGCACCCTCGGCCAACGGCATGGGCGAATAGTACGAGACGTGGCTACAGGTCGAGCGTGAGATGCGATCCGTCACCGGCGCGCGATACGCAGATCAGCATCATCTGGTTCTCCCGCTCCGGATCGGTCAGCAGCGAGTCGCGGTGGTCGACGGCGCCGTCGAGCACCTTGGTGCGGCAGGTGCCGCAGAAGCCCTGCCGGCAGGAATACGACGCGTGCACACCGGACCGGGCCAACGCGGCCAACAGGGTCTCCTCCGCGCCGACCTCGATGCGCTCACCAGTCGAGGCCACGGTCACGGCGAACTGTCGACCGTCGACCACCGGTGGTGCGGCGAACCGTTCGAAATGCAGTTCGACGTCGTCGCGACCGATCAGCTGCGACCGGATTGCGGTCAGCATCGGCGCGGGCCCGCAGGCGTACACGGCGGTGCCCCCCGGGCAGTCACCGAGTAGGTCGGCCGCGGTCGGCAGGCCGCCCTCGTCGTCGGTGTGCACGCGCACCCGATCGCCGTACTGAACGAGCTCGTCGAGGAACGGCAGGCTGTCGCGGCTGCGGCCGGCGTAGACCATCGACCAGTCGACATCCAGCCGTTGTGCCCGTCGGATCATCGACAGAATCGGGGTGATCCCGATGCCGCCGGCGACGAACCGGAACCGCCGCGTCGGAGATCCGTGGCCGGGCACGGTCATCGGAAACCCGTTGCGCGGGCCGTGCGTCGTGATCGTGGCACCGACGGTCAACGCGTCGTGCACCTCGACGGAGCCGCCACCGCCGTCGGGGATGCGCCGCACGGCGATGCGGTAGTCGGCTCGATTGTCGGGATCACCGCACAGCGAGTACTGACGAAGCCGCCCGCTGGGCAGGTGCACGTCGATGTGGGCGCCGGGATGCCAACCGGGCAGCGGTTTGCCGTCGGCGGCGGCGAGGGTGAGCGCGACGACGTCTTCGTCGCGGGCCACCAGGCGCCGGTCCACCACACGCAGCACCCGGGTCCGGTCCGTCTCGGCGGGCAACCGCACCCGGCGGGTGGCGCCGGCCACGCGTTCCATCCCGGCGATGACGACGCCCGCCAGGCCGACCAGCAGGTCGCGGCGCTGCGCACGCAGCGGGTGGGCCGGCAGGTGGCGGTAGCGTTCGCGCAGGCCCATCAGCGCTGGGCGGCGCGTGCCGCGGGCGAGGCCGCCAGGTAGGCGACGGCCTGCGCGGTGGAACCCATCTGGTCGGGAGTGAACCCGGGCCGGAAATAGCTCATCGTGTTGGACCCGAACAGAGTGCGGAACTTGGGCAACAGCCCGAGTTCGGAATCGCGCATCCGCAGCCGCTGCATCTGCCACCAACCGATGTCATAGGCCGGGTCCGTCTTGAGCAGGTACCAGGTCCCGCGTTGGAAGAACGCGAAAATCGCCGTCGCCGCCAGCGCCATCGCCCTGATCCGGTCGAGATAGCTGTCGTGGAAGTATCTCGCGACGTCGTAGGCGACGCTTCGGTGTTCGACTTCCTCGCTTCCGTGCCAGCGGAACAGGTCGACCATGGTCGGGTCGGCGCCGTGGTCATCCCACGCGGAGTTGAGGGCGAAGTCGCCGAGTACCGCCGTGTAGTGCTCGATCGCGGCGATCAGCCACAGCCGCTCGCAGAGGTTGTTCAGCCGTCGCTCCGGATCGGTGGAATCCGTTGGAGCCAAAACTTTTTCGAACATGTACTCGATGAGTGCCAGCATGGGCGACGGGTCGACTCCATTGCCGACCAGAAAGTCGCGTACCACGTCGTCGTGCGCGGCCGCGTGCGTGGCCTCCTGTCCGATGAATCCGCGGATGTCGTCGGCCAGCCGGGAATCTCTCACCAGTGGTAGCGCCTCGTTGAACGTCTTGACGAACCAGTGCTCACCGGCGGGCAGCACGACGTTGAACAGGTTGATCATCGTGGACGCCACGGGGTGACCCGGTATCCACTCCAGCGGGATGCCGGACAGGTCGAAGTGCACCTTACGGGCCTGGATCTGCACTGGTCCCGGGTCGACTTCACGTTCGAAGCGGCGTGGACGCAACACCGCGGGTGATTGATGCATAGAGGCTCCTCCTGGCGAAACCGTGTCCCGCAGTTTACCGATGCGGTCAGCACAGGGGTTTCAGGTTCTTCCGTGGTGGAAATATGACCGCCATGGCGGGTTTCGGCGACATCCTGGACTGGGCCAGGGCGCAAGTCACCTCCCGCGTCCCGAAGGCCAACCTCGACCATCGCGATCCCGACTACATCCGTGAACAACTGCCGGGCCTGTGGCTGGTGGCGTCACTGTATTTCCGCGCCGATGTGCGGGGACTGGACTGCATCCCCGCCGACGGGCCGGTGCTTCTCGTCGGCAACCACAGCGGCGGCAACGTCCCACCCGACACCTTCGTGTTCACGCTGGCGTTCTGTTCGTACTTCGGGGTGGAGCGCCCGTTTTACCAACTCGCGCACAACCTCGTCGTGTCGGCGCCGCCGTTGGCCTCGCTGCGCAAGTTCGGCACCGTGGCCGCCAACCACGAGAACGCGAAGCTGGCGTTGGAATCGGGGGCGGCCCTGCTGGTCTACCCCGGCGGTGACTATGAGGTGTTCCGGCCGTTCTGGGAGCGCAACAAGGTCGACTTCGGCGGGCGCACCGGCTATGTCCGACTGGCCAGGGACGCCGGCGTGCCGATCGTGCCGATCGCCAGCGTCGGCGGTCAGGAGAGCGTGCTGTTCGTCAGCCGGGGCCAGTGGTTGGCCCGGTTGTTGATGGTGGACAAGTTGTTACGGATCAAGAGCGTGCCGATCGCGATCGCGCCGCCGTGGGGGTTGGTGATCAGCGACCTGGCCGGGCACATCCCGCTCCCCGCCAAGATCGTCGTCGAAGCCCAAGAACCCATTTCGGCCGAGGATGTCCGCGACGGCGACGACGACGCGGTGCACGAGAAGGTGACCGCCAGCCTGCAGTCCGCGGTGGACCGGTTGGCGGCCCAACGGCGATTCCCGGTGATCGGCTAGCCGATGCGGGTTCAGCGCCAGTGCGTGATCGACGCCGACCGGGATGCCGTGTGGAAGGTCGTGGCCGATCCGGCCTGTTATCCGCAGTTCATGGCCAGCCTGGAGCGCTGGGAGGTCCAGACCGAAGGCCCGCCCCGGCGGGGGGCCCGCTACACCGTGCACTTGAGGATCGGCTCGGTGCCCATCGGCGGCGTCGTCGAAGTCGTCGAGTTCGAACCGCCGGCCGAACTGGCCTGGGTCGGCCTGACCGGTGTCTCACAGCGCGGCCGCTTCCGGCTGCGTGAGACCGACGACGGCCGCACCAAGGTGACGTTCCGGCTGGCCTACGAGTCGGCGGGCAATCTGCTCGGGTTGATCGCAGACCGGGTCGCGGCCCGTCAGGTGGGCCGCGCCATGGGGGAGACGCTGAAGAACCTGCGCCGGATGATCGAGGGCTGACCCGCTAGGCAGGCGGCGGGGCGGCCGGCCCCGGTGCCCCCTGGATCGGGACGACGGGCGTGGGTGTCACCGTGGTGACGCCGTTGGCGCCGACCCTGGGTCCGCCCGACGGGCGCATCCGCTCGAGTTTGTCGGCCGCGGCCTGGCTGCAGTCCAGCATCAGCAGCACCCGTCCTCCCGAGGTGATCTTCTGCGTGTCGACCAGGCACTCGGCCTGCGACAGGGCGCTGCCGAACGAACCGCCGAACGAGGCCTTGACGCCCTGACTCTTGAGGATCTGCAGGGCCTTGTTGTACGGCTCACCGACGACATTGAGGCTGTTGACCGGCTGCGACATCGCGATGCCTGCGCCGACGAGGGCGGCTGAACCCACGCCGACCAGCCCAGTGCTGAGCACAACGAGCTTCTTCACGAAACGTCTCCCTTGGTCGGTGCGGTGCGAACATATCGCAGGCGTGACAATTGTGAAACCGCTGACGGCCCGCCCGGCGTTACACCGAAGCGTTGACCGCGGCCCGCATGACCTCGGCCAACCCGGTCGCGCGGGGATCGGTGAACACGTCCTCGAGCAGCATTTTTCCGCCGTCCGGGCCGGCCAGCGGAATCCGCCAGTTCGGATATTCGTCGGTGGTGCCCGGCTGGTTCTGGGTACGTCTGTCCCCGACCGCGTCGGCCAGCGACAGCGCGAGCAGACGCGACGGTGTCCGGCCCAGATAGCGGTGCAGGGCGGTGACCACGTCATCGACGTCGGGGGTTTCGGGGTCGTCGCGCAACAGCCCGACCCGGCGCAGTTCGGCCAGCCAGGCCTGCTGCTGTCGGCGGTCGGCGGCCAACTCGTCCTCGGCGGGCCGGGTCAGCAGGCCGAGTTGTTCGCGCAGTCGCACGTGCTCACCGGCCAGGTAGCCGGCTGTCGGGGGCAGGTCGTGGGTGGTGACCGAGGACAGGCAGTACTCGCGCCACCGTTCGGCGGGCAGCGGTCCGCCGGTGTTCTCGCGGTCCAGTTCGAACCAGAGGATGGAGGTGCCGAACACCCCGCGGTCGCGCAGGTAGTCGCGCACCCACGGCTCGACGGTGCCGAGGTCCTCGCCGACGACGACGGCACCCGCCCGGTGCGCTTCCAGCGCCACGATTCCGACCATCGCCTCGTGGTCGTAGCGCACGTAGGTGCCCTCGGTGGGCTGCGCGCCCTTCGGGATCCACCACAGCCGGAACAACCCGATGATGTGGTCGATGCGTATCCCGCCCGCATGCCGCAGTACGGCGTTGACCAGGGCGCGAAACGGTTCGTAGCCGCGGTCGACGAGTTGGTCGGGCCGCAGTGGCGGCTGCGACCAGTCCTGGCCGAGCTGGTTGAACTCGTCCGGGGGTGCGCCTGCGGTGACGCCGAGGGCGAGTACGTCCTGCAGCGCCCACGCGTCGGCCCCGTCGGGGTCGACGCCGACCGCGAGGTCATGCATGACACCCAGCCCCATGCCGGCGTTGACGGCGCTGGCCTGCGTGGCGGTCAGCTGATCTTCGAGTTGCCATTGCAGCCAGCGGTGAAAATCGACGACGTCGGCGTTGGCGTCGGCGAACGCGGTGACCGCCGGATTGCCGGGATGCTGCAGTTCCGGCGGCCACTCGTGCCAGTCGCTGCCGTAGCGCTCGGCAAGCGCGCACCAGGTTGCGAAGTCGTCGAGACTGCGGCCCTCGCGCTTGCGATAGGCCGCGTAGGCCAGGTCACGGCCCGCCGAGCGCGGCACGCGGTAGACGGCCTCCAGCGCCACTCGCTTGGCCTGCCACGCCGCGTCTCGGTCGATCCGATCGGCCGCGTCGGCGCGCGCCTGGATCGTCTTGCGGGCCCTGCGGATGCGGGCGCGACCGCGTACGTAGGCGAATTCCGGGATGGCCTCCACCCTCAGATACAGCGGGTTGACGAAACGGCGCGAGGTCGGCAGGTACGGCGACGGCTCCATCGGGGCGGTCGGCGCGGCCGCGTGCAGCGGATTGACCAGAACAAAACCCGCGCCGTGCGTCGCGGCCCACACCGCAAGATCCGTCAGATCCGTCAGATCGCCTGTGCCCCAGGACCATCGCGAGCGCACACTGTAGAGCTGAGCGGCCAGGCCCCATTGCCTGCCCGCCGGCGCCGGCAGGGCGGCGGGCGCGACGATGACCGGGGTGACGACCTCGCGCGAGTCCAGTGACAGGTGGAGCCGGTGGTAGCCGGCAGGTAGGTCGGCGGGCAGCTCGAAGCTGGCCTCACCCACCAGGCGGCCGTCGAGATCGTAAGGTGCCCTGTTGTTTTCCAGCTGACGCAGATCGGTGCGCGCGGTGCCGTCCTCCAACCGCAGCCACGGATGCGCCGGGCCGCCGTGTGACACGTGCACCCAGAACGACGAGGTGGCACCGGATCGGCCCACGACGGTCGGGGGCAACGGTCGCGACCAGTAGTCGCGGTCGTGTGCGGCCAGCGCCGCGCTGCGGCGGTACTCGGTGGCAGCGGACACCCCCAGCGCGTCGAGCACCGCGATCAAGGTGGTCTCGGCGACGGTGACGTGCCCTCCGGTCCAGTCCACGTATTCGGTTGCCACGCCGTAGCGCCGCGCCAGCTCGACAACTGACTCGGGCAGCTCCATCATGCCCCTCATCTTGCCCGGGCGATGCGCGCCTCAAACTGCGGTAGGGTCGCGCCGATGGCGCTCGAACGGCTCGCGGAGACGCGAAACCGGCGGGCCCGGCTCGCGGTGGCGGCGCTGTTCTTGAGCAACGGCGCGATCTTCGCCAACCTGTTGCCCCGATATCCCGAGATCAAGACCGACCTGCACCTGTCCAACGTCGTCTACGGTGCGGCGGTCGCGGCGTTCTCCGCGGGTGCCCTGGTAGCGGGACCCTTTGCCGCCACGCTAATCCGCCGCTGCCGCTCGTCGCGCGTGGCGGTGGCCGGAACGTTCGGCATCGCGGCGTTCGTCGTGGCCGCGGGGCTGGCCACCTCCCCGCTGCTGCTGGCCGTGGCGTTGTTCGTCGCAGGCGCGTCCGACGCGGTCACCGACGTGGCCCAGAACGCCCACGGGCTGCGGGTGCAACGCATCTACGGCCGTTCGATCATCAACTCGTTTCACGCCGTCTGGGCGGCCGGGGCCATCATCGGCGGCCTGATGGGCGCCGCGGCCATCGCGCTCGGCGTCTCCCGGGCGGTGCATCTGTCGGTGGCCGCCGTGGTGTTCAGCGCCGTCGCCGCGCTCGCCTATCCGCGTCTGCTGAAGGGGCCCGACGACCACGGCCGCCCGTCCTCGCCTCCGGGTCGCAGGGCAGTAGCGGGAGCGGCGGTCTACGCGACGCTGCTGGCACTGGTGGTGATCGCGGTGGCGGGCGCCACCGTCGAGGATGCCGGAAGTTCTTGGGCCACATTGTATCTGCGCGACAGCATCGGCACCCCGGGCGCGGTTGCGGTGTTCGGTTACGTCGCGTTGGTCGGCTGCATGTTCGTCGGCCGACTGGTAGGGGACCGGCTCGTCGACAGGTTCGGCGAACGCGCGGTGGTCAGGGCGGGCGGGCTGCTCACAGCTGTGGGCATGGGCGCTGCGCTGGCGTTTCCCTCTGTCGCCGGCACGATCGCGGGGTTCGGCGCCGCCGGACTGGGCGTGGCGACGCTGATCCCGGCGGCCATGCACCGGGCCGACCAGTTGCCCGGGCTGCGGGCCGGAAGCGGGCTGACCGTGGTGACCTGGTTGATGCGGATCGGCTTCTTCGGGGCGCCGCTGATCGTCGGCGTGATCGCCGACGCGACGAGCCTGCGCGTCGGGTTGCTGTCGGTTCCGGTCGCCGGGGTGCTCGCGATGGCGCTGGCCGGTGCGCTCAGTGCACGCCCCCGGCCGTCTCGATGGTGAGCACCCCGCCCACGATCAGCGCGATGCCCAGCGCCATCACCCACGTCATCGGTTCCTGGAAGAGGTACCGCGCGAGGAGTGCGACCAGCGCCACACCGCACGCCGTCCACACGCCGTAGGCGATGCCGACGGGCATGCCCAGCGCCAGCGTCAACCACAGCAGGTAGAACGACACGAGATAACCGACCACCACCGGACCGATCCACGCCTTCTTACGGAAGCCGTCGGAGGCGCGCAGCGACAGCGTGGCCATCACCTCCACGACGATCGCGCCCGCCAGCGACCACCACATCACGCCTCGACCGCGCCGGCCCGCTGCGACCCGATCTCGACCAACAGGACGCCGACGACGATCAGCCCGATACCGGCCACGATCGGCCAGGTGAACGGGTCGCCGAAGAACACCGCGGCCAGCACCGCGGTTCCCGCCGTGCCCACGGCCCCCCAGATGCCGTAGGCGACGCCCACGGGCATCCCGGTGCGCAGCACCATCGCCAGCAGCACGAACGCCCCGAGATAGCCGGTGACGACCACCGCCAGCCAGGCGGAATGATCTTGGGAGGCACGCAAAGACAGTGTTGCGGCCACCTCCACCACGATCGCCCCCGCCAACAGCAGCCACTTCGTCACGCGATCAAGTTAACCGACCGCGAACCCGCTGAACAAAAGGATTGTCAGGGGCCGGGCGTAGCCTGAAAAAGTTGTGTCCCATCGAGACAAGGAGCCCCCGTGACGGACCCTCGGCGCTGCCTCATCGCTGTTCTTCTCGACCGCTCCGGATCGATGGAGGCCATCAGGACCGACACCGAAGGCGGCTTCAACGCGTTCATCGACGGACAGCGCGACCAACCGCTCGACATCCGGGTGACGTTGGCGCAGTTCGACACCGAGTATGAGGTGGTCTACGGCGGCCGCCCGGTCGCCGACGTGCCGCCGCTGCAGCTTCAGCCGCGCGGCGCCACCGCCCTGTATGACGCCGTGGGCCGCCTGGTCACCGATGTAGGCGCCGAACTCGCCGCGCTGCCCGAGGATCAGCGGCCCGGCAAGGTCACCGTCGTCGTACTGACCGACGGACACGAGAACTCCAGCAAGGAGTGGACACACGACGCGGTCAGCGCCGCCATCCGGCGCCAGGAACAGGACTACTCATGGGAGTTCGTGTTCCTCGGCGCGAACATGGACGCGGTGGCCATCGGGCGCCGACTCGGCTTCGCCGCCGACAGGTCGATGACCTACGCGGCCGAGGCGGACGGGGTGCAGGCGGCATGGGCCGCCACCACCGACTACGTCGCCCGCAGAAACGCCGCCCCGGACGCCGCACCGGTCGCCGGTTTCTCAGACCGGGAGCGCGCCGCGGCCCGGGGCAGCCGATGACGGCCGAGACCCGGCGGTTGTCCGACGACCGGCTCGTCGTGGACACCACCTACGGGCCGGTCCGGGGTGTCGACAACGGAACGGTCAAGGCGTGGAAGGGAGTCCGATACGCAGCGCCGCCCGTCGGCTCGCTTCGATGGCGCGCGCCCGAGCCCCCGCAGCGCTGGTCGGAGCCTGCCGACGCCACCAGGGTGGGGCCGGTCTGTCCGCAGCCCACCGATCCGAAGATCCCGATCGATCTCGGCGCGCCACAAGGCGAGGACTTCCTCACGCTGAACGTCTGGGCGTCCTCGGACACCGAGGCCGGCGACGGTAAGCCCGTCATGGTGTGGGTGCACGGCGGCGCCTACGTCCTCGGTTCGGCGGCACAGCCGCTGTATCACGGCGGGGTACTGGCCTCCGGCGGCCAGGCGCTGATCGTCACCGTCAACTACCGGCTGGGCGCCCTCGGGTTCATGGACCTGTCGTCATTCGGGGAGCCATTCCACAGCAATCCCGGCCTTCGCGACGTGCTGTTCGCGTTGCAGTGGGTGCGCGACAACATCGCCGGATTCGGTGGCGACCCGAACCGGGTCACGCTGTTCGGGGAGTCCGCGGGCGCGGGCATCATCACCACGCTGCTCAGCAGCCCCGCGGCCGAGGGGCTGTTCCACGCCGCGATCGCGCAGAGTTCACCGGCCACCTCGATCTACGACAGCGAGCGGGGCCGTCGCGTGGCCGAACTGTTCCTCGACGCGTTGGGTCTGGAGGCCGACGCGGCCCAGCGCCTGCCCGACGTCCCGCTCGGCGCGGTCCTCGACGCCTCCAGCCGGGTGTTCGACGAGGTACCCGCGCGCACGCCGGGCACGCTGGCGTTCGCGCCGATCATCGACGGCGACATCGTCCCCGCCCATCCGGTCAAGCTGGCCCGTGAGGGTCGCACCCACCGCGTCCCGCTCATCATCGGCACCAACCGGCACGAGGCCGCGCTGTTCCGCTGGATCAAGTCGCCACTGATGCCCATCACGCCGCAGGCGATCAGGGCGATGTTCAACGAGATCGCCGCCGAGCAACCGGATCTGCGGCTGCCGTCCGAGCAACAGATCCGCGAGGTGTACCGCGGCCGCGGCAGGATCCCCGGCATGCGGGTGGCCCGCGACGTCGGGTTCCGGATGCCGTCGATCTGGTTCGCCGAGGGCCATCGCGAGGTGGCCCCGGTCTACCTGTACCGATTCGATTTCACCACCCCGATGCTGCGGCTGCTGCGGCTGGGCGCAGCACACGCCACCGAGTTGCCCTACGTGTGGGGCAACCTCGTCGCCGGGCCGAAAGACCCGACGTTTCGGCTCGGCGGGCTCAAGGTGGGCAAACGGGTGTCGGAGCGGATCCGGACGCGCTGGGTGAACTTCGCCGCCGACGGGTCGCCGTCCGGGCCGCCCGGGTCGCCACCGTGGCGGCCCTACCGCGAGGACCGCGCCACGCTGGTGATCAACGCCGACGACAGGGTGGTCGAGGACCCGGACCGACATGTGCGCGCGGCCTGGGGTGACGAGGTGCTCAGCTTCCGCTAGGGCTTTTTCGCAGGCCGTAGACTTGGGCCGATCGTTGACGTTGGCCCGAAAGGTGTGACCGGTGGATTGGTCGGGTGTGTTCTCGCATGTGCTCCCGCCGCTGATGCATGATCCGGTGGCGTTCGCCATCCCGTTCTTCCTGCTTCTGCTGATCATCGAATGGGCCGCCGCTCGCCGACTGGCCCACACCGAGGCGCAGCGCGCACCCGCGGGCGCCTACTCCAGGTCCGATGCGTGGGCGAGTATCTGGATGGGCGTGGTGTCGGTGGGGACCAGCGGTGTCCTCAACGCGATCGCGCTGATCGGCTACGCCGCGCTGTATGTGTACGTGGCGCCCTGGCAACTGCCTGCGAACGCCTGGTACACGTGGGTGATCGCGATCGTCGGCGTGGATCTGCTCTATTACGCCTACCACCGGATCGCCCACCGGGTGCGGCTGTTCTGGGCGACGCACCAGGCCCACCACTCCAGCCAGTACTTCAACTTCGCCACGGCGTTGCGGCAGAAGTGGAACATCAGCGGCGACGTCTTCCTGCGAGCACTGCTGCCGTTGTTCGGTGTGCCGCCGTGGATCGTGTTCGCCAGCTTCTCGATCAACCTCATCTACCAGTTCTGGATCCACACCGAGCGCATCGGAAAGCTGTGGCGGCCCATCGAGTTCGTGTTCAACACGCCGTCGCATCATCGGGTGCACCACGGCATGGACCAGCAGTACCTCGACAAGAACTACGGCGGCATCTTCATCCTGTGGGATCGGCTGTTCGGCACCTTCCAGGCCGAAACCGTGCGCCCCAACTACGGGCTGACCAAGCAGGTCGACACCTACAACATTTGGAAGCTGCAGACCCACGAGTACGTCGCGATGTTCCGCGACGCCCGCGCTGCCGGCCGCTGGCGCGACCGCCTCGGCTACATCTTCGGCCCCCCAGGCTGGCAGCCGGCTCAACAGCGGCCCCGTGCGGAACGGGCCACCGCCGTCTCGGTCTAACCCAGAGTCGGGAAGATGACGCCCACCGGGGGCGGACCCCGCAACTTTGCGACTCTCGGCACACCGGTTCGCCGGGTCGCGATGGCCCAGCGCCGATGCGACCCCGAGTCGTGGCTGTAACGTCCCTGTGATCTTGGCCGATGGGCAAGTGTGGCTACCAATGAGGCAAGGTCGCTTCGTTTCACGCGCGATTGCCGGGTCGATGACCCGGGTATAGCAGTCGGCGCGGCGGCAACCGCGACCGTGCCACCGCGAGAGATCGGAGCGACCGTGCGCCGACGTTGGGGACGTGTGCTGGCGGCAGCCGTCGCGCCGATGTTGGCGCTCATCGCGCCGTCGGCGACCCAGGCCGACCCGGGTGTGCTGGTACATCCGGGCATGGAGGTCATCCAGGGCACCAACGTCTGCACGCTGGGTTTCGTCGACATCCAAGCCCGGGTCGCCTACACCGCGGGGCACTGCCGCGGAGACGGAACGGTGCGGGACAACGGCGGCAAGTTCGTCGGCAGCCAGGCGTCCTTCCGCGACAACACGCCCGACGGTGCCACCATCGACACCAACCATCAGATCACCGACTGGCAGGCCATCAGCCTGGCCCCGGATGTGATGGTCAACGACATTCTTCCCGGCGGCAGGGTGCTGGTCTCCGATCCCGCGACCCTGCCCGCACCGGGTCTGCCGGTCTGTCACTACGGCGTCATCACCAAGGAGAGCTGCGGGACCATCGAGGCCGTGCACAACGGCTGGTTCACGATGGCCAACGGCATCGTCAGCCAGAAGGGCGATTCGGGCGGACCGGTCTACGCCATCACCCCGGACGGCCGGGCCGCGATTGTCGGCATGTTCAACAGCACCTGGGGGCAGTTCCCGGCGGCGGTGTCCTGGCAGGTCGCCAGCCAGCAGGCCCGCGAAGACGTGATTTCCGCGGCCTCTGCGGAGACCCGTGCGGTGCCGGCATCGATTCCTCATCCATAAGTCTTGACTTATATAAGCTGAAACTTTAATCTCTGGGGTGTGCACGCGTTCGACGTCCTCGGAGATCCGGTGCGGCGCCGCATTCTCGAGTTGCTCGCCGACGGGGAGATGCCCGCCGGTGCCATCAGCTCGGTGATCAAGGACGAGTTCGCGATCACTCAACCGGCGGTGTCGCAGCACCTCAAAGTGCTGCGGGACAACGGATTCACCTCGGTACGGCCGGACGGGCAGCGACGGCTCTACGCCGTCAACGGTGCCGCTCTGCGCGACGTCGACGAATGGCTCGATGCGTTCCGGCGCTTCTGGTCACCGCGGCTGGATGCGCTCGGCACCGAAGTCGCGCGGGGTAAACGACAACGACGAGGGAGCGCCAAATGACGGAGATCGACGTCGACCATCAGATCAACGCGGTCGAACGCAAGGTCGGCGCACGCACGATCGACGCCGGGGACGCCCACGTCGTCACGATCAGCCAGTCCTACGCGACCGACGTCGACGACCTGTGGGACGCCTGCACCAACATCGAGCGCATCCCGCGCTGGCTGTTTCCGATCACCGGCGACCTGGCCGTCGGCGGTTCCTACCAGTTGGAGGGGCATGCCCACGGCACGATCCTGACCTGCGACCCGCCGCGAAATTTCACCGCCACCTGGGAGTACGGCGGCAACATGAGCTGGATCGAGGTCAGCATCGTCGCCGCCGACGCGGGATCGTCACGGTTGGTGCTCGACCACATCATCGGCGTCGACGACCAGATGTGGCGCGACTTCGGGCCGGGGGCAGTCGGGATGGGCTGGGACTCCATGCTGTTGGGCCTTGCCCTGCACACCAGTAGCGGGCAGAGCATCGACCCGTCGTTCGGGCAGCAGTGGGTCGGCACCGAGGAGGGCAGGCGCTTTCTTCGTCGGTCGGGGCAGGCGTGGCAGGCGGCGCACGTCGCCTGCGGTGAAGAGCCGTCGCGGGCGCACGCGCTGGCGCAGCGATGCGTCGGCGCCTACCTGGGCGAGCCGCCGAACTAGAACACGTTCTAGCCAATCGGGCAGGCCGGGGATATCCTCGACGATGCCTGCCCGGACACCTGTCCAGATCGCGTGGCCGGCGCAAATCCCAGATCAGGAGCAACAGTGAGCGCAACCGACATCCCCGACACCATCGACGCCGCCGAGCTGACGTCGTGGTCCGACGAGTTCGACGTCGTGGTGGTGGGCTTCGGCATCGCGGGTGGCTGCGCGGCGGTCAGCGCAGCGGCCGCCGGCGCGCGGGTGCTGGTGCTGGAGAAGGCGGCCGCAGCCGGCGGAACCAGTTCGATGGCCGGCGGCCACTTCTACCTCGGCGGCGGCACCGCCGTACAGCAGGCCACCGGTCACGACGACAGCGCCGAGGAGATGTACAAGTACCTCGTCGCGGTGTCACCGGATCCCGACCACGACAAGATCCGTGCCTACTGCGAGGGCAGCGTGGAGCACTTCAACTGGTTGGAGGACTTGGGCTTTCAGTTCGAGCGCACCTTCTATCCGGGCAAGGTGGTGGTGCCACCGGGCACCGAGGGGCTGTCATACACCGGCAACGAGAAGGTGTGGCCGTTCTGCGAGAAGGCCAAGCCCGCACCGCGTGGGCATTCGGTGCCGGTGCCCGGCGAGTTGGGCGGCGCGGCGGTGGTCATCGACCTGCTGGTCAAGCGGGCCGCCGATCTCGGTGTGCAGATTCGCTACGAGACCGGGGTGACCAATTTGGTGGTCGACGGTGATCGGGTGGTGGGCGTGCGCTGGAAGCACTTCGGTGACACCGGCCATATTCGGGCCGACAGTGTGGTCATCGCGGCGGGCGGATTCGCGATGAACGCAGAGATGGTGGCCCGGCACACGCCCGCCTTGGCGCACAAGCGGCGCACCCGGCACCACGGTGAGGTCGAACCGTACATCCTTGGCAACCCCAACGACGACGGCCTGGGTATCCGGTTGGGCATCTCGGCCGGCGGGGTCGCGCAGAACCTGGACGGACTTTTCATCACCGCAGCGGCATATCCGCCGGAAATTCTGCTGACCGGGGTCATCGTCAACAAGGACGGCAAGCGCTTCGTCGCCGAGGACTCCTATCACTCCCGCACATCGGCGTTCGTCCTGGAGCAGCCCGATCAGACGGCCTACCTGATCGTCGACGAGGCGCACATGGAGATGCCCGAGATGCCGCTGATCAAGTTCATCGACGGTTGGGAAACCGTCGCGGAAATGGAAGCCGCCCTTGGCATTCCGGAAGGAAACTTGGCCGCGACGCTGGACCGGTACAACGAGAACGCCGCCCGCGGCGAAGACCCCGACTTCCACAAGCAGGCCGAATACGTTGCTGCACAAGACAAGGGGCCATGGGCGGCGTTCGATCTGTCGCTCGGCCGGGCGATGTACTCCGGCTTCACGATGGGCGGATTGACGGTGTCGCTCGACGGGCAGGTGCTTCGCGAGGACGGCAGCGTCGTCGCGGGTCTGTACGCGGCGGGGGCCTGCGCGTCGAACATCGCCCAGGACGGCAAGGGTTACGCCAGCGGCACCCAGTTGGGTGAGGGGTCGTTCTTCGGCCGCCGCGCGGGCGTCCACGCCGCCCAGGTGTCTGCATCCTCTTAACCGCGAGCAGACGCTAATTCCACGCCATCACGGCGTGTCGCGCGCACTTTGCGTCTGCTCGCGGGGAGGAATTACACCCGGGCCGGCTCGTCGCCCTCCACCCGTCCGAGCCGCCATTCGCCGTCCCCGAGCAGTTCGAGTTCATGAGTGTGGTGCTGTTCGACGGTGCTGCGGTGGCTGACGCTGACCAGGATGGTGTCGGGAAGTTCGGTGCGCACCAGGTCGTAGAGCAGAAACTCCAGCCCCTCGTCGAGCGCCGAGGTGGACTCGTCGAGGAAGGCCGCCTTGGGCTTGGTCAACAGGATCCGGGCGAACGCGATGCGCTGCTGCTCACCCGGTGAGAGCACCTTGGCCCAGTCATCGACCTCGTCGAGACGATCCACCAGATGCGGCAACGCGACCTTGGCCAGCATGTCGCGCAATGTTTGGTCGTCGATGGTTCCGACTTCGTTCGGGTAGCTCACTACGGTACGCAGATCACCCAGCGGAACGTAGGGCAGCTGCGAGAGGAACATCGTCTCGTTGGGTCCGCACGGGCGCGTCAACGACCCGGACGTGAACGGCCACAACTGCGCCAGGCTGCGCAGCAGAGTGGTCTTGCCACTGCCGGACGGTCCGGTGATCACCAGCGTGTCGCCGACCTCCAACCGCATGTCGAGCGGTTTGATCAGCTGCGTGCCGTCGGGCGTGCGCACCTCCACGTCGTCGAGTTCCACGGTGCCGTCGGCGCACGGGTTGGTGGTCAACTCCGGCAGCGCTCGGCCCTCGTCGTTGGCGACCACCAGGCCATGGAGTCGGATGATCGCCGCACGGTACCCGGCGAACTGGTCGTAGACGTTGCGGAAGAACGAGAGCCCCTGCTCGATGTTGCCGAACGCGGCCGCGGACTGATTCACCGCGCCCAACGTGATCTCGCCGCTGAAGAACCGCGGGAACTGCAGCAGGTAGGGCGGCACGACGATGATCTGGTTCATGGACAGGTTCCACCCGATGAACCCCATCATCCGGTTGATGTAGCGCTTGTAGTTGTCGACGACGGGCGCGAAGAGCCGCCGCAGACCGGTGCGCTCGGCGATCTCGCCGCGGTAGAAGGCGACCGCCTCGGACGCGTCACGCAACCGCACCAGCGCGTACCGGAAGGCGGCGTTGAACTTCTCGTTGTTGAACGACAGCCAGATGATCGGCCTGCCGATCCAGAACGCGAACACCGACGCGAACAGCACGTAGCCCAACAGGATCCAGAACATCGCCTTGGGCACATCGCCGACAACCGGCAGCGTCAGGGCCCCCGCGAGATTCCACAGGATCACGGTGAACGAGATCATCGAAACGATCGCATTGACCGCGCCGAACAGCAGCGTGGAGGTCGAGGTGTTGTTGGGGGTGTTGGGCAGACCCCCCACCCCGGCGGTGAAGATGTCGATGTCCTGCTGGATGCGCTGATCCGGGTTGTCGATGGTCTCGCCGATGAACCGGCCGCGGTAGTAGGCCTTGTCGTCGAGCCAGTCATCGGTGAGCCGGTTGGTGAGCCAAATGCGCCACGCCAGCATGAAGCGCTGGGTGATGAACAGGTCCAGCATGATTCGGCTGACATGCAAGACCGCGAGCACGGCGAAGACGACCATCGACAGCCAGAAGCCGTCCCTGCCGGAGTCCTTGACCGCGTCGTCGCCGGTGCCCAGGCCCGACGCCACCACCTGGAAGCTGGTCAGCATGTCGTTGCCCTGATAGGTGAACAACACCGAGAGCCGAACACCCACGATCACCGACAGCAGGATCGCCGCCAGCCACAGCCAGACCTTGATGCTCTCGGGGCCCTTGAAGTAGTCGCCGGTGATCCGCCAGAACTGGCGACCCCACGTGGTGAACCGGGCGATGAGCACCACGATGATCAACGTGGCGATCGCCGCGATCACCCAGGCGCGTGCGACCCAGATCAGTGACGTCCAGAGCTCATGGCCCCAGTCCAGCGTCGGGGCGAACATTCCCTCATTCACTCCGGCAAGGTACCCTCCCAGATCGCAGTCGGGGCAGTGGAGTGCTCAACTATCCGGTTTCGGTCGCCACCGCTGCTATACATGAAGCCGTGGCGACGGTGAGGAGCGCAGTGCGGAGTCGACGTGTATTCCCAGCCCTTGGTGGCGGTGGTGGTGCATCGTTGAGGCATCGAAAGACACCGTTGGGATGGTGAGCATTGCCTCCGACCTTGTCCTCTACAACGGATGTTTGGTCCGCACCGCATTTGTCGACTTCGTCAGCGCGGCGGCATCGGCCGGATTCGATTCGATCAGTGTGTGGCCGTTGGTCTTTCGGCGAGCAATCTCGCGCGAGGGGATGACGCCCGGCCGGATGAGACAGGCACTCGACGACGCCGGCATAACCTGCTCGGAGATCGAGGGTTGTGATGATTGGACCCGGAGGTCCCGGCCCGCGTCCGGTGCCGACTCCCGGTGGCGGCGTTTGGATTTCTTCGCCGCGGCCGCCGCGCTTGGCGCCGACACCATCTCAGCCGTGGCGGATGACGGCCCGTTGTCGATCGACATAGCGACCCAGGGCTTTGCCGAATTGTGTGACGACGCGTCGGCCTTCGGTCTGCGGGTGTCGTTGGAGTTCGTCCCGTTCACCGCAATTCCGAACCTGGCGACCGGATGGCGCATCGTGCGCGAGGCGGGCCGGCCCAACGCCGCATTGACCATCGACATGTGTCATCTGATCCGGGGCGGATTTGACGATGATGTGTTGGGTGACATTCCGCCGGAATACATTCGCGCCATCCAGCTCGCCGACGGCCCAGCTTGTGCGCCGGAGGATTTGCTGTTGGAGACGCAGTACCACCGCGCATTGCCGGGAACAGGCGAGTTCGATCTGGCGACGCTGATCTCCGCATTGTCGCGCCGGGGCGTGCGCGCCAGGGTCGGGCCCGAAATGTTTCGAGCCGATTCCGACGGCCGGTTACCGGCCGATGTCGCGGCGGACCTGTACGCTTCGACGCGCCGAGTCCTGGACTCCGCGCGCAGGTAACGTCCGCACGAGCGCAGGATTCGGGTTCTTGTTCCGGCCGACACTTTCCCCGCCGAGTAGGGTCACAATCGTGAGACGGACCATGGCCACATGAGTGATGCCCCGGCCAGGCGGAGTCCGCTGACGCAGCCGGAGCCGTTGGTCGAAACCGCGGTATTGCGCGGTGCAGAGCGCCACCTGGCTTCAGCGCAGTCGGACGTGACGCGGATCATGGCCGCGGCATACCGAGTGATCGGCCGCACGGGCACATTGGATTTCACGATGCGCGACCTGCTGGCCGAGGCCGGATTGTCCACCCAGGGCTTCTACCGCTACTTTCCCAGCAAAGGACATCTGGTGGCCGCCCTGCTGGAGGAGGGCCAACGCATCCTCGTCGACTACCTGCGACGTCGAATTGCGGGCGGCCATACCCCGGCAGAAAAGGTGGCGGCCTGGATCGAAGGGGTTATGGCCCAGGTCATCGACGCAGAGGCGCGAACCCGCACCAGACCCTTCCTCGTGGACCCGAAATATCCGCAACTGCTCACCTCCAGCAAAGACGCACTGGTGGCGCTGCTGGAGGATGCCATCACCTCGCCGAGTCGACCCCGCAGGCCGGCCGGCGGACGCGCCGACGCCGAGTTCGTGTTCCATACCGCGCTGTCGGTCATGACTGAATATGCCTTCCTCGACGAGGCGCCGCCGCGCGAGTTCGTCGACGAGCTGGTCAGCTTCTGCTTGCGCGCCATCGAAGGGAACCGCTGAGCGCGGAGCGGCTGCTCGTCGCAACGCCCAGCCGGCTGAGAAGTCGGCATTACCCGCTGACCCACATGCCAATTGGCCCGTCGCTCGCTACCTACTGGACCTCACCATAAACCAGTGTTACGTTCAGAGAACATTGATGTGCCTGAGCAGAACATTGTTTTGAGGTGGACGTGGAACTTGAAATCGTGCTAGTCGGAATAGGTGGTCAGGGCATCCAATTGGCCGCCAAGGTCCTGGCGACGAGCGCGGCCGCCGAAGGCCGCGAAACGATGGTCTTCGGTCGATACGGGGGCAGCATGCGTGGCGGGGACACCCGGGCCACTGTTGTCATTTCGGATCGGCCCATCACCAGCCCGCCCACCGTGCCGGCGGTCTGGTTTGCGCTGGCGCTCCATGACCGCTACTGGGCCGATACCGGTGGGCGGGTCCGAAGCGGCGGCGTCGTCGTCATCGACGCCGACGTCTTCACCCGCGAAGTCGAGCCGGCGGGCTGGTCTCTGACGGGGGTGCCCGCCACCAAGATGGCAACGCAGCTGGGCAATCCGCGGTCGAGTTCGATGGTGGCGCTGGGTGCGCTGGTGGCGATCACCGGGATCGTTTCCGTCGGCTCGCTGGAGCACGCCGCGTTGAATGTGCTGCCTCCGTATCGATCTCAACACGCCGAAGCAATCCAGGTCGCGCTACGCGCGGGATACGACTCCTACCTTGCTCACCAGCGTGTAGCACCGCAGTGGTTCTCGGCGCAGGCGACGGCATGAGCGCAAGCACGCAGCGCGGGACGCTGGGCACCGTGGTCATCGATATCCCGGCCTGCAAGGGCTGCGAACTGTGTGTGGTCGTGTGCCCGCCCCGGGTGCTGGAGATGGCCGAGGAGCACAACGAGCAGGGATATCGCTATCCGCGATTGCTAGAGGGCTGCATCGCCTGCGGATTGTGCGCGCAGATCTGCCCGGACACGGTATTCCAGGTTTGGAGATTCACATGAAACGACTGCTGGAAGGCTCCGAAGCCCTGGCCGAGGCGATGGTCGCCGCCGGATGCCGGTTCTTCACCGGATACCCGATGACCCCGTTCACCGAGCTCCTTGAACACATGGCGAAGCTGTTGCCGCCGGTCGACGGGACTTGTATCAACGCCGAGAGCGAACTGGAAGCCGTCGGCATGTCCTGGGGGGCGGCCGCTACCGGAACACGCGCGGCGACCGGATCGGTGGGACAGGGACTTGCCCTGATGATGGAATCCATCACCGAGATGGCGGTTGCGCGAATTCCGCTCGTCGTCGTCAATATGGCACGCACCTCCGACTACTTCCAGATGACCCGTGGCGGCCACGGCGATGCACGGCGGATCGTGCTGGCGCCCAGCAACTTGACCGAGGGATGCAAGCTGATTCAGTCGGCGTTCGACCTCGCTGACCACTGGCGCACCCCGGTCGTCGTCATGGGCGATTACTACCTTGCGCACGTCCAGGAAGCCGTCGAGGTCAATCCAGTCACCGCGCTGTCACCAGCTGATAAGCCGTGGGCCCTCGACGGTTCCTCCGGCGGCACCGGACACGCGAAAATCCTGTCGCCCATCCATGAGACGAAGTTCGGTGATGTGCAAGAGATTTCGTACGGTCGGAAGTTGGAGCTGAGCGATGATCTCAATGCGATGATGGCACGTGGCGTCGAACCGTTGTCCGAATGCCTGGTGGATGACGATTGCGAACTGTTGATCGTCGCGCAGGGTGTGGCGGCGCGATTCATGCGGTATGTAGTGGATCGCCTACGCGCCCAAGGATATCCGGTCGGCTTCTTCCGCCCGATCACGTTGTGGCCGTTTCCGTCCAGTGCGCTCGCACGCGCCGCTCGGCAGGCGCGCGCAGTCGCAGTCTATGAACTCAACTCCGGCCAGATGATCGAGGACGTCAGGCTCTCGATCCAGGGTGAACGTCCGGTGACCTTCATCGGACGGACTAGCTTCGACGACGACGGTTTCGGCATCGCACCGGACCTCGACGTCGCCGTTCTCGAGCAGAAGGTGCTCGCCCATTTCGACGCTGAGAAAGACAGGTGACGTCGTCAATGACGAAATCCAGCATCAAGAACACCACCCCTGACCGACCTGCCCGTCGCACGCGGGATTTCCTCCCGGAACTCCAGTTGACCGGCCAGCACAACTTGTGCCCGGGCTGCGGTGAGCCGTTGGTCATGCACAACGTCGCCGAACTGATAACCGAACTCGGCATGGCGCAGCGCACCATTGCAGTCTTCGGCGTGGGCTGTTACTTGAGCCTGGGGCCCGCCTTCGATATCGAAATCCTGCAGGCCTTGCACGGTCGGGCACCGTCGGTAGCCACCGGTGTCAAACGAGTCCACACCGACCGTTTGGTGTTCACCGTGCAGGGCGACGGCGACATGGTCAACGAGGGCCTGCAGGAGGTCATTCACACCGCTGCCCGCGGCGAATCCGTGACCTGCATCTTGCTGAACAACGGAGTCTTCGGCGAAACCGGGGGGCACATGACCAGCACCACCGTTCTGGGTCAGCGCACCAAGAACACGCTGGATGGGCGGGATAGCGCCGCGCATGGATATCCGATCGGCCTCGCGGAGATGTTGGCACCGCTGCAGGGCGTCGCCTTCGTGGCACGCGGTGCGGTCAACAACCCTGTCAACATCACGAAGACCCGACGAATCCTCAAGCGGGCCTTTCAATCACAGATCGCCGGGCAGGGCTTCAGTCTGGTCGAGATCCTCACGATGTGCCCGACCGGGTGGTTCACCGAACCTGTGGATGCCACCGACTACCTCGATTCGTCACTGGCCGCCACCCACAAGCTCGGTGTATTGCGAGAGCACTCGCGATGACCGACCTGACGTTCCACTCGATCATCGACGCACCCGCGCGGGCATTTCCGGATCGGGTGGCGGTGATCCACGAGGGGCGTACCGCAACCTTCCGTCAGATCGCAGACAGCAGTGCGCGATTGGCCGGTACCCTGGCGAGGCGGGGCATCGGGACGGGTGACCGGGTTGCCTTCATCGGCTCGACGGGCATCGAAGCCGTTGTCCTCGGCTTCGCGGTGTCTCGCCTCGGTGCCATGCTGGCCCCACTCAATCCGGCAGCCAGCACCGGCGAACGCCAAGCCTGTTTGGATCTGATCGCGCCGGCGATGACGCTGAGCTACGACGGGTCGGAGAGCACGGTCGCGATCGGCGACCTGCTCGACAGCCAGTCCACCGACGCTCCGACCCATGAGGCCGACGAACGCCTGACTCACGTGGTGTTTCTCACCAGCGGTACCACAGGCGCGCCAAAGGGCGTCGAGATCTCGCAACGAGCGAGCTGGATTCGCAGCCGATCGCTGGCGCCGGCCTATCCGCGCGGTCCGTTTCTGTGCTTGTTCCCCTTCTTCCACATGGCCGGCTGGACGCTGTCTCAGGCCTCCTGGATGGTCGGCACGACCGTAGTTTTCGCCGACGGTGGAGACACCGACGCGATCATCGACGCGGTGCAGACCCACGCCGTCGAACGCACCTATGTCGTCCCTCCGGTGCTGCGCCGCATCCTGGAATCCGGGGCCGATGCAGCGACGATGCCTTCGCTCACCACCCTCGACACCGGTAGCTCGTCGATAGCCCGCGACCTGATCACCATGCTGTGGCAATGCTTTCCGAACTGTCAGACCTCGATTGCCTACGGTTCCACCGAAGCAGGTGTGGTCAGTGTGCTGCCGCCGCACGACGTGGCTCGGCGGTACTCCAGCGTCGGTCCGCCGCTGCCGGGAGTCGAGGCACGACTGGCCGATGAGGAGTTGTGGGTCCGCACGCCAGCGCTTTTCACGCGCTACATCGACGACTCGGTGGCTACCTCGAAGGTGCTTCACGACGGCTGGTATCGCACCGGGGAACTCGGCGAGATCAGCGATGACGGCTACCTCACGATCCGCGGCCGGGCCACCGAGATCATCCGCACGGGTGCCGAGACGGTCAGTCCAAGCGAAGTCGAGGCGGTGCTGCGGTCCTATCCGGGAATCGACGACGTGGCCGTGATCGGTCTACCCGATCCAGACTGGGGTGAGATCGTGACAGCGGTGGTCGTCACCAACGGCCCCACGCCTGCGGTCGACGAGCTGCGCAACCACTGTGCCGGCCGGCTCTCCAGGCACAAGCATCCGCGGCGGGTGCTGGCGATGCCCGGTATCCCCCGGACCGCATCGACTCAACAGGTCCAGCGAAAGGCGCTGCTGAGTCAGGTGCTGCAGAGTGGCGAGTTGATGGAGCGCTGAGGCAGTGATCGGGCAGAGACCGAGCCGTGGGGAAAGCGTCGACGGTGCTGCTGTGAGCGTGCGCAAACTCTGGTGTTTGCCCGGCGTGTCGTCCTCTGACACGCCCGCTCGCCGGAAATCGGGGGCCGCGTACCGTAAAGCTGTGGCGAAGACGAAGACCCGCACCTCAGGTCGGGTGAGTAATCGGTTCTGGAAACTGCTCGGCGCCAGCGCCGAACGGGATCAGGCGCGCTCGTTGGCGCAGGTTCGCGCGTCGGCGGAGTTCGCCGACAAGGCCGCGGGCCTCGACGACGAGCAGCTGCTCAAGGCCGCGCAACTGCTGAACCTCGACGACCTCACCGACTCCGACGACATCCCGCAGTTCCTGGCGATCGCCAGGGAGGCCGCCGAGCGCACCACCTCGCTGCGGCCCTTCGACGTGCAGTTGCAGGGCGCGTTGCGGATGCTGGCCGGCGACGTCGTCGAGATGGCCACCGGCGAGGGCAAGACGCTGTCGGGCGCAATCGCCGCCGCGGGCTACGCGATCGCGGGCCGCAGCGTGCACGTCATCACCATCAACGACTACCTGGCCCGCCGCGACGCCGAATGGATGCGGCCCCTGCTGGAGGCGCTGGGCCTGACCGTCGGCTGGATCACCGCCGACTCCACCGCCGAGCAGCGGCGCGCGGCCTACACCCGCGACGTCACCTACGCCTCGGTCAACGAGATCGGGTTCGACGTGTTGCGCGACCAACTCGTCACCGACGTCGCCGACCTGGTGTCGCCCAATCCGGACGTGGGCCTGATCGACGAGGCCGACTCGGTGCTCGTCGACGAGGCGCTGGTGCCGCTGGTGCTGGCCGGCACGTCGCACCGGGAGACCCCGAAGGTCGAGATCATCCGCATGGTGGGCGAACTCGACCCCGGTAAGGACTACGACACCGACGCCGAGAGCCGTAACGTCCACCTGACCGAGTCCGGCGCCAAGAAGATGGAGGCCAAGCTCGGCGGCATCGACCTGTACTCCGAGGAACACGTCGGCACCACGCTGACCGAGATCAACGTCGCGCTGCACGCGCACGTCCTGCTGCAACGCGACGTGCACTACATCGTCCGCGACGACGCCGTCCACCTGATCAACGCCTCCCGCGGCCGCATCGCCCAACTGCAGCGGTGGCCCGACGGCCTGCAGGCCGCGGTGGAGGCCAAGGAGGGCATCGAGACGACCGAGACCGGTGAAGTCCTGGACACCATCACCGTGCAGGCGCTGGTCAACCGCTATCCGACGGTGTGCGGCATGACGGGCACCGCGCTGGCCGCCGGTGAGCAGCTGCGCCAGTTCTACAAACTCGGCGTGTCTCCGATACCGCCGAACACGCCCAACATCCGGGAGGACGAGCCCGACCGGGTGTATGTCACCGCGGCGGCGAAGAACGCCGCGATCGTCGAGCACATCAAGGAAGTGCATGCGACCGGGCAGCCGGTGCTGGTGGGCACCCGCGACGTGGCCGAATCCGAGGATCTGCACGAGAAACTGGTCAAGGCCGGTGTGCCCGCGGTCGTGCTCAATGCGAAGAACGACGCCGAGGAGGCCGCGGTGATCGCCGAGGCCGGCAAGCTTCGCACCGTCACGGTGTCCACCCAGATGGCCGGGCGCGGCACCGACATCCGGCTCGGCGGGTCCGACGTCGACGACGAGTCCACCCAGAAGAAGCAGGTCGCCGAGCTGGGCGGACTGCACGTCATCGGCACCGGTCGGCACCACACCGAACGGCTGGACAACCAGTTGCGCGGGCGCGCCGGGCGCCAGGGCGATCCCGGATCGTCGGTGTTCTTCTCGAGTTGGGAGGACGACGTGGTCGCGGCCCACCTCGAACAGGGCAAGCTGCCGACCCAGACCGACGAGAACGGCCGGGTGCTCAGCCCCAAGGCGGCCAGCATGCTCGAACACGCCCAGCGCATCGCCGAGGGCAAGATGCTCGACATCCACGCCATGACGTGGCGCTACAACCAGCTCATCGCGCAGCAGCGGGCCATCCTGGTGGAGCGCCGCAACACGCTGCTGCGCACCCCGACCGCCCGCGAGGAGCTGGCCGAACTGTCCCCGCAGCGCTACCGGGAACTGGAGGCCGAACTGGGCGAGGAGAAGCTGGAGAAGATCTGCCGGCTGATCATGCTTTATCACCTCGACCGTGGCTGGGCCGATCACCTGGCGTTCCTGTCCGACATCCGGGAGAGCATCCATCTGCGGGCGCTGGGCAGGCAGAATCCGCTCGACGAGTTCCACCGGATGGCCGTCGACGCGTTCGCCTCGCTGGCCGCCGACGCCATCGAGGCCGCGCAGCAGACGTTCGACACCGCGCCGTCGATCGAAGACGAGCCGGGCGTGGACCTGTCCAAGCTGGCACGACCGACCTCGACGTGGACATACATGGTGCACGACAACCCGCTGGCCGACGACACGATGTCGGCGCTGAGCCTGCCGGGAGTGTTCCGCTAGGTTAGCGCCATGGCGGACGGGCGGGTGCTCACGGTGCCCAACGTGCTCAGCGCGCTGCGCCTGCTGCTGGTCCCGGTGTTCCTGTGGCTGTTGTTGGTGGCCGACGCGACCGGGTGGGCGGTGGCGGTGCTGATGTTCAGCGGGTTCTCCGACTGGGCCGACGGCAAGATCGCCCGGCTGGTCGACAACCAGTCGTCCCGGCTCGGTGAGTTGCTCGACCCGGCCGTCGACCGCATCTACATGGTCGTCATCCCGGTCGCGATGGCGATCCACGGCTCGCTGCCGTGGTGGATCGTGCTCACGTTGATCGGCCGCGACGTGGTGCTCGCCGCCACGCTGCCGCTGCTGCGCAGCCGCGGGCTCACCGCGCTGCCGGTCACCTACATCGGCAAAGCGGCGACCTTCGCCCTGATGTCCGGGCTTCCGCTGATCCTTCTGGGGCAGTGGGACGCCCTGTGGAGCCGGGTGATCGGTGCCTGCGGTTGGGGCTTTCTGATCTGGGGCCTGGCGATGTATGTGTGGTCGGGTGTGCTGTACCTGATCCAGGTGGCGATGGTGATGCGTGAACTGCCGCCGGTGCGGCAACGATGAACATGCTGGGCGGCTTCGATCCGCAGGCCGGTCGCAACGCCCACCGGGCGGACCGGCCGACGCTGATCCCGGTGCCCTCGCTGCTGCGCTCGCTGTTGTCCGAACACCTCGACCCCGGCTACGCGGCGGCCGCCGAGGCGAAGGCAGGCGGGCGGCGCCGCAAACGGTGGCAGTCGTGGGCCTGGCAACTGTGCGGGGCGCTGCTGATCGCGGCGGTGTTCGCCGGCGCGGTGGCTCAGGCCCGCAGCACCGCACCGGGCATCTCAGAGACTCAGCGGGCGCTGGTGGCCAGCGTGCGTTCGGCCGAAGACGCTACGGCCGAGAGCAATTCGCGCCGTGACGCGCTGTCGCTGGAAGTCGACGCCCTGCGGCGGCAACGCCTCGAGGGCGACGCCCGCGGCCAGCAACTGCTCGAGCAACTCGACGAGGCGGGCTTCGCCGCGGCGGCGGCCCCGGTACGCGGACCCGGCCTGACGGTCACCGTCACCGATCCAGGCGTCACCGGGAACCTCAGCGACGTGTCCAAGGAGCGGGTGGCGGGCAGCCGGCAGACGATCCTCGACCGCGACCTTCAGCTCGTGGTCAACTCGCTGTGGGTCGCAGGCGCCGAGGCGATCTCGGTCGGTGGCGTGCGCGTCGGGCCCAACGTGACCATCCGGCAGGCGGGGGGCGGCATCCTGGTCGACAATCAACCCATCAGCAGCCCGTACACCATCCTCGCGATCGGACCACCGAACGCGATGCAGGACGTCTTCGACCGCAGCCCCGGCCTGCAGCGCCTGCGGCTACTGGAGGCGTCATACGGGGTGGGGGCCGAGGTGAGCGCCACCGACTCGCTGACGCTGCCCGCCGGCTCAGTTCGAGAGATCAATTTCGCCAAACAGATTGGGCAGTAAGGTCCACACAGATGATCGGAATCGCCGCACTCGTCATCGGGATCGTGTTGGGGCTGGTGTTCAGCCCCGACGTGCCCGAATTCGTCCAGCCGTATCTGCCCATCGCCGTGGTCGCGGCCCTCGACGCGGTGTTCGGCGGGCTGCGGGCCTACCTGGAGCGGATTTTCGACTCCAAGGTGTTCGTGGTGTCGTTTGTGTTCAACGTGCTGGTGGCCGCGCTCATCGTCTATCTCGGGGACCAGCTCGGCGTCGGCACACAGCTGTCCACCGCCATCGTCGTGGTGCTGGGCATCCGCATCTTCGGCAACGCGGCCGCCTTGCGGCGCAGGCTATTCGGCGCGTGACCCGTGGCTGAACACACACCCGAGCAACCCACCGGACCCAAACACGGGGGCCGCCACCAACTGGCGCCCGACGAACCCGCACCCGAGATCGGCCGACTGCGCGGCGGGGGACTGGCGGGTCTGCGGGGGCGCAGCCGCTCGCAGCTGGTGTTCGGCGCGCTCGCGGTGCTGCTGTGCCTGCTGCTCGGCGTCGCCATCGTCACCCAGGTCCGCCAGAACGAGTCGGG
The DNA here is from genome assembly GCF_053483675.1 of Mycolicibacterium sp. XJ1819. NCBI lineage: Bacteria > Bacillati > Actinomycetota > Actinomycetes > Mycobacteriales > Mycobacteriaceae > Mycobacterium > Mycolicibacterium sp. XJ1819. The sequence continues at coordinate 64,181 of NZ_JBEFST010000016.1, read as the reverse complement.
TGACACGCTGGACACCGCCCGGCCCGCGGACCTGCTGGTGCTGTTGGACTCGCTGCAGCAACGTGAGGCAGCGCTGAACACCGAGGTGACCGAACTGCAGCGCACGTTGGCTCAGCTACAGGCCTCCGGCACCAGCGACCAAGCCGCCATCGAGAACGCCCAGGCCCGGCTGGCCGCGCTCGCGATCTTGATCGGCACGGTGCCCGCGACCGGGCCGGGGGTGACGCTGACGATCACCGACACCACCCCGGGGGTACCTGCGGAAAGCCTGCTTGACGTGATCAACGAACTGCGCAACGCAGGCGCCGAGGCCATGGAGGTCCGGGGTAGCGACGGCGACAGACAAATCTCGGTGCGCGTCGGGGTGGATACCTGGGTGGTCGGCTCGCCGGGCGCCCTGATCGTCGACAACGCGACCCTTCACCCCCCGTATTCGATTCTGGCCATTGGGGATCCGCCCACCCTGGCTGCGGCGATGAACATTCCCGGGGGTGCGGTGGACAGTGTCGAACGCGTGGGCGGCACGATGGTAGTCGAGCAGTCCGAGCGCGTGGACGTGACCGCCTTGCGGCAACCGAAACCGCGCCAATACGCTCAGCCAGTCAAATGATTTCTTGCAGCCAAGGAGCGCCGTGAGCGAAATCCCAGCCGACCTGACCTACACCGATGAGCACGAGTGGGTGAAGCGCACCGGTGACGACACGGTGCGTGTCGGCATCACCGACTACGCCCAGTCCGCACTGGGCGACGTCGTGTTCGTGCAGCTACCCGACGTCGGCGCCGAGGTGACCGCGGGGGAGTCGTTCGGGGAGGTGGAGTCCACCAAGTCGGTTTCGGACCTTTACGCACCTGTCAGCGCGAAAGTTGTTGCCGTCAACGGTGATCTGGAAGGTGCGCCGGAACTGATCAACTCCGATCCGTACGGCGAGGGGTGGCTGGTGGACCTGCAGGTCGACGCCGCCGCACTCGACGACGCCCTGGGCGGCTTGCTCGACGCCGACGGCTACCGCGCCGCGGTCGGTGAATGACAAGTTGTTAGGGTTTGCAAACCGGACGCCAATCCGATGGCAGATCCGGCGGTGGTGGGCACAACGACGTCTACTGCGCGGTACGGTCGAAGCTAGACGGTGTACGCCGGAGGCCAGGCCTGTATCGCCACAGCAGCCAGTTAGGAGCAGCGGGTGACGCAAAACGACCAGAACTCTGGGGCTGACCAGACGTCTGACGAAGTCACCGTGGAGACGACTTCGGTTTTCCGCGCCGACTTCCTCAACGAGCTGGACGCCCCGGCGGCGGCGGGCACCGAGGGCACGGTCTCGGGCGTCGAGGGCCTGCCGGCGGGCTCGGCCCTGCTCGTCGTCAAGCGCGGCCCCAACGCCGGTTCGCGGTTTCTTCTGGACCAGCCGATCACGTCGGCCGGACGCCACCCCGACAGCGACATCTTCCTCGACGATGTCACGGTGAGCCGCAGGCACGCCGAGTTCCGCCTCGAAGGCGGCGAGTTCCAGGTGGTCGACGTCGGCAGCCTCAACGGCACCTACGTCAACCGTGAGCCGGTGGACTCCGCGGTGCTGGCCAACGGCGACGAGGTGCAGATCGGCAAGTTCCGGCTGGTGTTCCTCACCGGACCCAAGAGCGACGACAGCGGTCCGGGCAGCTAGCAGTGAGCGCGCGCGGGAAGAGTAGATGACACAACCCGGCGTCCACACCCCGCTGTCGGGAATGTCGATCGGCGCAGTCCTGGATCTGCTGCGACCGGACTTCCCGGACGTGACCATCTCCAAGATCCGGTTCCTGGAGGCCGAGGGGCTGGTCACCCCGGAGCGCACCGCGTCGGGATATCGCCGGTTCACCGCCTACGACTGCGCCCGCCTGCGGTTCATTCTCACCGCGCAGCGCGACCACTACCTGCCGTTGAAGGTGATCAAGGCCCAACTCGACGCTCAGCCCGACGGGGAACTTCCCGAAAGCGGATCCGCTTACGGCGTACCGCGTTTGGTTCCGGTGACGGCCACCTCGGAGTCCTCGGGTTCGGAGGCCGCCGAGGCCGGGGTGGCCCGCACGCAGGTCCGGTTGTCCCGCGAGGACCTGCTGGCCCGCTCGGGTGTCGACGAGGATCTGCTCAACGCCTTGGTGAAGGCCGGGGTGATCACGCCGGCCTTCAAGGGGCCCGGCGCGGCGTTCTACGACGAGCATTCGGTGGTCATCGCACAGTGCGCGCGGGCGCTCGCGGACTACGGGGTGGAACCCCGGCATCTGCGCGCGTTCCGGTCGGCCGCCGACCGCCAGTCCGACCTGATCGCCCAGATCGCCGGGCCGGTGGTCAAGGCGGGGAAGGCGGGGGCGCGCGACCGCGCCGACGACCTGGCCCGCGAGGTGGCCGCGCTGGCGATCACGTTGCATACGTCGTTGATCAAGTCCGCTGTGCGCGACGTACTGGACCGGTGAGGATTAGACTCGAAATCAAGGCTTTTTGGCAGGCTTCTTTCGTGCGGAGGGCAGACACAGATGGGTGAGGTTCGTGTGGTCGGCATTCGCGTGGAGCAGCCCCAGAACCAGCCGGTGTTGCTGCTCCGAGAGTCGAATGGCGACCGCTATCTGCCGATCTGGATCGGCCAGTCGGAGGCCGCCGCGATCGCACTGGAACAGCAGGGGGTGGAGCCCGCGCGGCCGCTGACCCACGACCTGATCCGAGATCTCATTGCCGCGCTTGGTCATTCGCTCAAGGAAGTGCGTATCGTCGACCTGCAGGAAGGCACCTTCTACGCGGATCTGATCTTCGACCGCGACATCAGGGTGTCGGCGCGGCCGTCGGATTCGGTGGCCATCGCGCTGCGCGTGGGCGTGCCGATCTACGTCGAGGAGGCTGTGCTGGCCGAAGCCGGTCTGCTGATCCCCGACGAGAGCGACGACGAGGCCTCCGGCGCGGTCCGCGAGGACGAGGTGGAGAAGTTCAAGGAGTTTCTCGACAGCGTGTCGCCCGACGATTTCAAGGCGACCTGACAACCGCCGGCAACTGCCGTTTTGTCACGGATGCGTCTCGTCGACGCCGACACGCGGGGTGGGTTTCATCCAACGGTGGCCCGGGCAGCCATACTTTGACGTGCCGGACCGATCGATGGACAGTCGCAGGCTCGGCGGAAAGCGTATGCTCGACATACTCGGGCTTTGGCAAAGGTGCGCCCACGCAGGTCACAGACGCGTGTTGGACGGCGAGAGGATTCGAAAGTGGGAGACACGCCACGTCAAGAGCAGCTGGACCTGTCGTCCGGCGGTGGCCCCGCAGATTCGGACCTGACGGCTCCCAGCGAACCCATCCAGGCGGGTCTGTTCCCTGATGACTCGGTGCCCGACGAACTCGTCGGCTACCGCGGGCCGAGCGCCTGCCAGATCGCCGGGATCACCTATCGCCAGTTGGACTACTGGGCGCGCACCTCCCTGGTGGTGCCGTCCATCCGCGGCGCCGCGGGCTCGGGCAGCCAGCGGCTGTACTCGTTCAAAGACATCCTGGTGCTCAAGATCGTCAAGCGCCTGCTGGACACCGGCATCTCGCTGCACAACATCCGTGTCGCGGTGGACCACCTGCGCCAACGCGGGGTGCGCGATCTGGCCAACATCACGTTGTTCTCCGACGGCACCACGGTCTACGAGTGCACCTCCGCCGAGGAAGTGGTGGACCTGCTGCAGGGCGGCCAGGGCGTGTTCGGCATCGCTGTCTCCGGCGCCATGCGGGAGCTGACCGGCGCGATCGCCGACTTCCCCGGTGAGCGGGCCGACGGCGGCGAATCCATCGCCGCCCCCGAGGACGAACTCGCCTCCCGCCGCAAGCACCGCGACCGCAAGATCGGCTAGTTCCCCACCGGGTTCGCACGCAGGTAGAATCGCTCGCGCATCGCCCTTGCATGGGAGAGTTCCGTGACCGCCAGTCACGGACGCCGAAGGAGCAACACCTCTCCGTCAAACTCTCAGGCACCCGGGACCGTGTAAGGCCACGATGCCTCTGGAAAGCGGTGAGCTCAGCGCTTGCCCGCCCATGGGGAAAGGCGCACTTTCGAGCCGCCGAATCTCTCAGGCGCCCGTAGTGGGTGACGACAGAGGGAGAGGAACCAAGCGGTACCCACCGGCATGGGACCTCTACGGACTGGAGTAGTCGCCAGTGTTCGATCCCGACCAACCCGCCTTCGTCGACCGGCACATCGGACCGGACTCCGACGCGGTCGCGACGATGCTCACCACGATCGGTGTCGCATCGCTCGACGAACTCGCCGAGAAGGCGCTGCCTGCGGGCATCCTCGACCCGTTGTCCGCCGACGGGGTGGCGCCCGGCCTCGACCAGTTGCCGCCGGCCGCCACCGAGGAGCAGGCGCTGGCCGAACTGCGTGCGCTGGCCGACTCCAACACCGTCGCGGTGTCGATGATCGGGCAGGGGTACTTCGACACGCACACCCCCGCCGTGCTGCGCCGCAACATCCTGGAGAACCCCGCCTGGTACACCGCCTACACGCCATATCAGCCCGAGATCAGCCAGGGTCGGTTGGAGGCGATGCTGAACTTCCAGACCATGGTCAGCGACCTGACCGGTCTCGAGGTGGCCAACGCCTCGATGCTCGACGAGGGCACCGCCGCGGCCGAGGCGATGACGCTGCTGCACCGGGCGACCCGCGGATCGTCGAACCGGTTGGCCGTCGACGCCGACCTCTACCGCCAGAGCGCCGCCGTGCTGGCCACCCGCGCCAAACCGCTCGGCATCGAGATCGTCACTGCCGACCTGCGGCAGGGTCTGCCCGAGGGTGACTTCTTCGGCGTCATCGTCCAGCTGCCGGGGGCCAGCGGCGCGGTCGTCGACTGGAGCGAGTTGACCGCCCAGGCGCACGAACGCGGGGCGCTGGTCGCGGTCGGCGCAGACCTGTTGGCGCTGACGTTGATCACGCCGCCCGGCGAGATCGGCGCCGACGTCGCCTTCGGCAGCACCCAGAGATTCGGTGTGCCAATGGGATTCGGGGGTCCGCACGCGGGATACCTGGCCGTGCAGACCAAGCACGCCCGGCAGTTGCCCGGCCGACTGGTGGGGGTTTCCGTGGACGCCGACGGCGCGCCCGCCTACCGGTTGGCGCTGCAGACCCGTGAGCAGCACATCCGCCGCGACAAGGCCACCAGCAACATCTGCACCGCCCAAGTGCTGTTGGCCGTCATGGCGGCCATGTACGCCAGTTACCACGGCGCCGACGGGCTGACCCGGATCGCGCGCCGGGTGCACGGTCGCGCCCGCGCGGTGGCGGCCGGCTTGGCAGCGGCCGGTGTCGAACCGGTGCACGACGCGTTCTTCGACACCGTGCTGGCCCGAGTTCCCGGTCAGGCCGCGGCGATCCGCGACAAGGCCAAGGCGCGGGGCATCAACGTGTGGGTGGTCGACAACGATCACGTGTCGGTGTCCTGCGACGAGGTCACCACCGACGACCACGTCGACGCGGTGCTGTCGGCCTTCGGCGCCTCGCCGGCCGCTGCCGAGTTCAGCGGGCCCGACATCGCCACCCGCCGTTCGGAGTTCTTGACCCACCCCGCGTTCACCCGGTACCGCACCGAAACCGAGATGATGCGGTATCTGCGGTCGTTGGCGGACAAGGACATCGCGCTGGACCGCAGCATGATTCCGCTCGGCTCGTGCACGATGAAGCTCAATGCCGCCGCCGAGATGGAGCCCATCACCTGGCCGGAGTTCGCGCGTCAGCATCCGTTCGCTCCGGCGGCCGATGCGCCCGGACTGCGCAAGCTGATCGCCGACCTCGAGTCGTGGCTGACCGCGATCACCGGATACGACGCGGTGTCGCTGCAGCCCAACGCGGGATCGCAGGGTGAGTACGCGGGCCTGCTCGCAATACAGGCCTACCACGCCGAGCGGGGCCAGGCCGAGCGCGACGTGTGCCTGATCCCGTCCAGCGCGCACGGCACCAACGCGGCGTCGGCCGCGCTGGCGGGCATGCGGGTGGTGGTGGTGGCCTGCCGGGAAAACGGCGACGTCGACCTGGACGATCTGCGCGCCAAGGTCGCCGAGCATGCCGACCGGTTGTCGGCGTTGATGGTGACCTACCCGTCCACCCACGGCGTCTTCGAGCACGACATCGCCGACATCTGCGCGGCCGTACACGATGTCGGCGGCCAGGTGTACGTCGACGGCGCGAACCTCAACGCGCTGGTGGGCCTGGCCCGGCCCGGCCGCTTCGGTGGCGATGTCAGCCACTTGAACCTGCACAAGACGTTCTGCATCCCGCACGGTGGCGGCGGTCCCGGCGTCGGCCCGGTGGCGGTGCGCGAGCACCTGGCGAAATATCTGCCCGGTCACCCGTTGGCCGACGAATTGCCCGACGAGCACACCGTGTCGTCGGCACCTTACGGATCGGCGTCGATCCTGCCGATCACCTGGGCCTACATCCGCATGATGGGCGCCGACGGGTTGCGTGCGGCGACGTTGACCGCAATCGCCTCGGCCAACTACATCGCGCGCCGTCTCGACGAGTACTACCCGGTGCTCTACACCGGCGAGCACGGCATGGTGGCCCACGAGTGCATCCTGGACCTGCGGACGATCACCAAGCAGACCGGCGTCACCGTCGACGATGTCGCAAAACGCTTGGCGGACTTCGGGTTCCACGCCCCGACGATGAGCTTCCCGGTGGCCGGCACGCTGATGGTGGAGCCCACCGAGAGCGAGAGCCTCGATGAGATCCATTCATTCTGTGACGCGATGATCGCGATCCGCGCCGAGATCGACAAGGTGGGCACCGGCACCTGGCCCGTCGACGACAACCCTCTGCGCGGCGCGCCGCACACGGCCGAATGCCTGATGGTCACCGACTGGGAACATCCCTACACCCGCGAGCAGGCGGCCTATCCGCTCGGCAAGAACTACCGGCCCAAGGTGTGGCCGCCGGTGCGCCGGATCGACGGCGCCTACGGCGACCGCAACCTGGTCTGCTCCTGCCCTCCGGTGGAGGCCTTCGCCTGACGCGTAGGGTCTACCTTCCCCGCCGAACGTTGATTACCGCTTGATAATTCGCCAATTCTTCGAGCGGTAATCAACGTTCGGCGACTAGCGTAGGGTCGCAGGGGTGTTGCCGGCGAGCGTGGCGCAGTGGCGTGATGGCGGCCGATGGCTGGACACCCCCACCGGCCGGGTGTTCGTCCGGTCGCAGACCGGCGACGGCCCCACCGTGCTGCTGCTGCACGGGTTTCCGTCCAGTTCGTTCGACTACCGGCACGCGGTGGCCCATCTGGCCGGGCGGGCGTGGGTGACGTTGGACTTCTTGGGGTTCGGACTGTCGGACAAGCCACGACCGCACCACTACAGCCTGTTCGAGCAGGCCGATATCGTGCAGACCGTCGTCAACGAGACGACGTCAGGGCCGGTGGCGCTGGTCGCACACGACATGGGGACCTCGGTGGGCACCGAGTTGCTGGCGCGAGATCTGCAGGGCGCGTTGCCATTCGAGTTGCAATGCGCGGTGATCGGCAACGGCAGCGTGATCCTGGAGCGAGCCAGCCTGCGTCCCGCGCAGAAGCTGCTGCGCAGCCCGCTGGGCCCGGTGCTGGCCCGGGTGTCGAGGCGGTCGGCCTTCGTCCGCGGATTCGGCAGGCTGTTCAGCGCCCACCACCCACTGTCGGCCGAGGAGGGTGATGCGCAGTGGGCGCTGTGGGCGCACCACGACGGTCACCGCATCGCGCACCTGCTGATCTCCTACCTCGACGAACGGGTCCGCTACGCGTCGCGGTGGCATGGCGCGGTGCGGGACTGGCCCAAACCGCTGAGCTTCCTGTGGGCGCTCGACGACCCGGTCGCGACCACCGATGTGCTGGCCGGTCTGCGCGAACTGCGGCCCGCCGCAGACGTCGTCGAACTGCCCGGCGTCGGGCACTACCCGCAGGTGGAGGTGCCCGACGTGTTCATGCGTGCCGCGCTGAGCCTGCTGTCAACGGCGTCGCACTAGGCCACGAACCGCGCGATGGCGGCGGTCAGTTCCGGCGATGCCGAACTGGCCAGGTTCTCGTAACCGCCACCGCTGATCTGCGCGACGGCTTCCCAGGTGGGGCGGTCGGAGTCGGAGTCGAAATCGATCACGTTCACCGCGATCGGGCGGGCGGGGTCGAACGCGCCGCGGATGAAGTCCTGAAGGCCCGCCCCGTCCAGGGTGCGGTCGGTGTGCGGCCCCGTGGTGATGACGAGGATCGAATTCTGCTGTCCCTCGCGGTAATTCTTCTTGGCCTCTTCGTAGACCAACCGCAGCGTGGTGTAGGACACCGCACCGCCTCCGGATGCGGTCTGGGAGTCCAGCGCCGCGGACAGTTCGTCCGACCTGGGCCTGCCGTCGACAGGCTCGGACAGCGGCCCCGTCGGAACCTCCGACTGGCCCCGGACCCCGTCGAAGGTCCACAAGCCGACCGCGGCGTCCGGCGGCAACGCCTGCAGGCGCGCGTCGAGTGCGGTGACCACGTTGGCCAACCGGGAGGTGCCGCCCTCCTGGTTGGGCATCGACTGGTCCAGCATGACCGTCACCGCCGGAGGTCCCGACGGGGCGGTCAGCGCATCGGCCAGCGTGGCGCGCTGGGCGTCGTCGCCCACCGACAGCGGCTCGGAAACCGGGGCGAAGTCGGTGACATCGCTTTGCGGCGGTGTGCCGCCCTCGGTGCGAAAGCCCGCCGCGGCCAGGTCGGCGAGCTGTTCGGGTTTGCGCATGAACCGGGAGAACTCGCTTGCCGCCCGGACCTGTTCCTGCGACAGCCAGTCACCGGTCAACAGCACCGTCGGATAGTCCGCCATGGCGGTCGGCCCCGGCGGTAGCCAGCCCGCCAGGACGTCTTTCGCATCGGGCAGCGATGACGCCTTCTGGTAGAGCTGCTGTTCGGTGGTGACCACGGCGTGCACCGGTGCGCTCGCCGGATCACGGGCGCCGACCAGCGCGTCCATCGCGGCCGCGCCGGTGTCGTCGGTGAGCTCGGGCTGACCCGCCAGCAACGAGTTCACCGCGCCCAGTCCGGCGCTGGGCGGCTGGCCGTCGGGCGCCGACGCCGCCGCGACGGCCTCGGCGGCCAGGTAGGACGCGTCGCTGTCGCCGATGCGGGGCAGCGCCAGCCGCAGGGGTCCCCAGCCCGCCAACCCCAGCGCGTCCAGCGCCATGGGGTTGGTCTGCAGGGCCGGTAATGTTGCCCAATTCTGTTGTGCCAACGCCTGTTTGAGCGGTGGCCTGACGGCGAGCAGGACGGGGGAAGTGACCAGGGAGCGGCTGTCGCTGACGATCTTGGCCTCCGCCGCGGTCTGGAGCCGGGCCGCCGAGACGGAGCTGGCCGGAATCCACAGGGCCGGTCGCTCACCCAGTTCGGCCGGCCAGGTGTCGGTGAGCCCGTTGACCACCTGGTCGGGGGCGGCGGGTTTGACCCCGACCTTGACGCAGCGGTCGCCCACGGGCGCGGCGGTCTCGTTGTAGGTGTTGGCCAGCGTCTGGACATGCTCGGAGATCGACGGATCGGCCAGCACCGCGACGGCCAGCTCGCCGTCGACGCAGCGCGCCGCCGCGACGTCGCTGCGACTGGACAACGCGTCGCCGAAGAAGCGCCACAGGATGAACGCACCGACCAGCACGACCACGGTGACCAGCGCGACGATGACCCCGACGCTGACCGGGCGCCTGCCGGTGGTCACCGCACGGTGGCTGCCGGTCCATTCGCCGTTTTCCCAGCCCCCGGTGTGCTGGGGACCGGAGCGGAACCGGGGCACCGAGGTGTCGGAGGTGTCCGCAATGTCGGAGGTGTCCGAGGTGTCCGAGGTGTCGTCGCGACGGTCCTCGACGTCGAACCCCTCGTCGAACGCCGGCTCATCGTCGAATGGCTCCTCGAACGACGGATCCTGGTAACCGGACCAGTCCGAACCGCGGTAATCCGGTGTGCCGTAGACGGGTTGGCCGAACCGCTCGGTCTCGGCCTCGTCGTGGCGCCCGTCGTCCGGCGAATCCTCGGGATCGGGAAGCCTATGCCTGCCCACCGCTGACCTCGTGCCCGCGTCCTCGACCCATCGGATCAACCACCGCTATTGGCCGCCTTGAATTCGCGACGGCGCCGGTGCAGGATCGGCTCGGTGTAGCCGTTGGGCTGATCGGCGCCGGACAGAATCAGTTCCTGGGCGGCCAAGAACGCGATGCTGGCCTCCGGGTCGGGCGCCATCGGACGGTACTTCTCGTCGTCGGCGTTCTGCTCGTCGACCACCGCGGCCATCCGGCGCAGACTGGTCTTCACATCGTCCTCGGTGATCACGCCGTGGCGCAGCCAGTTCGCCAGCAGCTGACTGGAGATGCGAAGCGTCGCACGGTCTTCCATCAGCGCGACGTTGTGGATGTCGGGCACCTTGGAGGATCCGACGCCCTGGTCGATCCAGCGCACCACATAGCCGAGGATCGACTGGCAGTTGTTGTCGACCTCCTCACGGATCTCCTCGGGCGCCCACGCCAACTCCTTGGCCAGCGGGATGGTGAGCAGTTGGTCGATGGTCGCGCGGCGTTTACCCGCGAGTTGCTTCTGCACCTCGGCGACGTCGACCTGGTGGTAGTGCATGGCGTGCAGAGTCGCCGCCGTCGGAGACGGCACCCAGGCGGTGTTCGCGCCCGCCTTGGGCTGGCCGATCTTCTGCTCGACCATGTCGGCCATCAGGTCGGTCATCGCCCACATGCCCTTGCCGATCTGGGCGCGCCCGACGAAACCGGTCGCCAGACCGGCGTCGACGTTGTTGTCCTCATACGCCAGGATCCAGGGCTGGGTCTTCATGGCGCCCTTGCGGATCATCGGGCCGGCTTCCATCGAGGTGTGGATCTCGTCGCCGGTGCGGTCCAGGAAGCCGGTGTTGATGAACACCACCCGTTCGGACGCGGCCTTGATGCACGCCCTCAGGTTGACGGTGGTGCGACGTTCCTCGTCCATGATGCCGACCTTGAGGGTGTTCTGCGGCAACCCGAGCACGTCCTCGACGCGGCTGAACAGGTCGACGGTGTAGGCGACCTCGTCGGGACCGTGCATCTTGGGCTTGACGATGTAGACCGACCCGGTGCGGCTGTTGACCATCGGGCCGTTGGCCTCGCCCGCCCGCAGCCCGTGGATGGCGATCAGACCGGTGAACAGCGCGTCCTGGATGCCCTCGTACACCTCCGACTCCTGGCCGTCGGGCCCGGTGCGCAGGATCGCGTCGTTGGTCATCAGGTGCCCGACATTGCGCACGAACAGCAGGCTGCGGCCGGGCAGGGTGAGCTCGCCGGACCCGGAACCGCGGTCGGGGGTGCTGTAGGTGCGGTCCTCGTGGAGCACCCGGGTGAAGGTGGTGCCGTCCTTGGTGACCTCCGCGGACAGGTCGCCGCGCATCAGGCCCAGCCAGTTGCGGTAGGCGGCCGTCTTGTCCTCGGCGTCGACGGCGGCCACCGCGTCCTCGAAGTCGATGATCGTGGTGACCGCGGACTCCAGCACGACGTCCTTGATGCCGGCGGCGTCGGTGGACCCGACGGGGGAGTCGGGGTCGACCAGGATCTCGATGTGCAGGCCGTTGTTGCGCAGCAGCACCGACCACTGCGGCGAGCCGAGCTCGCCGGTGTAGCCGACGAACTGCTCGGGGGTGGCCAGCGCGGTGGTCTGATCCGCCAGCGCGACGACCAGGTGACCGTCCTCGATGCGCAGGCCGGTGGCCTCGCTCCACTTTCCGTCGGCCAGCGGCACGGCCTCGTCGAGGAAGCCGCGGGCGTAGGCGATGACCTTGTCGCCGCGGACCTTGTTGTAACTGGTGCCCTGCTCGGCGCCGTCGGTTTCGGGGATGACGTCGGTGCCGTAGAGCGCGTCGTAGAGCGACCCCCAGCGGGCGTTGGCGGCGTTGAGCGCAAACCGGGCGTTGGTCACCGGGACCACCAGCTGCGGACCCGCGGTGGTGGTGATCTCGTCGTCGACGTTGGCGGTGGTGATGGTGAAGTCCTCGGGCTCGGGCTGCAGGTACCCGATCTCGGTGAGGAACTCGCGGTAGGCGTCGCTGTCGAGCGGCTCGATCACCCGCTGCCGGTGCCACTTGTCGATGCGGGCCTGCAGATCGTCGCGGCGCGCCAGCAACTCCTCGTTGCGCGGCGTCAGATCGGCGACCACCTTGTCCACTCCCGACCAGAAAGTGTCGGGGTCCACGTCGGTGCCCGGCAGTGCCTCGTTGTTGATGAAGTCGTACAACACCTGAGCCACGCGCAGGTTCCCTACCGTCACGCGGTCGGTCATGTTTCCTCCCTTTAGCTGTCGCAACAGCTTACCCGTGGGTAACGTCGGCCCTTCGCCGTGCACCGTTGCCCGGCTGTCGGCCCACGCAGGCAAGCAACGCGTCACACCGCTCTGCGAGGGCGGCCCGCAGCGGCTCCGCCCGGTCGGCGATGGCCTGCTGAGTACGAACGTATTCGGCGCGACCGGCCGGTGTCTCGATCGCGATCGGTTCGAATCCGTAGTCGCGAAGATCATAGGGGCTGGCCCGCATGTCGAGTTCACGGGCATGTGCGGCCAGGTCCAGGCAGTCGGTCACGAGTTCGGATTCGACCAGCGGGCCCAGCTTGAACGCCCACTTGTACAGATCCATCGCCGCGTGAAGACAGCCCGGTTGTTCGGACGCGATCTGGTCGTCGCGGGTGAGCTGGTCGCAGTTGCGGCCGGCGGCGGACGCGGTGAAGAAGCGAAACGCGTCGAAATGGCTGCAGCGCAACGGCATCGACTCGACGACGGCGTCGGTGCCCGCGGCCCCCAGCCGCAGCGGGATCTGGGCGTGGCGCGGTGTCGGCGCGCGGTACACCATGGCCCACTCGTGTAACCCGAAGCAGTTCAGCCGCGCCGGTCGGGTGGCCGTGGCCCGCAGCAACCGGGCGATGAACCGCACGGTCTCGGCGCGGGCCGCCAGATGCTCACGGGTGACCGTGACGCCGAGCGCACCGGGCCCGTAGCCGGTGCGGCCCAGGTAACGGCGGGCCGACGCTCCGGCGAGTGCGACGCCGTAGCCAGGATGCCAGGTGCGCAGCTGGCGAGGCCGCAGGCTGTAGTAGGTGAACAAGAACGCCCAGACCGGGTGGTGTGGTCCGGCGGCGTCGCGGTGGTGCGCCAGGAAATCGTCCACCCGCGCCCGGTGCCGACGTGCCCGTGCGGTCCAGTCCTGCTCGGCCAGCACCTCAGACACGGTGGGTTCCATCGCGCACGGTGCCGACGAGGTCCTCGACCAGATCTTCGAGCGCGACCATCGCCGACACACTGCCGTCGGGCGCGGTGAGCAACGCCAGATGGGCCTTGTTGCGCCGCAGCCGCGACAACGCGTCGGGCAGCGACAGCGAGGCCGGCAGTCGGGGCAGTGGGCGCACCATGGCCGCGTCGAGCACGGCGTCGCCGTTGGTCGGCTCCTCGAACTGCGGCAGGACGTCCTTGATGTGCAGGTAGCCGATGTACTCGCCGGACAGGTTGGTCACCGGGAACCGGGAGTAGCCGGTTTCGGCCAGCGCCTGTTCGACCGCCGCGACCGTCGGACCCGCCCCCTCCTCGGCGACCGAGACCGCGCGGATGTCTGTCAACGGCAGGGCCACGTCGTCGGCGACCCGGTTGCGGATCTGCAGGGCGCGGGTCAGCCTGCTGTGCTCTTCAGGATCGAGCAGCCCCACCGACACCGACTCGGCGATCATCTCGGACAGTTCGACGGTCGAGACCGTGACGTCGAGTTCGTCGCGCGGTTCGACGCGAAACGCGCGCAGGGTGATGTTGGCGCACCAGTTGTAGAACGCGATCAGCGGCCTGGCGAAGCGCATCCACACCAGGTAGGTCGGGATCAGCAGCATCGCCGCCGATTCGGGCCCGGCGATGGCGATGTTCTTCGGCACCATCTCGCCGAGCAGTACGTGCAGGATCACCACCACGGCCAGCGCCACCACGAAGGACACGCTGTGCAGAACGGCCTCGGGGATGCCCAGCGCCCCGAACGGTTTCTCCAACAGGTGGGCGACCGCCGGTTCGCCGACGCGGCCCAGCAGGATCGAGCAGATCGTGATGCCCAGCTGGGACCCGGCCAGCATCAGCGACAGCTGCTCGCCGGCACGGATGACCGTCACCGCGCGCTTCTTGCCCTGCTCGGCCAGCGCTTCCAGGCGGTCGCGGCGCGCCGAGATCAGCGCGAACTCCGAGCCGACGAAAAACGCATTGGCCCCGAGCAGCAGCACGGTAAGTAGCACTCCGAAGATGTCGCTCATCGGTGCTCGTCTCCGGTCTGACGTCTGCCCAGCTTGGTCAGCTCCAGCAGGTCGATGCGTCTGCCGTCCATCCGGACCACCGTGGCCAGCCAGCGCACCGGATCCTCCAGCGGACCGTCCGGCTCGAACGCACCCAGTTCGATCGACTCACCCACCTCGGGGATGTGGCCGAGCTTCTCGAGCACCAGTCCGCCGATGGTCTCGTAATCGCCGTCGGGGGCGCGGAACCCGGTGGCGTCGGCCACCTCGTCGATGCGCAGCAGACCCGACACCTGCCAGCCGCGTCCCGCGGGCACGACGCCGGGTGCCTCGAAGTCGTGCTCGTCGCGCACGTCGCCGACGATCTCCTCGATCAGGTCCTCCATCGTCACCATGCCCGCGGTGCCGCCGTACTCGTCGACCACCAACGCGGTCTGCAGACCGTTGGCGCGGATCTGGCTCATCAGCGAGTCACCGTCGAGGGTGGAGGGCACCTTGGCGACCGGCCGCGCGAGCGAGGCCAGCCGCGCGGTGTGGTGTCTGTCGCGGGGCACCTCCACCACCTGCTTGACGTGGGCGATGCCCAGCGTCTCGTCGAGGTCACCGGCGATGATCGGGAATCGGGAGAAGCCGGTCTTGATGGCCGCCGACACCAGGTCGGCGACGGTGTGGTCGGCCTCGAGCGCCTCGATCTTGGACCGCGGAGTCATCAACTCCTCGGCGGTGCGCTCGCCGAACTGCAGGGACCGGTCGACGAGTTGCGCGGTCACCGGGTCCAGCGCGCCGCTGCGTGCGGAGCTTCGCACCAGCGACACCAGTTCCTGTGCCGAGCGCGCCGACCGCAGCTCCTCGGCGGGCTCGATACCCAGCCGGCGCAGGATCCAGTTCGCCGTACCGTTGGTCAGCCGGATCAGCGGGGTGAACACCGCCGAGAACACCAACTGCGGTCCGGCCGACCAGCGCGCCGTCTGCACCGGGCGGGCCACCGCGAGGTTCTTCGGGACGAGTTCCCCGAACACCATCGACAGCGACGTGGCGATCACCACGGCGAAGAACAACGACAGACCGCTCGCGAGCCGC
Organism: Mycolicibacterium sp. XJ1819; assembly: GCF_053483675.1. NCBI lineage: Bacteria > Bacillati > Actinomycetota > Actinomycetes > Mycobacteriales > Mycobacteriaceae > Mycobacterium > Mycolicibacterium sp. XJ1819. Next base: position 48,852 of record NZ_JBEFST010000016.1, on the reverse strand, counting down.
GGCGGCACCCCGATCGCGTCGAGGCCGGGGTGGATCAGCCTCGCGACGACGGGTTCGGCGAGAAAGCCGGTGGCCAATGTGGTGATGGAGATGCCCACCTGCGCGCCGGACAGCTGAAACGACAGCGTGCGGTGTGCCCGGCGCACCATCTGGTCGCGGCGGTTGCCGGTGCGGGCGTTGGCCTCGACGGTGCTGCGTTCCAGCGCGGTCAGCGAGAACTCGGCCGCGACGAACACCGCGGTCCCCGCCGTCAACAGCACGATCGCGCCGATGGCCAGCAGGGACATCGTGAGGGTCATCGGACCCTCGGCATGCGGGCGCCGGGCGGTGTGCCCGGCCCACTAGAGGGGGGCTCGGCGTCGGAGGACTCGCGTCCCGGCCGCTCGGACGGCAAAGCCCGATCGGCATCCGCGGTCTCGACGGGTGCCTGCGGCACGGCGTCCCTTTCGAGTAGACGACTGATGAAAAACATATGGTAGCGGCTGGCGGCGCGGTGTCGGACTCACCAACCGGTGGGCAGCGGATGGCCCTCGGCGAACCCGGCGGGGGACTGCACACCCAGTACCGCCTTCTCGTGCAGTTCGGCGAGGTTGGCGGCGCCCACATAGGTGCATGTGCTGCGCAGGCCCGCGGTGATGTGGTCGAGCAGGTCCTCGACACCGCCGCGGGAGGGGTCCAGGCCCATCCGCGAGGTGGAGATGCCCTCCTCGAACAACGCCTTGCGGGCCTGGTCGAACGGGCTGTCGGTGGAGGTGCGCGCCGCGACCGCGCGTTTGGACGCCATGCCGTAGCTCTCCTTGTACGGCCGGTCCTCGCGGTCGATCATCAGGTCGCCCGGCGACTCGTAGGTGCCGGCGAACCAGGACCCGATCATCACGTTGGACGCCCCCGCGGCCAATGCCAGCGCGACATCGCGTGGATGACGGATACCTCCGTCGGCCCACACGTGAGCTCCGAGTTCCCTTGCGGCTGCGGCACATTCGAGTACCGCCGAGAACTGTGGCCGGCCGACCCCGGTCATCATCCGGGTGGTGCACATCGCGCCGGGGCCGACGCCGACCTTGACGATCGACGCGCCGGCTTCGATCAGGTCCCTGGTGCCCTCGGCCGAGACCACGTTGCCCGCGGCCACCGGCAGCCCGAGGTCCAGCGCGGCCACCGACTCGACGGCGTCGAGCATCTTGATCTGATGGCCGTGCGCGGTGTCGATCACCAACAGGTCCACCCCGGCCTCTGCCAGGGCGCGGGCCTTGGCGCCGACGTCACCGTTGATCCCGACGGCCGCGGCGATGCGCAGCCGTCCGGATGCATCCACCGCGGGGGTGTAGATCCCGGCCCGCAGCGCCCCGGTGCGCGTCAACACCCCGGCCAGTGTGCCGTCGGCCTCGGTCAGGACGGCGACCTCGATCGGGGCGTGTTCGAGCAGGTCGAACACCTTGCGCGGGTCGGTGCCCACCGGCGCGGTGACGAAATCGGACACCGCGACGTCACGGACCCTGGTGAACCGGTCGACGCCGACGCAGTTGGCCTCGGTGACCAGTCCGATCGGTCGATTCTCGAGCACCACCACCGCCGCGCCGTGGGCGCGTTTGTGGATCAACGCCATCGCGTCCGACACCGAGTCGTCGGAGGACAGCACCACCGGGGTGTCCACCACCATGTCGCGGCTCTTGACGAACTCGACGGTCTGTTGCACCGCCGAGATCGGAAGGTCCTGGGGCAGTACGACGATGCCGCCGCGGCGGGCGATCGTCTCGGCCATCCGTCGCCCGGCCACCGCCGTCATGTTCGCGACCACCACCGGGATCGTCGTACCCGACCCGTCCGAGGTGGACAGGTCGACGTCCATCCGCGATTGCACCTCGGAGCGGCCCGGGACGATGAACACGTCGTCGTAGGTCAGGTCGAACCCGGGCTTGTGCCCGTCAAGGAAACGCATCGCCTGCGAGTCTAGTGACGTCGACGCGGCCGGGCGTGGAGCTAGGCGGGGACTTCGCTGCGGTCCCCGCTCCACAGTGTGTGGAACTTCTGGTCCCGGTCGGAGTCGATACGCGCGTAGGTGTGTGCGCCGAAGTAGTCGCGCAGTCCCTGGATCAGCGCCGCGGGCAGCCGCTCGGTGCGCAGCGCGTCGTAGTAGGACAGCGCCGAGGCGAACCCCGGAACCGGGATGCCCAGTTGGGTGGCCGTCCCGACCACGCGGCGCCAACTGTCGATCGCCGACTCGACGGCGCTGCGGAAGTAGGGCGCCGCGATCAGCGTGGCCAGGTCCGGGTCCGCGTCGTAGGCCTCCTTGATCCGGTTGAGGAACTTGGCCCGAATGATGCAGCCGCCACGCCAGATCGTCGCCAGGTCGCCGGGGGTGACGCCCCAGTCGTACTCCGCGCTGCCCGCCTGGATCTGGTTGAAGCCCTGGGCGTACGCGATGATCTTGGAGGCATAGAGCGCCTGGCGGACGTCGTCGATGAACTTGTCTGCGTCAGCGGGCGTTCCGCCGAGCTGCCCGGAGGCCAACCCCGTGGTGGCCCGGCGCTGGGCCACCGAACCGGACAGCGCGCGGGCGAACACGGCTTCGGCGATGCCGGTGACCGGCACGCCGAGGTCGAGGGCCGACTTCACCGTCCACCGGCCGGTGCCCTTCTGTTCGGCCTCGTCGACGATGACGTCGACCAGCGGCTTCCCGGTCTTCGCATCGGTCTGGCGCAGCACCTCGGCGGTGATCTCGACCAGGAAGCTGTCGAGATCGCCGGTGTTCCACTCGGTGAACACGTCGGCGATCTGGGGGGCGGTGAGCCCCAGAGCGTCGCGCAGCAGGTGGTAGGCCTCGCCGATCAGCTGCATATCGGAGTATTCGATGCCGTTGTGCACCATCTTCACGAAGTGCCCGGCACCGTCGGGTCCGATGTGGGTGCAGCACGGCACACCGTCGACGTGCGCGGAGATCTCCTCGAGCAGCGGGCCGAGCGACTTGTAGGACTCCGCGGGTCCGCCGGGCATGATCGACGGGCCGTTGAGCGCGCCCTCCTCGCCGCCGGAGATCCCCGCGCCGACGAAGTGCAGGCCGCGCTCGCGGATCGCCTTCTCCCGCCGGATGGTGTCGGTGTAGAGCGCGTTGCCGCCGTCGATGATGATGTCGCCTTCCTCCATCGCGTCGGCGAGCTCGTTGATGACGGCGTCGGTCGGTTCACCAGCCTTGACCATGATCAGCACTCGACGTGGCTTCTCAAGGGCGGCAAGGAATTCGGTGATGGTCTCGGTCCGGACGAACTTGCCCTCCGACCCGTGCTCCTTCAGGAGTGCGTCCGTCTTGGCGATCGAGCGGTTGTGCAACGCGACCGTGTACCCGTGCCTGGCGAAGTTTCGCGCGATGTTCGACCCCATCACGGCAAGGCCGGTGACCCCGATCTGAGCGGAGGCGGGAGCGGAAGCGTCGGACGGACTCATGCGAGCGCCTTTCGTTGTTTTGTTGTAGGTGAACGCGTCTATCAGTCGCGCTTATCCCAGCGCGGTGAAGAGTCGATGAAGTTCGGTCAGCCACGGCACCGCCACGGCGACAGTCGGTACCACCAGCACCGCCGCGGCGCCCGCGTAGGCCGCGACCGCCAGCACCCGGCTGTTGCCCCGGCCGGCCAGGCGGCGCACTCGCTCCACGGTGCTCGGACCGCCCGCGGCCAGCGCACCGGAGGGCGCCGGACTGGCCGCGCAGGCCACCAGCGCGCGAGCCAGCGGGGTGGGACCCGCGGCGCGAAGCGCGGTGTCGTCGGCGAGCATCTCGACCAACAACCGCACGGCGCCCAGGGCACTGGCGCTTCGGACGAACCGGGGGAAGGCGGCGCGCATCGCGGTGAACATCTCCAGAACCAGGTCGTGGCGGGCGCGCAGATGCGCGCGTTCGTGCGACAGGATGGCAGACATCTCGTGGTCGTCCAGGGCCGCCAGGGTGCCCTGGCTGACCACCACCCGGCTGCGCACGCCGGGCAGGCAGTATGCCAGCGGTTCGGCCACGTCGATGATGCGCAGGCCGCTGCGCCGCGAGCGGCCCACCAGGTCCACCACCATGCGGTGGTGCGCCCGGCGGCGCCGGGTGGAAATCGCCACCCGCAGCACCGACACGGCGAGCCGGGCGCCGATCACCAGGGTGAGCGTGAGGACCAGGACGTGTACGAGCCACAGCGGCAGGCCCATCGCCTCGATGCCGCTGGCCACTGTCGCGGTCGGACGCCCGTCGTGTCCTGGTGCGAAAAGCCTACTGGCGATGGCGATTCCGGCCGAGAACGCCGACAGCACCGCCGCGAGCGCCACCGCCTGCCACAACACGATGGCCGCCCTGGGCGCCCTGGTCGGCCAGGAGGCCCGTGCCAGCACCGCAGGCACCGGCCCCGACAAGACCAGAGCCATGACGGTGAAAACCAGCGCGGACACGCCGTCAGTGTCCCTCAGCCGGGGCCTGGACCGCCAGCGGGCGGCGGAACGCCGTGTTTACTCTCCAGTTCGGTCAGCGCCCGGCGCAGCGCCGCCGCCTCGTCGGCGCCCACGCGCTCGACGAAATGCACCAGCGCCGCCTCACGGCTACCGGAGTCCGCAGCCTGGTCGAGCGCATCGACCATCAGCCCCGCGACCAGTTCGTCGCGACCGTGGGTGGGGGCGTAGCGGTGGGCGCGGTCGTCGCGGTGTTGCACCACGAGGCTCTTCTTGGCCAGCCGTTGCAGCACGGTCATGATCGTGGTGTACGCCAGGTCGCGTTCGGCCGATAACGCCTCGTGTACCTGGCGCACGGTCTGAGGTTCGGGCGCGGACCAGAGGTGGTCCATCACCGCGCGTTCGAGATCGCCTAGGCGCGTCAACTTGGCCATTCCTGTTCATCTCCTAGAGCGGTGAACCCAGCCTACTACGGGCTTACTACCGTGCGTCGTATCAGCTCGCCGAAGCGGCGCCGGCCGCCCTGCAAGCGGACGCGAACCATGGTCAGCGCGGGTTGTGAGTCCGATCGCAGAGGGTCCCAGGGGGGGTAGTCAGCGCCACCGAGTGCGGGCCTATAGTAAGGCTAACCTAACTCTGATCGGAGGTGCCATGACGGTTCTGGTCGACGACCCGCTCATCGCGAGCATGACGATCACGCGGACACTGCCGCTGCACGAGTCCAGCCGCCGGCTTCGCGAGCTCTATCCGGAGTGTCCGCGGGTCTACGGCGTCGCGGTGATGGGCGATCTGTCCCGCAGGCGGTGGTGGCCGCTGGCGGAGGCGTTGACCACCGACCGGCTGCAGGCGATGTTCGACCTCGCCGTCGCGGAGACCGACAGCCGCGCCGCAGTGTCTCAACAGTTGGCGGCGACGCTCGCACACGTCGTGCTCGGCCGGGTGATTCCGCTGCTGGTGCTCGAGGGTCGGGCATGGGACACCGGCCTGGAGAACCTCTGGGTGCACGTGGACTCTGAGGGCACCGTCGACTGGGTGGGGGTGGCCGACCCGACGCTGCGCGCGTTACCCGGTGACCCGTTCTTCCGCGACCGGGCCGATGTGCAGGGCAACTGCGCACGCGACGGCATCGTCGCGCTGCCCAACGAGGCGGCACTGACGACCTGGTTGGCCCACCGCAGTCATCGCGCGCTGGACCCGCTGTTCCACAAGCTCGCCGAGCTCAGCGGCGACGCCATGCCGATCGCGTCGATGTGGCACGTCGCCGGAGGGATCGTGGTGAGCGCCGCGACGCAGGTGCCGATGCTGGCCCGCTGCAGCGAGGCGGCCAGCATGCGCCGCAGCCAGGCGGTTCTGGACGCGCTGGCGGGCTTCGGCCTGCCGGTGCGCGGAACGAGCCGCACCGCCCCGCGGAAGGTCTTGCTTAATTAGGTAAGCCTTGCCTATTCTGTGGGTGTTTTGTTCGACGATCAGAAAACGTCACGAACCCGGACCGCGCCGGAGTCCTGAGGGCTGCAGAGACCCCCGGTCCACGTGAAGACGGACCCCGCGTCACGGGCGCGGGGTCCGTCTGTTTCTCGCGGTAGCCGGCGAATCCCCGGGGTAGGCGCGGCGACCTCGGCGCCGACGTGTAGACACATCTGCGTGACGACGGACGTACCGCCCGGCCTCGGCGCCGGTTTCGACACCGAACTCGGACTGCAGTACCTCGAGGTGACCCCCGACGGCAGCAAGGCGCAGCTGAAGATCAACGACAAGCTGTTGCAGCCGTGGGGGATCGTGCACGGTGGGGTGTACTGCGCGGTCGTCGAGAGCCTGGCGAGCGTGTCGGGCGCGACCTGGCTGGCCGCCAACGGCGGGGGCACGGTCGTCGGGGTCAACAACAACACCGATTTCCTGCGCGCGATCTCGTCGGGCACCGTCACGGCCGTCGCCACGCCCATCCACCGGGGACGGCGGCAACAGCTGTGGCTGATCACCATCACCGACGACGACCAACGCGTGGTCGCACGCGGACAGGTGCGGCTGCAGAACTTGCCGGCGGAGTAAACACGCTAGTGATTTCGGCGTGCGCAGTCGCGCTCAGCGCGACCAGCCACGCCGAAATCGCACTTCTTGCGCTGCCGCGCCGTGCGCGGCATGGCAATATCGCCGACTATGCGCTTGACACCGCATGAGCAGGATCTGCTGCTGCTGTCCTACGCCGCCGAACTGGCGCGGCGGCGACGGGCACGCGGCCTGAGGCTCAACCACCCCGAAGCGGTCGCGGTGATCACCGACCACATCCTCGAGGGTGCCCGCGACGGCCGCACGGTCGCGGAGTTGATGGTCAGCGGTCGGGAGGTGCTGCGCCGCGACGACGTCATGGAAGGGGTGCCCGAGATGCTCGGCGACGTCCAGGTAGAGGCGACATTCCCGGACGGCACCAAGCTGGTCACCGTCCACCACCCGATCTCGTGAGCGCTCCGATGGTGCCCGGCGAGATCGTGTTCGGGACCGACGACATCGAGATCAACGCCGGCGCACCGCGTCTGGAGCTCGAGGTGGTCAACACCGGTGACCGTCCCGTCCAGGTCGGCAGCCATGTGCACCTGCCTCAGGCCAACACTGCGCTGAAGTTCGACCGCGGCGCCGCACACGGGTTGCGACTGGACATTCCCGCGGGCACCGCCGTGCGGTTCGAACCCGGTATCGCCCAGCGCGTCTCGCTGGTACCGCTGAGCGGAGCCCGGGTGGTGCCCGGGTTGACACTGTCGCCTCCCGGCCCGCTGGACGCGTCGTGACGCGGCTGTCGCGGCCGCGGTACGCAGCCCTCTACGGTCCGACCGCCGGCGACCGGATCCGGCTGGCCGACACCGACCTGTTCGTCGAGATCACCGAGGACCGTAGCGGCGGCCCGCAACTGGCGGGTGACGAGGCGGTGTTCGGCGGCGGCAAGGTGCTGCGCGAGTCGATGGGGCAGGCACGCGCCACCCGCGCCGACGGCGCACCCGACACCGTCGTCACCGGCGCGGTGATCATCGACCACTGGGGAATCATCAAGGCCGACATCGGCATTCGCGACGGTCGCATCGTCGCGATCGGCAAGGCCGGTAACCCCGACATCATGGCCGGTGTGCACCCCGACCTGGTGGTCGGGCCGTCGACGGAGATCATCGCCGGCAACGGTCGCATCGTCACCGCCGGTGGCATCGACTGCCACGTGCACCTGATCTGCCCTCAGCAGATGGACGAGGCGCTCGGCGCAGGCATCACCACCGTGATCGCCGGAGGCACCGGACCCGCCGAAGGCAGCAAGGCGACCACCGTCACCCCCGGTGCATGGCATCTGGGGCGGATGCTGGAGTCGCTGGACTCCTGGCCGATGAACGTCGCGTTGCTCGGCAAGGGCAACACGGTCAGCGCCGAGGCGTTGTGGGAGCAGTTGCGCAGCGGCGCTTCGGGTTTCAAGCTGCACGAGGACTGGGGGGCGACACCGGCGGCCATCGACGCGTGCCTGAGCGTCGCCGATGCGGCCGGAGTGCAGGTGGCGCTGCATTCCGACACGCTCAACGAGGCGGGTTTCGTCGAGGACACGATCGGCGCGATCGACGGCCGGTCGATCCACGCCTATCACACCGAGGGCGCGGGCGGTGGGCACGCACCCGACATCATCACGGTCGCGGCGCACCCGAACGTGCTGCCGAGTTCCACCAACCCGACCCGGCCCCATACCGTCAACACCCTCGACGAGCATCTCGACATGTTGATGGTGTGCCATCACCTCAACCCCGCGGTCCCGGAGGATCTCGCGTTCGCCGAAAGCCGGATCCGGCCGTCGACGATGGCCGCCGAAGACCTGCTGCACGATATCGGGGCGATATCGATGATCGGCAGCGACTCCCAGGCGATGGGTCGCATCGGGGAAGTGGTCATCCGCACGCTGCAGACCGCGCACGTGATGAAACGCCGCCGCGGCGCGCTGCCCGGAGACGGCGCCGCCGACAACAACCGGGTGCGCCGCTACGTGGCCAAATACACGATCTGCCCGGCGGTCGCGCACGGCCTCGACGACGAGGTCGGCTCGGTCGAAGTAGGCAAGCTGGCCGATTTGGTGTTGTGGGAGCCGGCGTACTTCGGGGTGCGTCCGCACGCGGTGCTCAAGGGCGGCATGATCGCCTGGGCGGCAATGGGAGACGCGAACGCCTCCATTCCCACCCCACAGCCGGTGCTGCCGCGGCCGATGTTCGGCGCCGCGCCGGTGGCCGCGGCCGCCACCTCGGTACATTTCGTGTCACCGCAGGCGGTCGATGACAACCTGGCCGAGCGCCTCGCCGTCACCCGCCGCCTGGTCGCCGTCAAGAACGTGCGCGCGGTCGGCAAGGCCGATCTGCCGCTCAACGACGCGCTGCCCGCCATCGAGGTCGACCCGGACACGTTCACGGTGCGCATCGACGGCGACGTATGGCAGCAGGACCCGCCGGCCGAACTGCCAATGGCGCAACGGTACTTCCTGTTTTGATGACAAACCTCACGACACTGCTCACGTTGTCGGACTCGCGGTTGCCCACCGGTGGACACGTGCACTCCGGCGGCGTCGAGCAGGCGGTCACCGAGGGCCTGGTTCGCGACCTTCCGACGCTGCGGGCGTTTCTGCGCAGGCGCGTCCGAACCCACGGCCTGGTGGCCGCGTCGGTCGCCGCGGCGGTGTGCGGCGGCCGGATGAGCATCGATGAGGCCGATCGCGAAACCGATGCCCGCACACCGGCTCCGGCGGCCCGGCAGGCCTCACGCTCGCAGGGCCGCGGGCTGGTGCGGTTGGCGCGGCGGGTATGGCCGGACGTCGAATGGCGACCGCTGGGCACCACCCCGCATCTGGCGGTCGCGGCGGGAATGGTGGGCGCGGTCAGCGCAATGCCGCCCGAACACGCCGCGCTGTCGGTGATCTACACGACGATGACCGGATCGGCGACGGCCGCTCAGCGGCTGCTGGCGCTGGACCCCGGTGACGTCGCGGCCATCACGTTCGACCTGGGACCGCTGTGTGATCAACTGGCCACCGAGGCCGGCAAAGGGCTGTGTGAGCTGTCCGATCCGCTGCTCGACGTCCTGGCCGAACGGCACAGTCAACGCGAACGTCCGCTGTTCGCCTCGTGAAAGGCACGTTATGCCACCACATTTCGTTGACGGTCAGCCCCATGGGCATTTCGACAGGCCGAAGCGCCCGCGGCAGCCGGGGGAGCCGCTGCGGGTCGGGGTCGGCGGGCCCGTCGGCTCGGGAAAGACCGCGCTGGTGGCCGCGCTGTGCAGGCAGCTGCGCGACGAGCTGTCGGTGGCTGTGCTGACCAACGACATCTACACCACCGAAGACGCCGACTTTCTGCGCCGCCACGCGGTGTTGCCCGACGCGCGGATCGCGGCGGTGCAGACCGGCGGCTGTCCGCACACCGCCATTCGCGACGACATCACCGCCAACCTCGACGCCATCGACGACCTGATCGCCGTCAACTCGGCTGACGGGCTGGACCTGATCCTGGTGGAGTCCGGCGGCGACAACCTCACCGCCACCTTCTCCTCGGGGCTGGTGGACGTCCAGATCTTCGTCGTCGACGTGGCCGGCGGTGACAAGGTGCCCCGCAAAGGCGGTCCCGGCGTGACGTTCTCGGACCTGTTGGTGATCAACAAGATCGACCTCGCGCCGTTGGTCGGCGCCGACCTCGAGGTGATGCGCCGTGACGCCGCCGGCGTCCGCGGCGGCCGTCCCACCACGTTGATCTCGCTGACGCAGGACCCGACGGCTGCCCCGGTGCTGGCCTGGGTGCGCGAACAGCTGCAGGTGCCGGTCTAGTGCGCTCGGACGTCGTACTGATCGCGAGGCCGGGCCGCCGACCGCACATCGAGTGCGCAGGCGGTCTCGCCGCCCGCCAGACCGACACCGACACCGTTCATCTGGTGTCGGCGGCGGCCACCCCACTGGGCGGCGACGCGCTGCACATCCGCGTGGTGGTCGAGCCCGGCGCGCGGCTGCGGGTGCGCACCGCAGCGGCGACGGTGACGCTGCCGGGCGCGTCCACCGTCGAATCCCGTGCGGTCTGGACGCTCGAGGTGGCCGGTGACCTCGACATCGATCCGGAGCCGACGGTCATCGCCGCGACATCGCGCCACCTCAGCGCGACCCGCCTGACCCTTACCGCATCGAGCCGGATCCGGCTGCGGGAACGTGTCCAGATCGGCAGGTCCGGTGAACGCCAGGGGTTCTGGTCGGGATCGCTGCACGCCGATGTCGACGGTGCGCCGCTGGTGCGCCACCATGTCGAACTCGGCAGCGGCTCGGTCACCGACGATGAATTGGGCGCACCGATGGCGTGCGTCAGCGAACTGCACTATCCGCAGAGCACCGTCCAGACCGCGGGCCGGCCACTGGCGCTGGCCGGCGGCGGCTGCCTGGCGACGTGGCAGGGGGAGCGGCTCTAGATCGCCATCGCGGCGCGTACGTCGGTCTCTGATGCCGAGCCACCGGCGCCGCTCGAGGTGAGCCGTCCGGCTTCCAGGATGTAGTAGTGCTGCGAAGATTCCAGCGCGAACCCGATGTGCTGCTCGACCAGTAGGACGCCCAGGCCACCGCGGCTGGTCAGCGCGGAGATGGCGGTTTCGATCTCGGCCACCACCGAGGGCTGGATGCCTTCGGTCGGTTCGTCGAGGATCAGGCACCTGGGGCTGGTGATCAGCGCGCGGGCGATCGCCAGCTGTTGGCGTTGCCCGCCGGACAGCAGGCCGGCCTTGCGGGTCAGCAGTTCCTTGAGCGCGGGAAACAGGTCGAGTTGTTCGTCGACGAGGCGTTTTCCGTTCTTGCGACCGTCGGCGACCACCTGAAGGTTCTCCATGGTGGTCAGCTGGCCGAAGGACTGTTGGCCCTGCGGCACGTAGGCGAGGCCGCGAGCCACCCTGGCGCTGGGCCGCAGCCTGGTGATGTCCTCACCGTCGAAAAGCACCTCGCCCGCACTGCATTTGAGCAGTCCGACCGCGGCACGCAGCAGCGTGGTCTTACCCGCGCCGTTGTGCCCCATCACCGCGGCCACCCCTTCGCCGGGCACCTCGATGCTCACACCGTACACGACTTCGGCGCGGCCGTAGCCGCTGCGGATATCGATCAGTTGCAGCATCAGCGGTTCTCCTCGACCAGTTCGGCACCCGCGGCCGCGGTGCCCAGATAAACTTCTTGAACCTTCGAGTTGGCCTGCACCTCGGTGACCGTTCCGTCGGCGATCACGCGCCCGCGCGCCAGCACCGTCACCGAGGTGGCGAAGGCCCGCATGAAATCCATGTCGTGTTCGACCACGACAACGGTGCGTTCGGCGCCGATGCGGCGCAACAGGTTTCCGGTCTCTTCCCGTTCCTCGTGGCTCATTCCGGCGACCGGCTCGTCGAGCAACAGCACGTCAGCGTTCTGTACCAGCAGCATGCCGATCTCCAGCCACTGCTTCTGGCCGTGGGCCAGCGCACCCGCGGGTCTGTCGGCGAGATCGGCCAGCCCGGTCGTTTCGAGCGCCTCCTCGATCGCGGGCAGGACACGCTTGCGCCTGCGCAGCAGCGTCCACGCCGACCGTCCCGCACCCGCCGCGATGTCCAGGTTCTGCAGCACGGTCAGCTGCTCGAACACGCTGGCGGTCTGAAACGTGCGTCCTACCCCCAGCCGGGCGATCTGGTGCACCTTCTTGCCGAGCAGTTCGACGCCGGACTTGTTCACCGACCCGGTTGCCGGCACCAGCCCGGTGATCGCGTCGATGACGGTGGTCTTGCCTGCGCCGTTGGGCCCGATGAGAAACCGCAGATCGCCCTGGAACAGGGTCAGCTCGACGTCACTGACTGCCTTGAACCCGTCGAAATCAACGGTCAGTCCAGAGATTTCGAGGTATTCGGCGCCCATTCCGGCGTTGCCGCCCGCGACCGGTGCACTTTGGGTCGTCATGTGGACACGCCCACCTTCTGGCTGTCGGGTTCGGGTTCGGGCACCGGAGACGGTCGGGGCGGCGGTGTGGGTTTTCGCAGCCGCCGACGCGCGAACACCGCGCCGATGCCGGCGATACCGGCGGGCATGAACCCGACGACCACGATGAACAGCAGGCCCTGGGCGTAGGTCCACTCCGACGGAAACCGTTCGGAGAACACGGTTTGCGCCCAGGCGACGCCGATAGCGCCCAGTACCGGACCCAGCAGCGTGGTACGGCCGCCGATCGCGACGCCGATCAGGAACGCGATCGAGGGCAGGATGCCGACCTGCGAGGGGGCGATGAAGCCGACGATCGGCGCGAACAGCGCACCCGCGATGCTGGCCAACAGTGCCGCGACGGAGTATGCGACCACCTTGATGTTGGCCGGGTCGTAGCCGAGAAAACGCACCCGCTCCTCGCCGTCGCGCACGGCCACCAGCAGCTCGCCGTACCGGCTCGCCATCAGCTGACGCACCACGGCGACGACGGTCAGCAGCACGGCAGCGGCGATGAAGTACAGCATTCGCCGGTTCACCGGGTCGTTCAGCGCGAATCCGAAGAAAGTGCGAAACCGGTTGAGCCCGTTGCTGCCTCCCAGGCCGGTCTGCCCGACGAGCAGGATCGCCAGCGCGGCCGCCAGCGCCTGCGACAGGATCGCGAAGTAGGCGCCCTTGACCCGGCGTTTGAACACGCCGAGACCCAGTGCGGCGGCGATCGCGGTGGGCACCAGCACGATCGCGGCGAGGGTGAACGCGGGGGAGGCGAACGGTGCCCAGTATCCGGGAAGTTCACGCACCCCGGCGATCTGCATGAAATCGGGCACGTCGTCGCCGCGCAACTGCGCGTCGGCGATCTTGAGGTGCATACCCATCATGTAGCCGCCGAGGCCGAAGAACACGCCCTGGCCCAGCACCAGCATGCCGCCGCGGCCCCAGGCCAGCCCGATGCCGACCGCCACGATCGCGAAGCACAGGAACTTGGCCAGCAGGCTGAGCCGGAAGTCCGACAAGACCGTGGGGGCGAGTGCGAACAGCAGCACGGCCGCGACGCCGAAGCCGGCCCAGGTCTGCCAGCGGCCCAGGAAGGTTCTCACGCGAGACTCCTTGTCCTGACGGTGAACAGGCCCTGCGGGCGGACCTGGAGGAAGATCACGATGATCACGAACACGACCACCTTGGCCACCGACGCGGTGGTGTTGTACTCGATGAACGAGTTCGCGAAGCCCAGCGCGAACGCCGCGATCACCGTGCCCTTGAGTTGGCCGAGGCCACCGACGACCACCACCAGGAACGCGTCGATCAGGTAGCTCTGCCCGATGGTGGGACTGGTCGAACCGATCAACGTCAGCGCCACCCCCGCGACGGCGGCCAGGCCCGATCCGACAAAGAACGTGGTGACGTCGGTTCTGCGCGATGAGATTCCGCTGGTCTCCGCGAGGTCGCGGTTGGCCACCACCGCTCGTATCCGGCGTCCCATCGGGCTGAACTTCAACACCGCCGCCAGCGCGGCGACACAGACGACCGCCAGCACCAGGATGAAGATCCGTGTCTTGGGCACCACCGCGCCGAGAATCTCCACCCCGCCCGACAACCAGGCCGGCGCGATCACGTTGACGGCGGGTGCGCCGAAGACGTCGCGCGCCACCTGTTGCAGCACCAAGCCGACACCGAACGTCACCAGTAGCGTGTCCAGCGGGCGGTGATACATCCGCCGGATCAGCGTCGTCTCCAGAAGCGCACCGAGCGCACCGCCGATGAGAAACCCTGTCAGCAACGAAACCACCAGGGAAACACCGGCACTCGACACCACCTGCTGAACCACGTAGGCGGTGTAGCAGCCGGCCATGATGAACTCGCCGTGGGCCATGTTGATGACGCCCATCTGGCCGAACGTCAGCGACAAGCCCAGTGCGGCCAGCAACAGGATCGAGCCGAGGCTCAATCCCGTTGCCAGCTGCCCGATCAGGACATCCATGCGCGGGTCAGCTCGAGAGACCCGCGGCCCAGTTGTACGACTTCAGATAGGGGTCCGGCTCGATGGGTCCGGGGGACTCCCACACCGTGTAGATCAACCCGTCGGGGCGGATCTCACCGATGCGGGCGGTCTTGGTGATGTGGTGGTTCTCCCCGTCGATCGTGACCAGGCCCTCCGGCGCGTCGAACGTCACCCCGCCCGCGTTGTCCTGAATCGCGGTGACATCGAACGACTGTGCCTTCTCGACGGTGTTCTTCCACAGATACACCGAGACATAGGCCGCCTCCATCGGATCCGAGGTGGGCTTGTCGGCGCCGTATTTGTCCTGGTACGCCTTGACGAACGCCTTGTTCACCGGATTGTCGACGGTCTCGTAGTAATCCCACGCGGTCAGTTGACCGGTGATGTTCTGCACGCCGATGCCGCCGATCTCCTCCTCGGCGATCGACACCGACACCACCGGCATGTCCTGCGGCGTCAGGCCGACGTTGCGGTACTCGCGGAAGAACGCGACGTTGGAGTCGCCGTTGAGCGTGTTGAACACCGCGTCGGCGTCGGCGGTGCGGATCTTGTTGACGATGGTGGAGAAATCCGTCGAGCCCAGCGGCGTGTAGTCCTCACCCTTGATCTCCATGCCGTTGGCGTCCGCGTACGCTTTGATGATGCGGTTGGCGGTCTGCGGGAAGACGTAGTCGCTGCCGACCAGGTAAAGCGACGTCACGCCCTGTTCCTTGAGGTAGTCCAGCGCGGGCACGATCTGTTGGTTGGTGGTGGCGCCGGTGTAGAAGATGTTGTCGGAGGCTTCCAGTCCCTCGTACTGCACCGGGTAGTACAGCAGCGAGTTCGCGCTCTCGAAGACGGGCAGCATCGCCTTGCGTGACGAGGAGGTCCAGCCGCCGAAGACCGCGGCCACGCAGTCGCTGCTGATCAGCTTCTCGGCCTTTTCGGCGAACACCGTCGGTTCGGATGCGCCGTCCTCACCGACGAGTTCGATCTGCTTGCCCAGCACGCCACCGGAGGCGTTGATCTCCTCGACGGCCAGGTCGATGGCGTGGCGTACGGTCACCTCGGAGATGGCCATGGTGCCCGAAAGAGAGTTCAAGGCACCGACTTTGACCGTCGGGCCCGAGGTGTCGACACATGACTCGGCTACGCCCGAACCCGATTCGCCAGCCTTGCTGCCACAGCCGGTAAGCACCAGGCCCGTCGCGGCGGCGATGCTGCCGGCCACCAGCGCAGAGCGTCGTAGAAGTCGCATGAACAGCCTTTCCTCTATGTCCGCAGAACCGTGCGGTTGTCGCTTCGCGACGTTAGAGCGGCTGTGTTTCTGCCAAATGACTGTGTGTGACGAACAAATTAACCTGCCAATCACACCGGTGAGTGACCGCGAAATGCCGTCTTTTCCGCGGAATTCACGGACATTCGCGGTCGCTCGCCAGGCAGGGCGGGCGGGAAGCTAGACCGCGGCCTTTTCGGTGTCCTGCACCATCGACGCGATCTCCTGGAGCCCCTCGATCCTGGTGCGGGCGTAGGCCTGCTGCTCTGTGATCGTCAGGTTGCCCCGCGCCGTGGACAGGAAGGTGACCGTCCACGACAGCAGCGTGGTGATCTTGCGACGGAACCCGACCAGGTACACCAGGTGCAGCACCAGCCAGGCCAGCCACGCGATGAAGCCGCCGAACTCCAGCGGCCCGATCTTGGCGACCGCCGAGAACCGCGACACGGTGGCCATCGAACCCTTGTCGAAGTACTGGAAGGGTTCGCGCTGGGTGGGATCGGCGCCCTTCAACTCCGCCTTGATGGCCTTGGCCGCGTAGTTGCCACCCTGGATGGCGCCCTGCGCCTGGCCCGGGACGCCTTCCACCGCGGCCATGTCGCCGACGACGAAGACATTCGGATGCCCGGGAATGCTCAGGTCCGGAAGCACCTTCACCCTGCCGGCCCTGTCGATCTCCACGCCGGACTGCTCGGCGAGGTCGCGACCGAGCGGGCTCGCCGACACCCCGGCCGACCAGACCTTCGTGGCCGACTCGATGCGGCGGAACGTGCCGTCGGGATCCTTGACGGTGATGCCGTTGCGGTCCACGTCGGTGACCATGGCACCCAATTGGATCTCGACGCCCATCTTCTCCAGCCGGGCCCGGGCCTTGTTGCCCAGCTTCTCGCCCATGGGCGGCAGCACGGCTGACGCCGCGTCCAGCAGGATCACCCGAGCCGTCGTCGAATCAATGTGGCGGAAAGCGCCTTTGAGCGTGTGATCGGCGAGTTCGGCGATCTGACCGGCCATTTCGACGCCGGTCGGACCCGCACCGACAACGGTGAACGTCAGCAGTTTCTCCCGACGCGCTGGGTCGCTGGAGCGTTCGGCCTGCTCGAACGCGCTGAGAATGCGAGCCCGCAGTTCCAGCGCGTCGTCGATGGTCTTCATGCCGGGCGCCCACTCGGCGAAATGGTCGTTGCCGAAGTAGGACTGGCCGGCGCCGGCGGCGACGATCAGCGTGTCGTATGGGGTGACGTAGGTGTGGCCGAGCAGTTCGGATCTGACGGTCTGATTGGCCAAGTCGATGTGGGTCACGTTGCCGAGCAGCACCTGGGCGTTCTTCTGCTTGCGCAGGATGATGCGTGTCGGCGGCGCGATCTCGCCCGAGGAGATGATGCCGGTGGCGACCTGATACAGCAGCGGCTGGAACAGGTGGTGGGTGGTCTTGGCGATCACCTTGACGTCCACATCGGCGCGCTTGAGCGCCTTGGCAGCGGTCAACCCACCGAACCCCGACCCGATGATGACTACTTTGTGTCGATCAGATGCAGTGGCTCCGGGATGGCTCATTCTGGGCTCCTCGACGGTGCGTCACGTGCGGTTTTCTACCCTTACGGTAGCCGCCCGAAACCCCAATAGCCTCATCGGATTGATGTGTTGTAGCCCACGTCAGGGGGTGGTTTGTGAGCCGACGAGCGGCTTGAGCGCTTCGCCGAGGGCCGCGACGTCACCGGGCCGGTACCCGCTGTGTTGGGTGGGCACGTTGAGGATCACGCCGCCCACACCGGCGCCGAGCACCTTGTCCTTGACCTGTTCGGCGATCTGCTCGGCGGATCCGACCACCGTGCGCGCCCTGGCGCGTTCGGAGATCTGGTCGAGGGTCATCTGCTCGTCCACGATCGCGGTGAGCAGCACGCTGGTCTCCAGCGTGGCAGGGTCGCGACCGATCTTCTCGCAGCTTTCCCGCACCACGTTGACCTTGTGAGCCAACTGGTCGAAGGTCGCGATCAGGTTGAGATGGTCGAAGCTGCGCGCGGCCAGCGGGATGGTCTTCTTCTCCCCGCTGCCACCGATCATCAGTGGAATCCGTTCCCGGAAGCGGGGATTGGCCATCGCCTCGGTGGTCTGATAGTACTTGCCCGAAAAGGTGGGCCGGTCGCCCTCGATCATCGGCACGATGATCTGCAATGCCTCGTCCAACTTGTTGAAGCGGTCGGTGAAGGTACCGAACTCGTAGCCGAGCTGTTCGTGCTCGAGTTCGAACCAGCCGGTGCCGATGCCCAGCACCGCGCGGCCCTGGCTCATCACGTCGAGCGTGGTGATGGCCTTGGCCAGCAGAGTCGGATTGCGGTAGGTGTTGCCGGTGACCAGCGTGCCGAGTTGAACCCGCTGGGTTGCGGTGGACAGTCCGCCCAGCGCCGTGTAGGCCTCCAGCATCGGCTGATCGGGCGTACCGATACCGGGCAGTTGGTAGAAGTGGTCCATCACGAAGACCGAGTCGAAGCCGGCCGCCTCGGCTTCCTGGGCCTGGGCGATCACGGTGGGGAACAGCTCGGCGACGCCGGTGCCGTAGGAGAAGTTCGGGATCTGGAGCGCGAGTCGAATCGTCACTCCGTCAACCCTAGTTGGACGCTGGCGGGATCTCGCGATTACCCGAAGTTGGCCAGTGCCCCGTGGCTGACGTGCAGCGTCTGACCGGTGATGTGCCGCGCCGCCGGTGTGGTGAGAAACAGCGCCAGCCGGGCGATCTCCTCGGCCACCGGCGGCGGCGTCCGGGACAGGCCCTCGTAGCCGGGCTCCGCGCTGCGCCCGGATGCGACCGCGTTGACGGTGATGCCGCGGGTGCCGAAGTGGGTGGCCTGCCCGGCGGTCCAGTCCGCCACCGCCGCCTTGATCGCGGATTCGGCGCTGCCTTCCTGCGGATGCTCGGGGACGACGTTGACGATGGAGCCACCTGAGCGCAGGTGATCGCCGACGACCTGCACGGTCAGCACGGCCGACAGCAGGGTGGCGTCGAGCGCGGTGCGCCATGCCGCGGCCTGGTCGGCCAGCGAGTACGTGCGGGGGTCGCCGCCCTGCCACCGAGGGGCAGGCACGTTGACGATCGTGTCGAGGTGGTGCGGGAACTGCGCGCGGGCCGCCTCCAGGCTGCCGGGATCGGTGTTGTCGAACACGATTGCGTCGACGTCGAGCTCCTTGGCCGCGACCTCCAGATCATCGCGGTGCGCGCCCGCGATCACCACCCGGTGCCCCGCGTCACGGAAGTTGCCCGCGATCGTGCGACCCAGATCGGTGTCGCCGCCGGTGACCAGCACCTCCATCGCAACCAACCTCCTTTCGTGTTCACCGCTGAACCCCAGCCGGTGCCCGCAATGTTACTGGACAGTAGCTAGTCGGCGAAACCGGCGCGCGGGCAACCCGCACCACATCGCATCCGAAGTGCCATAGGGTCGTGACCTGTGAAGTCGCTGTCGGCGCAGCAGCGGGTCCCGGCACAGGCAGGCGTCGCGAACCGTTGACGGCCGCGCCCGGGTTGCCCCGCTGGATCTATGTTCCCGCCGTCGCCGGGGCGATGTTCGTCGTCCTGCCGCTGATCGCGATCGCTGCGAAGGTGAACTGGCCACAGTTCTTCTCGTTGGTCAGCAGCGAGGCGTCGGTGACGGCGCTGCTGTTGAGCTTGCGGACCGCGACCGTCAGCACCGCGTTGTGCCTGCTGCTGGGTGTGCCGATGGCGCTGGTGTTGGCACGCAGCGACGGTCGCACGACGCGGATGATCCGGCCGCTGCTTCTGCTGCCGCTGGTGTTGCCGCCGGTGGTCGGCGGGATCGCGCTGCTGTATACGTTCGGCCGGCTCGGGCTGGTCGGCAAGTACCTCGACGCCGCCGGGATACAGATCGCGTTCACCACGACGGCCGTGGTGCTCGCCCAGACGTTCGTGTCACTGCCGTTCTTGGTGCTCGCCATCGAGGGCGCCGCGCGCACCGCGGGTGCTGACTACGAGGTGGTCGCCGCCACCCTCGGTGCTCGCCCGGGCCGGGTGTGGTGGCGGGTGTCGCTGCCCCTGCTGGCGCCGGGACTGGTCTCGGGGGCGGTACTGGCGTTCGCCCGCTCACTGGGGGAGTTCGGCGCGACTCTCACGTTCGCCGGTTCGCGCCAGGGCGTCACCCGCACGCTGCCGCTGGAGATCTACCTGCAGCGCGAAAGCGACGCCGACGCGGCGGTGGCGTTGTCTTTGCTGCTCGTCGCGGTGGCCGCGGTCGTCGTCGTCGGATTGGGCAGTCGACGGTTGCGGGGCGCCAGTGCTTGGTAGCCGACCGTGACCGGGATCAGCCTGCGCGCCGTCGTCGAAAACCGAGGCGTCGACATCGAATTCGAGGTCGCAGCGGGCGAAGTGCTGGCGGTGCTCGGACCCAACGGTGCGGGCAAATCCACCGCGCTGCACGTCATCGCCGGGCTGGTGCGACCCGACAGCGGGGTGGTGCGGGTCGGCGACCGAGTGCTGACCGACACCGGGGCGGGGGTTCATGTCGCGACCCACGCCCGGCGCGTCGGGCTGTTGCTGCAGAACCCACTGCTGTTTCCGCACCTGACCGTGGCCGCGAACGTGGCCTTCGCGCCCTGCAGTCGCCGGCCCGAGCACTGGCTGGCGCAGGTCGACGCCGCCGATCTCGCGCAGCGCAGGCCGCGCCAGCTCTCCGGCGGACAGGCGCAGCGGGTGGCGCTGGCCCGTGCGCTGGCCGCCGAACCCGACGTGCTGTTGCTCGACGAACCGCTCGCCGGGCTGGACGTGGCCGCGGCCGCCGCGGTGCGCAAGGTGCTGCGCCGAGTGCTGGCGCGCGACGGGCGGTCGGCGGTGCTGGTCACCCACGAGGTGCTCGACGTGCTCACGCTCGCGGACAGGGTACTGATCCTGGAATCCGGCCGGGTAGTCGAAACCGGTTCGGCCGCAACACTCTTGGCGACGCCCAAGAGCAGGTTCGGTGCGAGGTTCGCGGGGGTCAACCTGGTCGGTGGCACTGCGGCCGACGGCGGCGTGCTGAGCACCGGGTTCGGCACGGTCTGGCACGGTGTCGCGGCCTCCGACGTCGTCGCGGGGGAGAAGGCAGTCGCGTTGTTCAGTCCGGCAGCGGTCGCCGTGTACCGCGACGAACCGCACGGCAGCCCGCGAAACACCGTAGCGGTGACGGTGGCCGAACTGGACAGTCGCGGATCGTCGATCCGGGTGCGCGGCGAGGACCAGCCCGACGGCGCGCCGGGACTCGCCGCGGACATCACCGCCGACTCCGCGGCCGAACTGCGGTTGGCACCCGGCGACCGGGTGTACTTCACGGTCAAGGCCCAGGAGGTCACCCTGTACCCGGGCCCGTGACGACCGCCGTAACGACGGCGCGGGTGGGCGCGATCAAGCCCGTGACTACCAAAGCTCTCCGGTGTCGAAAAGCACCGACGCCGCCCCCGGGCGACGCGCGGGGACACCGTGGTGCCAGCAATCAGCAAAATCGGTGTCGCACAGGGCATTCTCCGTGACAGCAATTTTTCAATTGTGCACTTTAAGAGCATTTCACACTTGCGTCACGGCGGTAACACGGTAGTTTCTTCCACATGGACGAGCCGGACGCGATTTCGACAGACCGCAAGGGCCTCTCGAGGACCTTGGTGGTCGCTGCCCTGAGTTGTGTGACCGCGGTGGCGTTGGCGCTGCCTTCGGTGGCGCAGGCGCAACCAGAGCCCACGCCTCCTCCGCCGCCGCCTGCGGACGGCAACACGTTCATGCAGGGACCGCCGCCGCCCCCGGCCGATCCCAACGCGCCGCCACCACCTCCGGCCGATCCCAACGCGCCGCCGGCGGATGCCCCGGCCCCACCGCCTCCGCCGCCGGCCGATCCGAACGCGCCGCCGCCACCTCCTGGTGAGCCCGCCCCGCCGCCCGCGCCAGAGCCGGGCCGGGTCGAGAACGCCGCCGGCGGACTGAGCTTCGTCGTCCCGGCGGGCTGGCAGGTCTCGGACTCCACCCAGTTGTCCTACGGCCAGGCGCTGTTGACCAAGATCGCGCCCGAGGGTGCGCAGCCGCCCAACGACACCAGCGTGCTGTTGGGTCGACTGGATCTGAAGCTGTTCGCCGGCGCCGAAACCGACAACACCAAGGCCGCGCAGCGGCTGGCGTCGGACATGGGCGAATTCTTCATGCCTTTCCCGGGCACGCGGATCAACCAGGAGACCGTCGAGCTCGACGCGGACGGTATGCCGGGCATCGCGTCCTACTACGAGGTGAAGTTCACCGACACGAACAAGCCGACCGGACAGATCTGGGCCGGCGTCGTCGGCGAGCCGACCGAACCCGGCACCCCCCGGGGGCAGCGCACCCCGGAGCGTTGGTTCGTGGTGTGGCTGGGCACGGACCTCAACCCGGTGCCCAAGGAAGAGGCCGTCACCCTGGCCAATTCGATCCGGCCGTACTCGGCGCCCGTCGCTCCCGGGCAGCCGGATCCGAACGCGCCCGCGCCGCCCGCGGATCCCAACGCGCCGCCACCGCCGCCGGCCGATCCCAATGCACCGCCTGCCGACCCGAACGCGCCGGGAGCGCGGCCGGCGATCGGCGTGCCGGTGCCGGTCGCACCGGAGAACGCACCCGAGATGGCGCCACCGCCCGCCTAACCGGCGAGCGGTGCGCCCTCAGGGCACGTACGGTGGCTGACCCTCGAGGTTGTTCACATTGAGGGTGAAGCAGGGCAGGGTTCCGCCGAAGCCCAGGACACCCACCGACTGGCAGCGCTGAAAGCTTCCGTCGGGGGCGATGGGCCCGTCGCAGATCTCCCCGCCGCCCCACGGCGTCCAACCCGCCTGACAGCCGGCGTTGGCCGGTGCCGCCAGGGCGATCCCGCCGGCGGCCAGGAGACCGGCCATCAAAGCAACTAGTGATTTCACAGCACTCCCCTCTACTCCCCGTGGCTAGTCGCGACCACCACCACTGGGGTCGCAGCGCTTGTAGTGACCAGGTTATGCCACTGTGACCAAACGTGAATCAGGGTTTCTCCTACCCGGTGAACGCACGGCCCAAGCGCCGTGAAGATGTCGAATCGGCGGCCTGATTCGTTACTTTCCGGTGGTCGCCGCGCCACCATGGAGTGATGACCACAACGATGAGCGCGTGGCGGGTCCGTCGGCCCGGTCCGATGGCGACCGAGCCGTTGGAACGTGTCACCGTGGCCGTTCCCCGACCCGAACCCGACGAGCTTCTTGTCGCGGTGCTGGCGTGTGGCGTGTGTCGCACCGATCTTCATGTCGCAGAGGGGGACCTGCCGGTGCATCGGCCCGGGGTGGTGCCCGGCCACGAGGTGGTCGGGGAGGTTGTCGAAACCGGATCCGCCGTCGGCGCCGAGTTCACCACGGGCGACCGTGTCGGCGTCGCGTGGTTGCGGCACACCTGCGGGCGGTGCCGGTACTGTCTGCGCGGCCAGGAGAATCTGTGCCCGGATTCCCGGTACACCGGCTGGGATGCCGACGGCGGCTACGCTGAATTCACCACTGTGCCAGCGGCTTACGCTCACCGCCTGCCGTCCGGATACTCGGCGACGCAACTGGCGCCGCTGCTGTGCGCGGGCATCATCGGCTATCGCGCGCTGTTGCGCGCGGATCTGCCGGCCGGCGGACGGTTGGGCATCTACGGATTCGGCGGGAGCGCTCATCTGACTGCGCAGGTGGCACTCGCCCGGGGTGCCGAGGTCCATGTGATGACCCGCGGGGAGCGGGCCCGCGCGCTGGCCCTGGCGCTGGGCGCTGCCTCGGCGCAGGGGCCCCGGGACCGTCCGCCGGTGGCGTTGGACTCCGCGATCTTGTTCGCACCGGTGGGTGATTTGGTGCTGCCCTCACTCGAGGCGCTCGACCGGGGCGGCACCCTCGCCGTCGCGGGGATCCACCTGTCCGACATCCCACCGCTGAACTATCAGCGCCATTTGTTTCAGGAGCGCCAGATCCGGTCGGTGACCTCGAACACCCGCCGCGACGCGCGCGAGTTCCTCGACTTCGCCGGACGACACCGCATCGAGGTGACCAGCCCGCAGTATCCGCTCGGCCGCGCCGCCGACGCACTGGCCGATCTGGCCGCCGGCCGGGTCGCCGGGGCCGCGGTGCTGACGGTCTAGAGTGCGGCGAGCGCGGCGCCGAGACGACCTCGCAGATCACCGCGCCCGTACCGGTACAGCGGTCCGGTGCCGTCGGAGAGCAGGAGACGGAGGCGGGCGGTGCCGCGGGCGTGGACCGGTCGCAGGGAGTGCAGGCGCAGCGTGATCGCGTCGATCAACTCCTCGGCCGCGAGGATGTTGGGGATGTTCAGCGGGACGCGGGCAGACAGCAGCCGTCCGCCGCCCTGCGCGTCGACGAGGGCCTGCCGAAGGGAGCGTGCGATCGCCTCGCGCTCGGCCCTCGACGTCAGCCGCCACTCGTGCGCGGCGAGCGCGCTGGCCGGCGTCGGCTTCACGCCGACCGCCAGGCGTCGGTCGTATTCGCGGGCGTTGAGCCGGGCTAGCAGTCGTGCAGCCGGCGACGGCCGCAAGGTCGCGCGTTCGGTGGTTGCGGTGGTGCCGGTGCCGGCGTCGGGAAGAACTCCCGCTGGACGCTGGTTGTCAGCCATGAGGTGACCTTTTCCTGCCTGGTGGCGCTTCGAATTTCTTGTGACTGGTCATTACGTTACACCGGTCATGCATGACCAGTCAAATTGATTTACCAGTCATCCACACGTAGTCTCGGGGCATGACTGCGGCACCTGTGCGCTGGCTCGGCGACGACGAGACCAAACCGGCTCCCGAACCGCTCAATCGCGTCCAGGCGCTGGTCAACACCGTGGAGCTGCCCTCGGGGCCCGACCGGCTGGCTGGCCCCGACGATGCCCGGCCGTGGCTGGTCGACAACGGGCTGCTGGCCCGTGACGACATGCTCGCGGAGGCCGACCTCGAACGCGTCCGTGACGTACGCGAGGCGCTGCGCGCGATGCTGGTGGGCAACGCCGGGGGACCGGCACCGAGCACCGACCAGTTGGCCGTGCTGGAATCCGTGGCCGCCGACGGCGCCGCCAGGGCGACGCTGGACGCAGACGGTCGAGTGGCCCTGTCGGCAGCCGGGGATTCGCTGGCCGACCGGCTGGTCGAACTGCTGGTGGTGATCCGCGACGCGCAGCGCGACGGCAGTTGGTCGCGACTCAAGGCCTGCGGCTTCGACGAGTGCAAATGGGCGTTCTACGACAGGTCACGCAACCACGGCGGGACCTGGTGCGACATGGCGGCGTGCGGGAACAAGCTCAAGAACCGCGAATTTCGCGCGCGTAGGCGGGCGGCGGCGCGCTCAGCCGGATAGGTGCCATACCGCGGCGGCGGCGAGGGCACCCATTCCGTTCAGGGACCAGTGCAGGGCAATCGGGGCAATCAGGCTGCCGCTGCGGCGGCGCAGCCAGGTGAACACGAACCCGGCGCACGCGGTGGCCGCCACCGCCAACACCACACCGGCGATCGTGCCGAGCAACCCGCCGCCGAAGAGTCTGGTGAACCCGACGTTGTCACTGGTCAAGCCCAGTGAGGTGGTCACGTGCCACAGGCCGAACAGCAGCGACCCGGCCGCCGCGACACCGCGGAAACCCCATGCCCGGTCCAGCGCGCCCTGCAGCACGCCCCGAAAAGCGAGTTCTTCGGGGATCACCGTCTGCAGCGGAATGATGATCATCGAGGCGAGCAGCGCGCCCGAGATCGTCGCGTAGTTGTTGTTCAGAAACATCGGCCGGGTCCACGGCAGCAGCGCACCCACCGCGATCACCGAGAGCACCACCGCGACCGCGGCCAGCGCGTATCCGGTACCCGCCTTCCAGTGTTCTCTGCTCAGCCCCAGTTCGACCCAGTCCAGGCCGCGGGAGCGCACCAGGATCAGCAGCACCAGCGCCGCCGCCGGAACCGTCGCGACGCTGGCCCACGGCGTGGTGAAGTGGGCGATCAGATTCGTCAACGCCAGCACCACCACCACCACGGCGATGTCTACGTAGGTGCGGAACCGGTGCAGCGCCGAAAGCTGGACGACCAACGGGTGCGGGGCGCTGGCTACCGCGGCTTGGTCGGACACGAGAAGTCAGTCTACCGAGGAGTCTCGGACAGGCTGTCCTGCGACAGCCACGCCGGCCGGTAGTCGGGGTCCCATGCCCAGTTCGCGATCGCCGGATCGTCCTCGCCGTGCTCGCGGGTGTAGCGGCGGGCGGCCAGGCGCGCGTCGAGCATCCGCTGACGCAGGCCGGCCGCCCTGGTGGCCAGCCCGTCGACCCGGTCGATGACGTCCATGACCAAATGGAATCGGTCGAGGTCGTTGAGCATCACCATGTCGAACGGTGTGGTGGTGGTGCCCCGCTCCTTGAACCCGCGCACGTGCATGTGGTGGTGGTTGGTGCGCCGGTACGCCAGTCGGTGCACCAGCCAGGGATAGCCGTGATAGGCGAAGATGATCGGCTTGTCGGTGGTGAACAACGCGTCGAACTCGTGATCGGACAGTCCGTGCGGATGTTCACTCTGGTCCTGCAGCCGCATGATGTCGACGACGTTGATGACGCGGACCCGCAGGTCGGGCAGTTCGCGCCGAAGGACGTCGGCGGCGGCCAGCGTCTCCAGTGTCGGGATGTCGCCCGCGCAGGCCAGCACGACGTCGGGGTCGCCGTGGGCGGTGCTCGCCCACTCCCAGATTCCCAGGCCGCGGGCGCAGTGGGCGATCGCCTGTTCCATGTCGAGGTAGGTCAGCGCGGGTTGCTTGCCCGCCACGATGACGTTGACGTAGTGGCGACTGCGCAGGCAGTGGTCGGCCACCGACAGCAGGGTGTTGGCGTCCGGCGGCAGATACACCCGCACCACCTCGGGCCGCTTGTTGGCGACGTGATCGATGAAACCCGGGTCCTGGTGCGAGGCGCCGTTGTGGTCCTGGCGCCAAACATGTGATGTCAGAAGGTAGTTCAGCGAGGCAACCGGACGCCGCCACGACAGTTCCCTGCTGCTCGACAGCCATTTGGCGTGCTGGTTGAGCATCGAGTCCACGATGTGCACGAACGCCTCGTAGCAGCTGAAGAACCCGTGCCGTCCGGTCAGCAGGTAGCCCTCCAACCAGCCCTGGCACAGGTGCTCGGACAACACCTCCATCACCCGGCCGTCGGCGCTCAGGTTCTCGTCGTCGGGGCCGATCTCGGCCAGCCAGGCCTTGTCGGTCGACTCGAACACCGCCGAGAGCCGGTTGGACGCGGTCTCGTCCGGACCCATCAGGCGGAAGCGGTCGTGGTTGCGCGCGATCACGTCGCGCAGGAACGTGCCCAGCACCTTCGTCGCCTCCGCGGTGGAGGTGGCCGGCCTGTCCACCGGCACCGCGTAGTCGGCGAACCGCGGCAGGTCCAGCTCGCGCAGTAGCAGCCCACCGTTGGCGTGCGGGTTCGCGCTCATCCGCCGCACGCCGGTGGGGGCGAACTCGCGCAGTTCGTGGCGCAGCGCGCCGTGGTCGTCGAACAGTTCCTCCGGGGCGTAGCTACGCAGCCACGCCTCCAGTTGCGCCATGTGGTCGGGGTCGGTCCTGGTCTCGGACAACGGAACCTGATGAGAGCGCCAGGTGCCCTCCACCCGCTTGCCGTCGACCTCCCTGGGTCCGGTCCAGCCCTTCGGCGTGCGTAGCACGATCATCGGCCACAACGGCCTGCCCCGTTCACCCTCAAGGCGTGCCGCCCGCTGGATCGCGGCGATCTGGTCGAAGGCCTCGTCGAACGCGGTCGCCAACTGCTGATGGACGTTGGCCGGGTCGTCACCGGCGACCGTGACCGGCCGATACCCATAGCCGTAGAACAGCGACTCCAGTTCCTCCTGCGGGATGCGGGCCAGCACCGTCGGGTTGGCGATCTTGTATTCGTTGAGGTGCAGGATCGGCAACACCGCCCCGTCGGTGACGGGGTTGAGGAACTTGTTGGAATGCCAACTGGCCGCCAGCGGTCCGGTCTCGGCTTCGCCGTCGCCGACCACGCATGCGACCACCAGGTCCGGGTTGTCGAACGCGGCACCGTAGGCGTGCACCAGCGCATAGCCCAATTCGCCGCCCTCGTGGATCGAGCCGGGCGTCTCTGCGGCGACGTGACTGGGGATGCCGCCGGGAAAGGAGAACTGGCGGAACAACTTCCGTAACCCCTCCGCGTCCTCGGAGATCGCCGAGTACACCTCGCTGTAAGTGCCCTCCAGGTAGGCGTTGGCGACCAGGCCCGGGCCCCCGTGGCCGGGGCCGGTGACATAGATGACGTTGACGTCGCGGGCCCGGATGACGCGGTTGAGATGGGCGTAGACGAGGTTGAGCCCGGGCGTGGTGCCCCAGTGCCCGAGCAGTCGCGGCTTGACGTGCTCGGGCGCCAGCGGCTCGCGCAGCAGCGGATTGTCCAACAGGTAGATCTGGCCCACGGACACGTAGTTCGCGGCCCGCCAGTAGGCGTCGACGAGGCGTAGTTCGGTCTCGGACAGCGCGGGCGTCACGGCGTCGCCCGTTCGGCTGGCGGTCATGGGTTCCATCATCCTCTCGGCGCGGGTGGACAGAGGCTGGATGACTGGTACCCGGATCGCCGGAGCTCAAGCACTAACCTGTCGGTCGTGCGGGATTTCGAGGCGGGCGACGGGCTGCTGGCGTCGCTGCGGGTGCTGGATCTGGGCGGCGCGGAGTCCGACGCGGTGGGCCGGTGGTACGCGGACCTGGGCGCCGACGTGCTCAAGATCGAACCACCCGACGGCAGTGACGCGCGCCGGGCGTTGCCCAGTGTGGCCGGTGCCGCCATCGCGTTCGGGGTGCACAACGCCAACAAGCGCAGCGCGGTGCTCGACCCCGCAGACCCCGAGGACCGGCGCCGGTTCGTCGCACTGGCCGAAACCGCCGATCTCGTCGTCGACAGCGGAAATCCCGGCCGCGCCGCCGGCTACGGCGTAGCGGGTCGGGCGTTGGCACAGCGATTCGGCCATCTCGTGGTGTTGTCGGTGACCGACTTCGGCGCCGAAGGACCCTATGCGTCGAGGCGTGCCACCGACCCCGTGCTGTACGCGATGTCGACCGCGCTGTCGCGCACCGGGCCGACCGCCGGAACCCCGGTGCTGCCGCCCGACGGGGTGGCGTCGTCCACCGCGGCCGCGCAGGCGGCGTGGGCGGGGCTGGTCGCCTACTACCACCGGCTGCGCACCGGTGCCGGCGACTACATCGATTTCTCACGGTTCGAGGCGGTGCTGCAGTCGCTCGATCCGCCCTACGGCGCCGAGGGCCAGGCGTCGTCCGGGACGAAGCCGGCCCACGAGCTGTGGCGGGGCCGACCGCGAAATCAACACATCTATCCGATCTTTCGGTGCAAGGACGGCCACGTCCGCATCTGTCTCCTCTCGGCGCGGCAATGGCGGGGGATGTTCGGTTGGCTCGGCGAGCCCGCGCAGTTCGCCGACCCCGAGTTCGACACCATCGCCGGACGGTATGCGGTTTCGCGCGAGCTCAACGCCGCGATCGCGGCGTTGTTCGCCGCGCACACCAAGGAAGAACTGGTCGCAGCGGGCCAGGCGCGCGGAGTGCCGGTCGCGGCGGTGCTCACCCCGGCCGAGACCCTGGAGTCGGCGCATTTCCGCGCGGTCGGGGCGTTGACCGCGATGCAGGTCACCCAGGACGTGACGCTGACTGCACCTTCCGGTCCGTTCGTCGTCGACGGCCGGCGCGCCGGTCTGCGTCGACCCGCCCCGGCGCCGGGAGACGACGAACCCGCTTGGGTCACAACCGAATCAACACGTCAACCTGAAAGCGCCACGGTGCTGCGGCCGTTCGACGGGCTGCGGATCCTCGACCTCGGCGTCATCGTCGCAGGCGGGGAACTGGGCAGGCTGTTCGCCGATCTGGGCGCGGAGGTGATCAAGATCGAGAGTGCCGCCTACCCCGACGGGCTGCGTCAGACGCCACCGGGGATGACGATGAGCAGGTCGTGGGCGGTGACCCACCGCAACGAAGGCAGCCTCGGCCTGGATCTTCGACGGCCCGAGGGCGCCGAACTGTTCGCCCGCCTGGTGGCGGGCGCCGACGCGGTGTTCGCGAACTTCAAGCCCGGAACGCTTGCCTCGCTCGGTTTCTCCTATGAGCGGCTGCGCGAACTCAATCCGGGAATCGTGTTGGCCGAGAGCAGCGCATTCGGGGCGGCGGGTCCGTGGAGCGAGCGGATGGGCTATGGGCCGTTGGTCCGTGCGACGACCGGGGTCACCTGGCTGTGGCGGTCTGCGGATGCCGAGCCGGGCACCTTCTACGACGCCACCACGATCTTTCCCGACCACGTCTCGGCACGACTCACCGCCATCGCGGCGCTGTCCGCACTGGTTCGCCGGGAACGCACCGGAACCGGTGCGCACGTGCACATCTCGCAGGCAGAGGCGGCGGTCAACCAACTCGCGACGGCCTACACCGCCGAGGCGGCGCGGGCGGCGGGGCTGACGGTTAGCGACGACACGGCCAACCACGGCGTCTACCCGTGCGAGGGTGAGGACGAATGGTGTGTGATCTCGTTGCGTTCCGACGACGACCGCGCGGCGCTGGCCGCCGTCATCGGCACCGACCTGCCCGCCGACGGTGACCGACTGTTCGCCACCGTCTCGGACTGGACTTCCGCACTGGACAAGAGCGTGGTGGCCGAGGCTGTGCAGCGCGCGGGGGTGCCCGCCGCGCCGATGAACAGGGCCGTCGACGTTCCCGCCGATCCGCAGGTGAGGTGTCGCGGGCTCTACGCCGACATGGTGCATCCGCTGGTGAACGCGCCGATTCTGAGCGAGACGGGACCGGCCCCGTTCACCGCGATCCCTCGCTGTGAGTTCCGACCCGCCCCGATGCCCGGCGAACACACCCGGGAGATCTGTCAGAAGGTGCTGGGGATGGACGCCGCCGAGATCGATCGACTGCTCGCCGACGACGTGCTGTTCAGTTACCAAGGGAGGCCATGATGGATCCTCGCACGCCGGTGCTGGTCGGATACGGCCAGCACAACCAGCGTGAGGTCAACCCCAGCGTGGAACCGGTCGACCTGATGGCCGCGGCCGCCCTGGCCGCCGCCGACCAGCGGGCGCTGGAGGCCGTGGACGCGGTGCGGGTGGTCAACCTGCTGTCCTGGCGCTACCGCGACGCCGGACTGCTGCTGGCGCAGCGCATCGGGGCCACCGACGCGAGCACCCGCTACACCGGTATCGGCGGCAACGTTCCGCAGTCCCTGGTCAACCAGGCCTGCCTCGATATTCAGGCCGGCCGCGCCGACGCCGTGCTGATCGCGGGCGCGGAGACATGGCGCACTCGAAACCGGTTGCGCGCCAACGGCGAAAGACCGGACTGGACGCATCAAGACGAAACGGTGCCACTTGCCGAGGGCTCCGACGAGAGCTTCGAGTTGGCCGGGCCTGCCGAACTGCGGATCAATCTTGACCGGCCTGCCTATGTCTACCCGATGTTCGAGCAGGCCGTGAGAATCGCGTCGGGGGAGTCGACGGTGGATCATCGCCGCCGCATCGGTGAGTTGTGGTCACGGTTCAGTGAGGTGGCCGCCACCAATCCCCATGCCTGGAGCCGCGAAGCACTGACGGCCGACGACATCTGGCAGCCGGGCCCGCGCAACCGGATGGTCAGCTGGCCATATACCAAGCTGATGAACTCCAACAACATGGTGGACCAGGGCGCAGCACTGCTGCTGATGTCCGTGGAGAAGGCCAAGCACCTGCAGATCCCCTCAGACCGTTGGGTTTTCCCGTATGCGGGTACGGATGCCCACGACACGCTGACCATCAGCGCCCGGCCGGAGTTCCATACCTCCCCGGCGATCCGCATCGCGGGCAGACGCGCATTGGAGCTCGCGCGCGTCGGCGTCGACGACGTCGAGTTGATCGACCTGTACTCCTGTTTCCCGTCGGCGGTACAGGTGGCCGCCGGCGAACTCGGCCTGTCACTCGACGACCCGGCCAGACCGTTGACGGTGACGGGTGGGCTCACGTTCGCCGGTGGCCCGTGGAACAACTACGTCACCCATTCGATCGCCACCATGGCCGAGCTCCTGGTGGCCAGTCCGGGTACCAGAGGGCTGATCAGCGCAAACGGGGGTTACCTGACCAAACACAGCTTCGGGGTATACGGCACCGCCCCGCCCACTCACGAATTCCGTTGGCAAGAATTGCAATCCGAGGTCGACCGTGAACCTGTGCGCAGCGCCGCGGTCGAGTGGGCCGGGGTGGGCACCGTCGAGACATGGACCACCCCGTTCAGCCGCGAGGGCACGCCGGAGAAGGCCTTCCTGGCCGTCCGCACACCAGAGGACGCCAGGGCGCTCGCGGTGATCCCCAGCGATGTCGAGGCGACCGTCGAACAGGACATCGCGGGCGCGAAGGTCCGAATCGACGACGACGGCACCGCGACGCTTCTCTAGCCTCGTCGGCTACGGGGCGCCGGCGGGCACCTCGGTGTAGTGCGGCGCGAAGCCCTCCGCGGAGAACGTGAACCCCTTTCGGCTCAACTCGCTGAGGCACGAGACGCCGGTCTCTTGCACGTTGCAGCGGAAGCCGGCCGCGGCCAGCACGCGATTGAAGTCCAACTCCTTGGCCGACGCGTACCGAAACTCGGGCTCTTCGAGCGCTACGAAACCGGCGTCGGCCTCCCGCCCGACGACTACCGCGTTGGGTGTGCTCGCCTCTCCGGCCGAGTCGGGCACCGAGTCGGGCGCACCGCGGATGCCCATGGCGGACTGCCAACCCGCCGCCGACTGGCAGCCGGCCTTGACCCGCGGCACGATCGCGCACGCCCACCGCCCGCTCGGTGTGGTGAAGAAATACACCGCGTCGCCGTCGAGGTGTGCGACGTAGTCGAAGGCGTTCACCAGATGGGCCGCGCTCGGCGGCGGCAACGGAGGCGTCGAGGCGGACGTCGCCGGGGTGGCCGCGGGCGGTTCGCCGGTGTTGACGATCCGCTCGGCCGAACACCCCGCCACCGCGCCGGCCAGCAGCATCACGCAAAACAGGTATGTGGCACGCATATCGGTGGCCAGCGTGCCGGATCAGGGTGTCGGGCGGCAACCCGGCGGTCAACCGACGCGCGCGGCCACCAGTTCCTTGAACCTATAAGCGTTGCGAATGGCGTGCCCGCCGAGGTCGTTGTTGAAGTAGACGAGCACGCGCCGTCCCGCCGCGTGCCATCCGCAGATCCGGTCGGCCCACCGACTCAACTCGGCGTCCGGATACGAGCCGGCGTACCGCGACTCCTGCGGCGGCCCGTGTAACCGCACATACACCAAGTCACCGGTCGCCACCGGCACGCATTTCATGCCCGCGCCGCTCATCACCACATACGCGACGTTGTGCCGCTCCAAAATCGCGTACACAGCCGCGGCGTCCCAGGACTCGTGTCGCAACTCCATGGCGACCGGGATCCAGTCCGGCACCGCGGACAAGAATTGCTCGAGCAACGCATCGTCGCGCTGCAGTGCCGGATGCAGTTGAACGAGCAGCGCCTCGCGCCGCTCGCCGAGCGCCGTCCAGCACCGCTCGAAGCGCTCCACCCACGGTTCCGGCGAACGCAGCCGACGGTAATGCGTCAGTCCGCGGTGCGCCTTGACCGACATGGTGAAGCCCTCGGGCAGCCGCTGCCGCCAGCCGGCGAACGTCGCGTCTTTGGGCCAGCGGTAGAAGCTGGCGTTGAGTTCGACGGTGTCGAACTCCTCGACATAGCGGGCCAGTCGTTTGGCGACCGGCAGTCCCGGGCGGTACAACACGCCGTCCCAGTGGTCATAGGACCAACCGGAGGTGCCGATCCGGATCATCTGCCCGGCGACACCTTGTCGCGCAGGTCGTCGTCCAGCGAGGCCCTCACCGGTGCCGCCGCGTCGGCGTAGGTGATGCCGGCCTGCCGGAGCAGGTCGGTCACCAACTGCTGGTCCGCTTTGGTGGCCATCCCGGCTGGCGTACCCGCGCCATCTGGCGGGCAAACTCGGCCGGGTCAGGCGGCGGTGGTCGCCGCCGCCTCGACCGGTTCCAACGCCTGCGCGATGATGTCGGCGACATCGGTCATCGGCTTGACCTCAAGCGACTCCAGCACATCGGCCGGCACGTCGTCGAGGTCGGGTTCGTTGCGTTGCGGAAGGAAAACCGTTGAGAGCCCGGCCCGTTGCGCAGCGAGCAGCTTCTGCTTGATCCCACCGACAGGCAACACCCGCCCGTTCAGCGTCACCTCGCCGGTCATGCCGACATCGGAGCGCACCCGGCGCCCGGTCGCCATCGACACCAGCGCGGTCACCATTGTGACGCCGGCCGACGGACCGTCCTTGGGCACCGCGCCCGCGGGCACGTGCACGTGGATGCGCCGCTCCAGCGTCTTGGGGTCGACGCCCAACTCGGCTGCGTGCGAGCGCACATAGGACAGTGCGATCTGTGCCGACTCCTTCATCACGTCACCGAGCTGGCCGGTGAGCTGCAGGTCGGGTTCGCCGTCGGTCGCCCCGGCTTCGATGTAGAGCACATCGCCGCCGAGTCCGGTCACCGCCAACCCGGTGGCCACGCCGGGCACCGCCGTGCGCTCCGCCGACTCGGGCAAGAACCGCGGGCGACCCAGGTAGTCAACGAGATCCGGCTCGTCGATGACGATGTGGTCGACGGGTCCGTCCTGCAGCTTCGTCGCGACCTTGCGCAGCGCCTTGGCCAGCAGCCGTTCGAACTGCCGCACGCCGGGCTCCCGGGTGTAGTCGGCCGCGATCTTGCGCAGTGCGGCCTCGGTGATCGTCACCTCGTTTTCGGTCAACGCCGCCTTCTCGCGCTGCCGGGGCAGCAGGAAGTCACGAGCAATGGCCAGTTTGTCGTCGGCGGTGTAGCCGTCGATCTCCACCAGCTCCATGCGGTCCAGCAGCGCCGACGGGATGTTCTCGATCACGTTGGCGGTGGCCAAAAACACCACGTCGGACAGGTCCAGGTCCAGATCCAGGTAGTGGTCGCGGAACGTGTGGTTCTGCGCCGGGTCCAGGACCTCCAGCAGCGCCGCGGCCGGATCGCCACGGTAATCGGAGCCGACCTTGTCGATCTCGTCGAGCAGCACGACCGGGTTCATCGACCCGGCCTCGCCGATGGCGCGCACGATGCGGCCCGGCAGCGCCCCGACGTAGGTGCGGCGGTGGCCGCGGATCTCGGCCTCGTCGCGCACGCCGCCGAGGGCGACGCGGACGAACTTGCGGCCCAGCGCGCGCGCCACGCTCTCGCCCAGCGACGTCTTGCCCACGCCGGGCGGGCCGGCCAGCACCATCACCGCACCCGAACCGCGCCCGCCGACCACCTGCATACCGCGTTGGACACGACGCGCCCGCACGGCCAGGTACTCGACGATGCGGTCCTTGACGTCCTCCAACCCGTGGTGGTCGGCGTCGAGAATCTCGCGCGCCGCCTTCAGGTCGGTGCTGTCCTCGGTGGTGACGTTCCACGGCAGGTCCAGCACCGTGTCCAACCAGGTACGGATCCACCCGACCTCCGGGCTCTGCTCGCTGGCGCGCTCGAGCTTGCCGACCTCTCGCAGCGCCGCCTCCCGCACCGGTTCGGGCAGGTCGGCGGCCTCGACGCGGCTTCGGTAGTCATCAGAGCCGGTGCCGTCCTCGTCACCCAGTTCCTTGCGGATCGCGGCCAGTTGCTGGCGCAGCAGGAATTCCTTCTGCTGCTTTTCCATGCCCTCGCGGACGTCCTCGGCGATCTTGTCGGTGACCTCGACCTCGGCGAGGTGCTCACCGGTCCACTCGATCAGCAGCTTGAGCCGCTCGGCCACATCCGGGGTCTCGAGCAGTTGCCGCTTTTGCACCTGGCTCAGGTAGGACGCGTACCCGGCGGTGTCGGCCAGCGCCGACGGATCGGTCAGCTGGTTGACGAAGTCGATGATCTGCCAGGCCTCCCGCCGCTGCAGCATGGCCAGCAGCAGCTTCTTGTACTCGGCGGCCAGGGTGCGCACCTCGTCGGTGGGCTCCGATTCGTCGATCTCGGTCACCTCGACCCACAGCGCGGTACCCGGCCCGGTGGCACCGGCGCCGATGTGCGCGCGGCTCCTGCCGCGCACCACCGCCGCGGTACCGCTGCCCCCGGCGATGCGGCCGACCTGCACGATCGAGGCCAGCACACCGTAGGAGGGATAGCGGTCCTCGAGCCGCGGCGCGATCAGCAGCTCACCGGGACCGTCGGTCGCGGCGGCCTTGGCCGCCTCGATGGCGGCGCGTGCGGCGTCGTCCAACTCGATCGGGACCACCATGCCGGGCAGCACGATCGAGTCGCTCAGGAACAGCACTGGCACTGATTTGGCTTCAGCCATCAATCCTCCAAAGTTCAGTCAGATCGACTCAACCCTGGCGGCTGCCCATTTGTTCCCACCTTGCGATTTCGGCGTGTGGGGTCGCGGTCAGCGCAACTTGCCACGCCGAAACCGCAGCTCAACGGGCAGGGAGCCTGCCGCTCGGGGGTACGGCAGGCTCCCTTTAGTGGGTGGCTATCAAGCGGCGGCTTGAGCTCCGAGCACCCGCTGAATGTCGGGCTTCATCATCTCGAGCTGCTGGCCCCAGTACCCCCAGCTGTGCGTGCCCTGCGGCGGGAAGTTGAACACCCCGTTGGTACCGCCC
Source organism: Mycolicibacterium sp. XJ1819 (assembly GCF_053483675.1). Lineage (NCBI taxonomy): Bacteria > Bacillati > Actinomycetota > Actinomycetes > Mycobacteriales > Mycobacteriaceae > Mycobacterium > Mycolicibacterium sp. XJ1819. Next base: position 12,581 of record NZ_JBEFST010000016.1, on the reverse strand, counting down.
GCGGCGACGTAGTTGTCGCGGAAGGTGATGTTGGTGCGCAACGTGAACCCTTCGAGGAACTGCGCGGCCATCAGGTTGCCACCGGAGGCTCCGGAATCCAGGTCCGACGGTGTGCCGGTGCCGCAGTAGATCCAGATCCTGGTGTTGTTGGCCACCAACTGGCCGATGTTGACCATCGGGTCGTTGCGCTTCCACGCCGGATCCGTCGACGGACCCCACATGCTCTCGGCGTTGTAGCCACCGGAGTCGTTCATCGCCAGCCCGATCAGCATCGGCCACCAGCCCTCAGACGGGTTGAGGAAGCCCGACAGCGACGCGGCGTAGATGAACTTCTCCGGGTAGTAGATCGAGTACGTCAGCGCCGTGCTGCCGGCCATCGAGATGCCGACCACCGCGTTGCCGTTCTGCGAAATGCCCCGGTTCGCCTCCAGCCAGGCGGGCAGTTCCTGGGTCAGGAACGTCTCCCACTTGTAGGTGTAATCCTGGCCGTTGCCCCGCGACGGCTGATACCAGTCGGTGTAGAAGCTGGACATGCCGCCCACCGGCATCACGACCGACAGGCCCGACTGGTAGTACCACTCGAACGCCGGGGTGTTGATGTCCCAGCCGTTGTAGTCGTCCTGGGCGCGCAGGCCGTCGAGCAGATACACCGCGTTGGGCCCGCCACCCTGGAACTGAATCCGGATGTCACGGTTCATCGCGGCCGAGTAGACGTCCAGATACTCCACCGGCAACCCCGGCCGGGAGAACGCGTTGGCCGACACCGAACCCCCGACGACGCCGATGAGCCCCGGCAGAGTCACCGCCGTAACGGCTCCCACCGCCAAGCGGCGCAGCCATCTCTTCCCGGTATCCCGGTACCTCTCCATGAACTTCATAACGGCAACCAACCCACCTTTCGTCGCTTCCACAAGCAATTGCCGTCGCTTATGCCTGCGTAATGAAACACGGTGAAGGGCAGGGCTTCGGTGAGCGACGCCGCGTGGCGACATCGCGGTTGGCTAACAATTCCGACTCGACGCGGACTCGCCGACGGCCCAAATGTGCTGTGACCTGTGGGAATAGTGTGATTACTGTGACTCGCTGCGTCCGTCCGACACGCCGCGCGTGAAGCGGTGCAGCTGGGTGACGTGGCGGGGGTTCAGCTCGCCGAGCGACGTCACGCCGAGCAGCCGCATCGTGCGGACGACCTGTGCAGACAGGATCTCGATGGCGCGGTCGACGCCCGCCTCACCGCCCGCCATCAGCCCGTACAGATAGGCGCGCCCGACCAGAGTGAACCGCGCACCCAGGGCGATCGCGGCCACGATGTCGGCACCGGCCATGATCCCAGTGTCCAGCAAAACCTCGGTGTCGCGTCCGACCTCGCGTGCGACGACCGGCAACAGGTGGAACGGCACCGGAGCGCGGTCAAGCTGGCGTCCACCGTGGTTGGACAGCACAATGCCGTCGGCACCGAGGTCGACGACCGCGCGAGCATCGGCGAGCGTCTGAATTCCCTTGACCACCAACTTGTTCGGCCATTGCTTCTTGATCCACGCCAGGTCGTCGAAGGTGACGGTGGGGTCGAACATCGTGTCGAGGTACTCGGCGACCGTGCCGGGCCAGCGGTCCAGGGACGCGAACGACAGCGGTTCGGTGGTCAGCAGGTCGAACCACCAGTGCGGTCGGACCATCGCGTCGAGCACGGTGCGCGGCGACAGCGACGGCGGAATGGTCATCCCGTTGCGGGTGTCGCGCAGGCGGGCACCTGCGACCGGTACGTCGACTGTGACAAGCAGGGTGTCATAGCCCGCGGCGGCCGCCCGCTCGACCAGCGCCATCGACCGGTCCCGGTCCTTCCACATGTACAGCTGAAACCAATTGCGGCCGTGCGGATTAGCCGACTTGACCGCCTCGATCGACGTGGTGCCCAGCGTAGAGAGACTGAACGGTATCCCTGCCCGGGCGGCGGCGCGGGCGCCGGCGATCTCGCCTTGTGTGTGCATCAACCGGGTGAAGCCGGTCGGCGCGATGCCGAACGGGAGTGCGGCCGGGCCGTCGAGCACGGTCACGCTGGTGTCCAGAGCTGACACATCACGAAGAATCGCGGGGTGAAATTCGATGTCGCGGAATGCTTGTCGGGCCCGCGCAAGCGAGATCTCGTCCTCGGCCGCGCCGTCGGTGTAGTCGAACGCCGCCCTCGGCGCGCGACGCCTGGCGATCCGCGCCAGATCCTCGATGGTCAAGGCCGCGTCGAGTCGTTGTCTGACGCGGTCGAGCGTGGGTTTGCGGAACTGCAGAACAGGCGCAAGATCGCGGGGCCGGGGCACGCGTCGCTTCACCGTGGCCCGCCTAATCCTCGGCGGCCGCCAGCGCGCTGCGCAGACCCGACCGTCGCTCCTCGATGGCCCGCCCGATGTCCTGCAGGAGCACCGGCTTGCGGTGAACGAGATCCTCGATGTAGTTCCGGTCGACCTGCAGGACGGCCACCTCGTCGAGCGCGTATGCCGAGGCGGTGACGGGTTCCCGGGTCAGCGTGGTCTGGCCGAGGAAGTCTCCCTTCTCCAGCGTCCGCAGCGAAATCACCGCACCGTCGTCGCCCGGCACCACCAGGCGCACGCTGCCGTCGATGACGAACGTCATCCGCTGGGGCACTTGACCGCCGTACTGCAGGTACTCGTCGGCGCCGTAGCGGTTCAGGCGCAGGTGCGGGAGCAACTCCTGCTGCTCATCCGGGCTCAACCGCAGTGTGGGAGCGATGATCCGAAGCGCCGCCTGAAGCCGTTCGGTCGTGGCGAACTCGTCTTCGGCCTCGTCGAGGTGCAGTCCCGCGCGACGTGATGCGTACCAGATCCACCGCAGAAACGTCGACTTGGCCGAGAAATCGTCGGCGGGGGAGCGCACGGGTATCGAGGTCGTGAAGGACATCGCCCCGGTGCGGACACTGGACGGTGCGGCGTCCGGCCGCAGATGCGGCAGCATCGCCGCGACACGGTTGAGCGTGGTGATGACCTCGTCGGGCGGGTCGTCGACCGAGAACACCGTGCTCACCGTCAATGCGTGAGTGCCCGCGGGGCGGCTGAAGTTGGTGAACGATGCGGCGGCCAGCACCGAGTTCGGCATGATCAGCAGCCCGCTGCCGGTGTCGATATGCGTTGCCCGCCAGTTGACCTCGACCACGCGACCGCGGCCCGACGGGGTTTCAATCCAGTCGCCGAGTTGGAACGGCTGCTCGAACAGCACCAGCAACCCGGAGATGATCTGGCCGACCGAGTTCTGCAGAGCCAGGCCGAGCACGATCGACGAGACGCCGAGCGCGGCGAACAGCCCGCCGACATTGGCGCCCCAGATGTAGGCGAAGATCAGCCCGACGCCGACGGCGATCAGGATGAACCGGGCGACGTCGAGGAAGATCGACGGAATTCGCTTGCGCCAGGTGCCTTCCGGCGCGCCCTGAAACAGCGTGGCGTTGAGGCCCGACAGCAGCAGCACCAACACCACGAATCCGAACACGGTCGCGACGATGCGCACCGGCGTCGCCTCGCCCGAAACCTCCATGGCCTGCACCAGCAGCACCAGCAGCGCCCCGAGCGGCAGGATGTAGTTGCGGATGACGTGCACCGGGCGGGCCAGGTGGCTGCCACGCCGGCGCAGGGCGTTGTGCAGTTCGGTGAGCAGCACCAGCGCGATCGGAAATCCGACCGCCACCCCGACGGCCCAGTAGAACCACGGCGCGTCGAGCAGGCTGGTCACGACTGCGGCTCCGACAATCGCCAGATGGGTTGCTCTTCGCCGTCGGCGGTAATGGTTCCGGCGGAGGTGAACTCCCGGCTGTCGCGCATCGCTTCATACACCCGCGACGTGACGAACACCCCGGGCTGGCGTGAGCCGGCCTGCACCTGGTAGGCCAGGTTCACCGCCGAACCCCACATGTCGTAGGCCAGCGTGGACCGGCCCACCAGACCGCTGGTCACGGTGCCGGTGTCGATGCCCGCGCGCAATTGCAGGTTGTGGCCCGTCTCGACGTTGAATCTGTGCAAGGTGCGCTGCATCTCGATGGCGAAGTCGACCGTGCGCCGGACGTTGTCCAGCCGCGGAACGCTCAGTCCACAGCTGGCGAGGTAGCCGTCGTGCAGCGTGCGCACCTGCTCGACACCGAGATTGGCTGCCGCAGCGTCGAATTGACGAGTCAGCTTGTTGACGATCGTCAGTAGTTCCTCCGAGCTCAGCTTCTGGCTCAACTCGTTGAGACCCTTGATGTCGGCGAAGATCACGGTGACGTTCTGATTCTCCTGCGCGATCGTCTCCTCGCCCTCCCGGTAGCGCTGCACCACCGGTTCCGGCATCAGCGACAGCAACAGCTGATCGTTCTCCTTGCGCTGCTCGGCGAGCAACTCCTCCTTGATCGCGAGGTTGCGGCTCATCGCGTTGAATGCCACTGTCAGGTCACCGAACTCGTCGCGGGACTGGACCGGGAGCGTGACGTGGTAGTCGCCGGCGCTGATCTGCTCGGCACCGGCCTCGAGTCGGCGGATCGGGCGGACGAACAGCCGGGCCAGCAGCATCGCGGCGATGCACACCACGAAAATGATGACCGCGGTCGACAACACCAGCGTTCGGGTGAACTCCGACACCGGTGCGAACGCCTCCGATGTGTCGAGCTTGGCGGTGATCGACCAGTTCAGCCCCGGCAGGTCCACCGGCGAATAGGCCTGCAATGCCTCCTGCCCGAGGTAATCCTCTTCGATCAGGGTGCCGGTCTGGCCTCGCTGCGCCAGCCGGTTGGCAGCCGATGCCACGGGTTGGATCAGCGTCGTGCCATTCTTGCGGATCGATTCGTCGGCCACGGCCGGCGGCGTTCCGGCCTCGACGACGTCGCGCTTGAACTGTTCGCGGTTCTCCAGGAACAACCGCGAGTCCGACCGCATCAGGTCGTCGGGACCGACCAGAAATGTCTCGCCCGTGCGGCCCAATCCCGCGGCCTCCCACTGTTTGTTCACCGTCATCAACCGGTTGATCTTGTCGATCGGGAACTGCACGGCCAGGACACCTTCGACCCGGTTCCTCGGCCCGACCGGTGACACCATCCACGCGGTCGGTTCCTCAGCAGGCAGGTAGGCAGCGAAGTCGGTGACACCTACGTAGTCGACGGCGTTGGAGGCCAGCGCCTTTCGGTACGCCTCGCGTAGATCGCCCTCGCGGTAAGGACCGGTGAAGATATTGGTGCCCAGATCGGCGCCCTTGTAGGCGCTGTAGACCACGTTGCCGCGGGTGTCGAGCAGCAGCGCGTCCTCGAACGCGAACCGCAGCACGATCTCCCGGAAGAAGTCGTTGAAGCGCGCGTTGGCGGCAGACCAGGCGCTGCCGTCGCGCGCGTCGTCGAACTTGATCGCCTTGTCCCAGTCGTCGAAGGGCGCCGTGTAGTGGGCCTGCAGATACTTCTGCGCGTTCGACGTCGGCAGCAACGCGTCGACATCGACGCGGTTACCGATCTGGTCTTGGTCGTGATCTCCGTATTGTTTGTGGTAGTAGTCGACGATCGACTGCCACTGCCGCGGGGTGATGGTGGCGTCGTTGAGTTCGTCGAAGGCCGGGACGAAGGCTGAGATCGCGTTGGCGGCGGTTTCGCCTCGGGTGTAGATGAGCAGCGAATTCGTCAGGTCGGCGAACTGCGCCTCGAGTTGGCGTGCTTGCGCCGACCGGATCTCGGTGAGCCCCTCGAACACCGCCTCCCGCAGCGAGGAGCGCCCCGACTGGTAACCGATGGCGCCCACCACGGTGGCCGAGACGATGCTGGTGACCAACAACATCAGCAGGAGCTTGGATTGGATGCTGATCCGCGAAAGCACTCTGCGATGTCTGCGTCGTCGTTTTGCGACGGGTTCGACCGGATGCGCGTTCGCTGGCTCGGTTATGGTCATTTGGATTCCACAGACTAGTCGGTGCGCATTGCTGGGGTCGTGGCAGTCGACAAATCGTTGTCAACCGCCGACAGCGATGACCAGCCAGCCGTGCGGTGCGACCTCGCTGCCGGTGACGACGCTCTGCGGCGGGGCGCCGGACCCCGCGATGATGCGACCCTCGGGATATCCGTGTTCGGGCAAATTCACCGACATCGGCGTGTCGTCGATGTTGAGCGCGACCACCAGCGCTTCGGTGCCGCTGCGGGTCTGGTAGACGTAGCGCCTGTTGGCCAGGTGCAGCGCCGAGGTGCGCGCGGTGTGCAGCCAGGCGTGCCTGCGACGCAGCCCGATCAGGTACTGGTGCAGCCGGAAAGTGTCTTGGGCGTGGTCGTCGACCGGAATCGGGGGAGCCGGGAATTCGGGACGCACGGCGTCGTCTCCGCCGCGCCGGTCTTCCTTGACTCCACGGTATGCCCACTCGTCGCCGGCGTAGATGCTCGGGGTGCCCCCGGTGGTCAACAGCAGCACCAACGCGTGCTCGAGATGGCGGGCGTCGTCGAGCCGGCTGGCGATGCGGGTGACGTCGTGGTTACCGACGAACGTCATCGGGACGAACACGTCGAGAAATTCATTGTGTCGCAGCAGCGCCCAGTCCAGTTCGTGGAAGTTGCCGTCGTTGAGGCTGCTCCAGACCGCCTTCCACAGTTCGTATTGCGTCACCGAATCGAAGCCGGCCGACCGCACGTGCGCCGCGTAATCGCCGTGGATGACCTCCCCGACGAACCACGCGTCGGGGAACTCCGCGCGCACCCGGGGAAGCACTTTCGCCCAGAACCGGTCCGGGATCGCATACGCGGCGTCCAGGCGCCACCCGTCGGCGCCCCGGCGCAGCCAGTGCGCCAGCACGTCGACCGCGTAGTCGACGACCTCTGGATTGTCGTGATCGAGCGCGATCAGCTCCGCGTGTCCCTCGAAGGTGTCGAACCCGCTGCCGCGCTTGCGGAACCACGAGGTGTTCTCGAAGGTGGCGGCCACGTGGTTGAAGACACCGTCGAGCAGCACCCGAAGACCACGACGGCGCGCTTCGGCGATCAGGATGTCGAAGTCGCCGTCGTCGCCGAGCCGTGGGTCGATGCGGTAGTGGTCGGTGGTGTCGTAGCCGTGAGTGCGCGACGCGAAGATCGGTCCGAGCGCCAGCCCGGAGGCGCCGAGTTCGATGGCGTAGTCCAAATAGTCCACGATCCGGCGCAGGCGGTGTTCGTCGGCGCCCGGCGGCACGTCGGACGGGAATGCGCCGACGAAGCCCAGCGGGTAGACCTGCCACCAGATCACGTGTTCGACCCAGCCGGGCTCGGTCATGGCCGGTACTTCGCTTCGTAGAGGCCCTTCATCACCTCGCGGAACTCCTCGACCGGGCCGTCGGTGACCACGCCGGGCGCGACCGTGTTGATCGGCAGCGGCGCGACCGGCGATGCCGGTGCACCCCACTGCGACAGCCACCGGCTCAGTTGCTCGGAGGAGGCGGCGTAGACGATGCGGCCGAGCCCGACCCAGGCGTGGGCGGCCGCGCACATCGGGCAGTGCTCACCCGAGGTGTAGACGGTGGCTCTGCTCCGCGCCGCCGGGTCGAGGTGGTGCACGGCCCAGCGCGCGATCGCGAACTCGGGGTGGCGGGTGTGGTCGCCGTCCTTCACACGGTTGCGGTCCTCGAATACCGTCCGCCCCGAGTCGTCGACGAGGACCGAACCGAACGGTTCGTCGCCGTCATCGAGTGCCTCGCGGGCCAGTTCTACGCAGCGCCGCAGTCGCGAGAGGTCCTCATCGCTGATCGCCACAGCCGCCGAGTCTACGTCCGGCGGCGACTCGACAACCGCCGCTAGAACGTGTTCTAGTGCTCGCGTGGTGGAGTTCAAGCACATCGGCGACGTCTCGTCGGCGGAGGTGGACGCCCTGCGCGCCGTCTACCAGCCGCTCGCCGAGTCGGTCCGTGAGCTCGTCGACGCGACGATCCGCACCGAGGTCGACGCCGACACGGTGGCCGCCGTCAAGGCACAGATCGACGCCGCGACGGCCCGGCTGCGCACACATCAGATCGACGGTCCGTTCGGCGTGCGCTACACCACCGGCGGCGACCGGATGCCCTGGGGCAATCCGGTGATCGGAATCCGTAACCCGATCGCACCGCCGGTGCACATCGAGCGCGACGACGACGGCCGGGTGTACACCGATTTCCACCTGGGCGCGGCCTACGAGGGTCCACCGGGTCATGTGCACGGCGGCGTCGCCGCGCTGGTGCTCGACCACGTACTGGGGGAGGTGGCGGCCAACGCGACGAGTCCCCGGTTCACCGGCACCATCACGCTGCGCTATCTGCGCACCACACGCCTGGGCCGACTGCACGCCGAGGCGCGGATCACCGAGGTCGACGGTGTGAAGGCGTACGCGGTGGGACACCTCGCCGACGAAGACGGCGTCACCGTGGAGGCCGAGGGCGTGTTCATTGCGCCGAAGTGGGCTCGCGACTAGCGTCGATGCCGATCAGGCTGCGGGTGATGGTCGCGATCTCGGCCACGAGCACCCGGGCCGCGCGGTTCTCCTCGGTCAGCGTCGCCGCCTTCTCCCGCACCTGTTGGGTCGCCGACGTCAGCGCCGCGGCATCCACCGACCATGCCGTCGCGGGGTTCGGCGGGGCGCCGCGCAGGGCGTCGACGTAATCGTCGACGGCGGCGACGAACTCGGGTGTCAGCGCGATCTGTGCCTGCATGCTGTTCTCCAGTGATGTGCACGCGCCGGTGACCGCGTTCAGCGCGGCCCGCAACGACCGCAGCCACCGGCGCAGTTCGCGCGAGTCCAACCGGGTGGCCCCGGATGCGGCTTCGAACGCCGCGCGGGCCCGGTACGCCCGCTGCCAGGCCGCCTCCACCGCCTCGGTGGGGTGGTCGATCTCGTGCATGAACGCCTTGATGACGGTGGCGGCGTATTCGACTTCGGCCTTGAGCAACTCACCGGCCCGGTGCCGCAGTCGGGTCAACGCATGGTCGGGGAACGCCACGTGCGCGACCACTGCGAAGCCGCCGCCGATCGCAATCGAGAACAGGCGGTCCTCCATGGTGGCACTCGCGGCCAGTGCGTCGATGTTGAGCAGGAACACCGCCGCGGCCGACAACGCCGCGGCGGAGGCGATGTGGCCGAACCGGTTCACCGCGTACATCAGCCCGAGGAACAGCACGCCCGTCACCGCCGCGGCCGAACCGGTCGGCAGCCACAGCAGTGTGATCAACGATGCGACAACGACGCCGGCGGCGATGCCGCCGACCCGGCCGAAGCAGCGGGTGTAGGTGTGTGCGGACTCGGGCCGCAGCACCATCAGGACGGTCAGCGCGATCCAGTATCCGTGGTTGATGGGGGCGAACCGGTCCGCGGCGATGGCCAGCGCGGTGGCCGCTGACAGTCGCACGGCGTGGCGCAGGATCGGTGATCGCCACGAAAGGTGGCCGGCGACCACCACCGCGGCGGCACGCAGCGGGCTGATCAGGTCGGGCCGCCGAAGGTCCGGGAACCGGAACTCCGCGGCCTGATGCAGTTGCTGCGAGAAGCGTTGCGCTGCCGCTGCTTCCGTCCCGGTCAGGCCGCGCATCACGGTGTCCATCCGGACCAGGGCGTGTTCGGCCTCACGCCTGGCCGTGTGACTGTGGAAGGCGATCGCGTCGAGGGCGGCGGCGGCGTCGTCGAGCAGTTGCGAAACGCCGTCACCGTCGCCGTCCTGGGCGCGTTGCAGTTCACGCAACGCCGCCATGGTGCGCTCGGGCAATCGGTAGCCGCCGTGGTAGGCCTTGGGTCGCCGGGTGGCCTGGCTGTCGACGAACACGTCGCGCAGCCAGGTCAGCGGCGCCACGTTGACCGACGCGTCCCGGTTCGTCGCGACCCGGCGGGCATCGGCGGCCAGGGAGCGGTAGGCCCGCGACAGCGCATCGCGCTGCATCCGCCACCGGTGCGGGGGCCATACCGCGATCAGCGCGGCCTGTACGCATCCCGCCGCGATGGTCAGCACTGTCGGTACCAACACCGCCTCGAAGGAGGACGGGTTCGGCGGCGCGATCACCAGCAGCGCACCGGCGGCGGTGGCCACCAGTCCGGCGTTGCGGCCCAGTGCCCACTGCATACCGGCCGCGAAGCACCACAGCGCCACCACCGCGATGAACAACACGGTGAGCGCCGAGGTCAGCGCACCCAGCAGCACCGCGACGCCCATCTGGGCGGAGACCACGATCACCAGGGGGACCCGCCCACCCGGGCTGTCCTGCATCGCGATGCCGCCCGCGATGGCGCCCGCGGCGGCCGTCCACACCGCCGCGCCGGGGTAGCCCGCGGTGAGCGCGAGCGCCGACATCCCCAGCACCCCGAGCAGGCTTCGGGCCACCGCGCCGAAGTCCGGTGTGGTCGGCCGTAGCGCGCCGCCGCCGATCCGGCTGCCGGTGGTCATGTCCTCATTCTCACGTTCTCGATGTCACCGAACGGTAGAGCACACGCGTCGAATCGGTGTGACCTCGGGCAATCTCGTCGCGCCCTGGCCTGGGCCGACTCGGCCGCCTCCGCCGAAAGCCATGCCGCAGTGACGTTGTCAGCTGTTCGCGATTTTCCCCTGTGTGAGCCCGCAACCCGAGATAAAGTCGGCGGATAAGTCGCGGTGGACCCGGTGATCCGGATTCGGTGAGGCTTGCCCGGCGTGCGGACGACCGCACCGGAAAGGAGCTCTCATGAGCACGGCGGCCCAACGCGCGGATCAGCTTGCGCTCGTCGCCCGGTTGAAGTCGGCATTCCCCGAACTGCCCGATGCCCCGACACCCGATCTGCTCGACCATGAGCGGATCACCGCCTATCTCAAACCCGTCCACGACGTCGGCGGTGAGCCCGACGCGCCGATGAAGTACGAGAACAAGCAGTACGAGCTGTGGGAGCACATGACATATGTGATCTGCGAAGTGCTGGCGTGGCGCGGGATCTGGCTGTCCGAGGAACGTCGCCGCATCGGCAACGTCGACGTGGGCCGGGCCCAGTATCTGGGCCTGCCTTACTACGGCCGCTGGTTGTTGGCGGTGGCCCGGGTCCTGGTGGAAAAACACCACATCGGCCTGACCGAGTTGAGTGAGCGGATGCTCGAGGTCAAGGCGCGCTACGCCGACGGCCTCGACGGCAGAAAGCCGGCGGCCATGCCGAAATCCGAGGGGGACGGCTCGCAGGTCAAGCGCAACGCCCACCACCTGCACGCGGTGGGCAAGGGTGACCCGCAGGTGTATTCCGGCCAGGCGGGCAAGGCCAAGTTCAAGGTGGGCGACGCGGTGGTGGTGCGTGAGCTTCCAGTGATCTTCTACACCCGCACCCCCGAGTATGTGCGCGGCGCGAGGGGCGAGATCGCCACGGTGGCCTACGAAAGCCCCGCGGCCGAGGACGAGACCTGGGACCGCACCGATGCCAAACCGGAGTGGTTCTACGTCGTGCGGTTCAACCTGGCGACGCTGTGGGACGGCTACACGGGCACCGCCGAGGACATCGTAGAGACCGAGATCCCCGAACATTGGCTCGAAGCGGCCGCGAGATAGGAAGTGACATGACGGATCACGGTCACGATCACGACCGCACGGTGGCACCGATGGTGGACGAGATCACCGATTTCGAGGTGCTCGAGATCGCGCTGCGTGAACTGTGTATCGAGAAGGGCATCTTCACCGCCGAGGAACACCGGCGCTTCACCGAGTTCGCCGAGCAGATCGGCCCGACGCCGGCCGCGCACCTGGTCGCCAAGGCGTGGCTGGATCCCGAGTTCGAGAAACTCGCACTGGCCGAACCGATGACGGCCAGCAAGGAGGTCGGTGTCGACTGGATGGAACCGACGGGGTTCGGCACACCCAGCGACTTCACCGCGTTCGAGATCCTCGCTGACACCCCCACCCTGCACAACGTGATCGTGTGCGCGCTGTGCTCGTGCTATCCGCGCCCGATTCTCGGCAATTCACCGGAGTGGTACCGCACGCCGAACTATCGCAGGCGGATGGTGCGATGGCCGCGCCAGGTGCTCGCCGAGTTCGGGCTCTACCTGCCCGACGACATCGCGGTGCGCGTGCAGGATTCGAACCAGAAGCACCGCTTCATGGTGATGCCGATGCGCCCGGAGGGCACCGAGGACTGGACCGAAGACCAACTGGCCGAGATCCTCACCCGCGACTGCCTGATCGGGGTGGCGCTGCCCAAGCCGGGCGTGACCGCCAACGTGGTCACCGCCACTCGCCCTGCGATCCACCCTGTCGCTGATTGACCTGTAGGAGCGAAACCTGTGGCGACTCAAGATGATTCCTCGATCGACGCCGTCGAGATCGGCTCGCTTTCCGAGATCGTCGACCGAAACCAGGTGTGGCCGGTGATGGCCGCCAAGTACGGCGTCGAGAATCCCGTGCCGCCGTGGAAGACCAGTCTCGACGGCATCTGCGATGCGCTCGACCGGGCCGCGTGCGCCGAGAACGTCCCGTCCTTCAAGGAACGGCGTGACGAAGAGGACCTGCTGTCGTCGACGGTGTATTCGCACCTGCCGTATCCGGAGAACCAACTCGTCGCCCTCGCGCATTCGCTGATCGCCCGCGGCGTCATCGACGAGGCCGAACTGCGGCAGCGACTGGCCGGCATCCGGCAGCGACTGGAAGC
>NZ_JBEFST010000015.1:0-154899 GCF_053483675.1 Mycolicibacterium sp. XJ1819 | reverse complement strand
TCCGTCACTTCTTGGCGGCGGTCTTCTTCGCCGACTTCTTCGCGGGGGTCTTCTTCGCAGACTTGGATGCCCCCGACTTCTTCGCGGCCTTCTTGGCCGGGGCCTTCTTCGCGGGCGCCTTCTTGTCGGATTCTTTGTCACCGCCGCCGCGGCGCGCCTTCACGCTGGCCTCCAGCTTGGCCAGCAGATCGGAGACGTCCTCGCTCTCGTCGAGCTCGGTCGGCTCCTGATCCTCGGTGGTAAAGGCTTCGCCGCCTTCGAGTTTCGCCGCCACCAGTTCCTTGAGCTGGTCCTGGTAGTCGTCGTGGTAGCGGTCGGGTTTGAAGTCGTCGGTCATCGACTCGACGACCTGGCTGGCCATCTTCAGTTCGGCGGGCTTGATGTCGACTTCCTTGTCCAGCACGGGAAAGTCGGGATCACGAATCTCGTCGGGCCACAACAGCGTCTGAATCACCATCACATCGCGCTTGGAGAAGTCCTGCACGCGCAGTGCGGCAAGCCGGGTCTTGTTGCGCAGCGCGAAGTGCACGATCGCGACCCGGTCGGTCTCCATCAGCGTCTTGGCCAGCAGCACATATGATTTCGACGACTTGCCCTCGGGCTCGAGGAAGTAGCTGCGGTCGTACATCATCGGGTCGATGTCACTGGCGGGCACGAACTCGAGCACCTCGATCTCGCGGCTGCGCTCTTCGGGCAGCGTCGCGATGTCCTCGTCGGTGATGATCACCGTCTGCCCGTCATCGGACTCGTAGGCCCTGGCGATGTCACGGTATTCGACGACTTCGCCGCACACCTCGCAGACCCGTTTGTACCGGATGCGCCCATTGTCTTTGGCATGCACCTGGTGGAACTTCACGTCGTGGTCCTCGGTCGCGCTGTAGACCTTGACCGGCACATTCACCAGGCCGAAGGCGATCGAACCCTTCCAAATGGATCGCATTACGCCAGGCTAGCGGTGCTGAGGGGACAATGGGTCCCACGCGGCCGCAGCAGCGTCGCGGGTGGCGCGATCGGGCAGGTCAGCCCCGGCGCGAGCGACGGTCAGCGCCGAGGACAGCGCGGCGGTGCGCAGCACGTCGGTCAACGCCTCGGTGCTGATGTCGGCCAACGCGCGACGACGCTGGGCGCCGAGCAGATCCAGCGACCACAACGCGTCGATCAGACCGGTCATGAACGCATCCCCCGCACCGACGGTGTCCACGACTTCCACGTCATAGGCGGGCATCCGCGCCGTTCCGTTCGCGCACAACGCGAACGCCCCGCGGCCGCCCATCGTCACCGCGACGATCGACGGGCCCAGCCCCAGCCAGGTGGTCGCGACCTGTTCGGGGGAGCGATCCGGATCGATCCAGCGCATGTCCTCGTCGCTGACCTTCACCACATCGCTGCGTTGGATGAGCCGGTCGATGCGCCCGCGCGCGGCGGCGTCGTCCTCGATGAGCGCCGGACGCACGTTCGGGTCGAAGGAGACCGTCGCCGACGGATGATAGGTGTCCAGCAGCGCGGCGGTGGCCCGGCAACCCGGTTCGAGCACCGTCGCGATCGACCCGGTGTGGGTGACCAGCGGCGGTCCCACCTCGGGGGTGCCGGTCAGCTGCCAGTCGATGTCGAACACGTAATCGGCCGACCCGTCCGCACCGATGGTGGCGACCGCGGTCGGCGTTCTCTTTGCGGTGGTGCTCCCCGGAACCAGTTGCACCCCTGAGCTTTCGACATGCTCGACGATGCGTCGTCCGCGGGCGTCAGTGCCGATGTGGGTGAGGAAGTCCACCTGCCTGCCGAGCCGGGCGAGACCGACCGCGACGTTGAGCGGACTGCCGCCGACGTGCTCACCGGAGATCCGGCCGTCGCGTTCGACGATGTCGATCAACGCCTCGCCGATCACCAGGGCCCGTGGCGAGTTCATCGGAGATCCTTTCGTGGCTATCCGCCGCCGAGCACCGCGGGGTTGGCCGGGTCCAGACCGCTCGGCAGGTCGGGATCCAGGCCCGAACCGTGGGTGAACTCCTGATGGGCCATCGGTCGGCAGTTGTTGTCGATCGGCGTCTGATCACCGGAGCAGTACGGGACGAGATCCTCGGGGTCGGCCGCTGCGTGCGGAGCCGCGACCACGAGCGCGGCCGCCGCCAGCAGGCACGCCGTCAGCATTCTGCTCATGGTTCAACGCTACAGCGGGTAATACCGTGAGGTGGTGGATCAGTACGGTCGGGTGAGGCTGACCAATCCGGACAAGGTGCTCTACCCGGCGACGGGCACCACCAAGGCCGAGGTGTTCGACTACTACATCAACGTGGCCGAGGCGATGCTGCCCCACATCGCGGGCCGGCCCGTCACCCGCAAGCGCTGGCCCAACGGCGTGCATGAGTCGTCGTTCTTCGAAAAGCAACTCGCGTCCTCGGCGCCGGACTGGCTGGACCGCGGCACCATCGTGCACAGGTCCGGAACGACGACCTATCCGATCATCGACACCGTCGAAGGCCTGGCCTGGATCGCCCAGCAGGCCGCGCTCGAGGTGCACGTCCCGCAGTGGCAGTTTGTCGCGGGCTCCGAGGAACCGGGGCCGGCCACCCGGTTGGTGTTCGACCTCGACCCCGGCGAGGGCGTCAAGATGAAGCAACTGTGTGAGGTGGCGTCGGCGGTGCGCGAACTGATGGACGATATCGGGTTGACGACATTTCCGCTCACCAGCGGCAGCAAAGGTCTGCACCTCTACGCCCCGCTCGACGAGCCGATCAGCTCACGCGGCGCGGTGGTGCTGGCCAAACGTGTTGCCCAGCAACTGGAAAAAGCGATGCCCAAGCTTGTCACGTCGACCATGACCCGCAGCCTGCGCACCGGCAAGGTCTTCCTGGACTGGAGCCAGAACAACGCCGCCAAGACCACGATCGCGCCGTATTCGCTTCGCGGACGCGAACATCCGATGGTCGCCGCACCGCGCACCTGGGACGAGATCCACGACCCGAAGCTGCGCCATCTCGGGTTCGACGAGGTCCTGGAGCGCCTGGACTCGACGGGCGACCTGCTCGAAGCCCTCGACGAACCGCTGCCGTCGGTGGACCGGCTGACGAAATACCGCAGCATGCGCGATGCGGCGAAAACGCCGGAACCGGTGCCGAAGAAGGCGCCCAAGACCGGCGACAACAACCTGTTCGTCATCCAGGAGCACCACGCCCGCCGACTGCACTACGACCTGCGGCTGGAACGCGACGGCGTGCTGGTCAGTTGGGCGGTGCCCAAGAACCTGCCCGACACCCCTGCTGTCAACCACCTCGCCGTGCACACCGAGGACCATCCGCTGGAGTACCTGACGTTTCACGGCACCATCCCGAAGGGCGAATACGGGGC
The DNA here is from genome assembly GCF_053483675.1 of Mycolicibacterium sp. XJ1819. Lineage (NCBI taxonomy): Bacteria > Bacillati > Actinomycetota > Actinomycetes > Mycobacteriales > Mycobacteriaceae > Mycobacterium > Mycolicibacterium sp. XJ1819. The sequence continues at coordinate 151,554 of NZ_JBEFST010000015.1, read as the reverse complement.
CGGGAAGATGGTCATCTGGGACACCGGCACATACGAGACCGAGAAGTTCAACGACCATCCACCGGACGGACCGGAGAAGGGCGGCGAGGTCATCGTCACCCTGCACGGCAAGAAGATCGACGGTCGCTACGCGCTGATCCAGACCGACGGCAAGAACTGGCTGGCCCATCGCATGAAGGACCAAAAGCGGCCGCAGGTGGGCGATCTCGCGCCGATGTTGGCCACCGAGGGGTCGGTGGCCAAACTCAAGGCGGCCCAGTGGGCGTTCGAAGCGAAGTGGGACGGGTACCGCGTCATCGTGGAGGCCGACCGCGGCAGGCTCAGCGTGCGCTCCAGGCGCGGGCGCGACGTCACCGGCGAGTATCCCCAATTCGAGGCGCTGGCCGCAGATCTGGCCGACCACCACGTGATCCTCGACGGCGAGGCGGTGGCGCTCGACCGCTCCGGCGTGCCGAGCTTCTCCGAGATGCAGAACCGGGCCCGTTCCACCCGAGTCGAGTTCTGGGCGTTCGACATCCTGCACCTCGACGGCCGATCGCTGCTGCGGGCGAAGTACACCGACCGGCGGAAACTTCTCGAGACCCTGGCCGAGGGCGGCGGCCTGATCGTGCCCGACCTGCTGCCCGGTGACGGGCCCGAGGCGCTCGAGCATGCCCGCGAACACCGATGGGAGGGGGTGGTCGCCAAGAAGCGCGACTCCACCTATCAGCCGGGCCGACGGTCGGCGTCGTGGATCAAGGACAAGATCTGGAACACCCAGGAAGTCGTGATCGGCGGTTGGCGCCGGGGCGAGGGCGGACGCTCGAGCGGGATCGGTTCGCTGATGCTCGGGATTCCGGCCGACGGGGGACTGCAGTTCGTCGGTCGCGTGGGCACGGGTTTCACCGACAAGGCCCTCGCCGAACTCAAGAAGATCCTCACCCCGCTGCAGACTGATGAAAGCCCGTTCAATGACGCGCTGCCCCGCCAGGACGCCAAGGGCGTCACTTTCGTGCGTCCCGAACTCGTCGGCGAAGTGCGCTACAGCGAACGCACCTCGGATGACCGTCTGCGCCAACCGAGTTGGCGCGGACTGCGGGAAGACAAGAGTCCGGACGAGGTGCGGTGGGAATAGTCCAGCACCCGTGTCAGACCTTGGAGATCACCTTTTCGGCATACTTCTCGATGCTGCGGATCTTGTTCTCGAGGGGCTCGGTGTCTGGTCCGACGACGTAGGGCATCCGAAAGCCGACCATGATGTCGGTGACGCCGCGGTCTTCGAGCCGCTTGATGCCGTCGGGCTTGTAGGCGTCCAGCGACATGGCATGAATCTCGAACGGCCCGCTGCGACCCTCTTCATCACGAATCTGCTTGAGCCGCTGGATGTACCAATCCAAGGCCGCCGGATCGCCGAGATCGCCACCGCCGTGCATCCAGCCGTCGTTTCGGGCGGCCCGGCGCAGGGCGGCCTCGGCGTGCCCCCCGACCAGGATCGGCACCGGCTTGCTGGGCGCCGGTGACATCTTCGTCTTGGGGATGTCGTAGAACTCGCCGTGGAATTCGAAGTACTCGCCGGTGGTGAGGCCCTTGATGATCTCGATGCACTCGTCCATGCGCTTGCCGCGACGCGCGAACGGCACACCCATCAGGTCGTAGTCCTCGCGCCAGGGACTGGAACCGACGCCCATACCCAACCGGTTGTCGAACATCGCGGCCAGCGAACCGGCCTGCTTGGCGACCAGCGCCGGCGGGCGGATCGGCAGCTTGAGCACGAACATGTTGAACTTCAGCGTCGTCGTCACCGCGCACAGCGCGCTGGCCAACACGAACGCCTCGATGATCTCCTTGCCGTCGAGGAACTCGCGGCCACCGTCCTCGGTGTAGGGGTAGGTCGAGTCCGATTCGTACGGATAGGCGAGGCTGTCCGCGATCGTCATGGCATGGAATCCGGCCGCTTCGGCCGCCTGCGCGAGCGGGATGTAGTACTTCGGATCCGTCATCGCTTCGGCATAGGTGAATCGCACGCCGCCATCCTAGGGTTCAAAAAGCGTTTAGGAACCGCCGAGGCGGGAACGTTGATCGGCATGAGCGCGGTTTCCAAAGCCATGTACATGCCCCTTCAGATCGCGATCAGCGTCGGAGGCGGACTGTTGGCGAGCAAGGTCTTCACCGAGGTCTGGCAGCGGGTGAACCCGTCGGATCGCGAACCGCCCGACCCGAAGGACCTCGACCGGTCCGCCCGCGAGGCGATCACCGCCGCCGCGCTGCAGGGGCTGGTGTTCGGACTGGTGCGCGCGGCCGTCGATCGCGCGGGTGCGCACGGCTACCGCGCGGTGACCCACCGCAGCCCCGAGTGAGACGTCACCCCGGATAGGGGGGCGCGCCCACACCGGCCACGCTGTGGGTGCCCCACGGCGTGACCTCGACGAGCTGAGCCGAGGCGCTGCGCTCTCCGATGCGCACGTCGACCTGCTGGGGAAACCGGACGGGACCCTGCGGTGTCCAGTCGAAAACCATTCCGCGCCAGTGGTATCGGCCGTCGATAGGGTCGAAGTGGCCGGTCAGCCGGACCCGCACGGTGTGGTCGCGATCGTCGACACGCATCTGCGCGGGTCCGTCGTACACCGAGGTCATTGCGGCAGGAACCCGCTGCGACGCCACATCCGCCGGGCGATCGGGCCCATCAGCCCCACCTCTTCGAGAAACGCCGCCAGCGGCGCGAAGCCGAGGATCTGGGTTTCGCGGCGGTGCGCGCTGTTGCGGGCGACCCGCCGCGCCGCGCGGCCGTCCAGACCCACCCGGCTGTACTGGACCTTGTTGGTGAACAGGAAGCGGAAGAAATACCCGCCGAGCCCGTTGACGTTGGCCACCAGGAACTTCGGCAGGCGGCGCATGTGCGGAGTGCGCCTGCGCAGCCCGTCGCGGGCGAACTGGATGTGGCGGGCTTCCTCGGCGACGTGAATGCGCATCAGGCGCTGGACCATCGGCTGTAGTTCGTCGTCGTCCATCATCTGGCGCTGCAACGAGTCGAAGATCTCCTCACCGATCAGGGCGGCCACCCACAGCGCCGGTCCCTGGAAGGCGAAGGGAAGCATGTTGATGATGACGCGCTGGTAATACCTGGGCCGCACCGGTTTCGCACCGACCCGCTCGATCGCCTTGCCGAACATCACCATGTGCCGCGTCTCGTCGCCCAACTCCGTGAGCGCGTAGTGCGTGGTGCTGGCGGTCGGATCCCGATGCATCATCTTGCGCAGCAGCGCCTGGTTGAGAATGTTCTCGAACCAGATGCCCGCTGAGAGCGTGTTGACCAGTTCCTGCCGGGACAACTCGATCTGCTGCTCGCGCGTCATCGCGTCCCACAGCGGCGTGCCGTAGAGCGACACGGTCTTCGGTGGCAGGAAGAACTTGTCGGGATCCAGCGGCGCGTCCCAGTCGATGTCGACGATCGGCGCATAGGACTTCTTGACTGAGCCGCTCAGCAGGCGCTCGGCGAACTGTGCACGCGTGGGCGCGGTCATCGTTGACCTCCTCCTGGGTGAGACAACCGTAAGGAGCCGCGACCGAAGTTGTCAATACCTGCGGTATGAGGTACTTGCGGTAGCACCAGTGTGGGCCGGGGTGGGCGCTGCCGCATACTCGCGAGCGTGACTCGGCGGATACATGTCATCGGCGTCGGCGCAGGCGACCCGGACTACGTGACGGCGCAGGCGGTCGCCGCGCTCAACGACACACAGGTCTTCTTCGCGATGGACAAGGGCGAGCAGAAGAGCGATCTGGTGGCGCTGCGCCGGCTGATCTGTGAGCGCTACATCCAACGGCCGGGCTACCGGTTCGTCGAACTGCCCGATCCGCCACGGGACAGAACGCCGTCCGACAGTCCGGCCTACCGGCGGGCCGTCTCGGACTGGCACGCGCAACGCGCCCGGCTGTGGGCCGAGGCGATCGAGACCGAGCTGGCGCCCGGTGGCGTCGGCGCGTTTCTGGCGTGGGGTGACCCGTCGCTCTACGACAGCACACTGCGGATCCTGGAAACCGTCGCGACCCACGTCGACATCGACTACGACGTGATCCCCGGCATCACCGCGATCCAGGTGCTCACCGCCCGACATCGCATCCCGCTCAACGACATCGGCGAACCCGTGCTCATCACCACCGGGCGGCAGCTGCGCGAGGGCGCACTGTCCGGCAGCGCGGTGGTGATGCTCGACGGGGACTGCTCGTTTCTGACCTGCCCACCGCAGACCCGGATCTGGTGGGGCGCCTACCTCGGAACCCCGGACGAACTGCTGGTGTCGGGCACCGTCGGCGAGGTCGGCGAGGCCATCGCCGACCTGCGCGCGCGGGCCCGCGCCGAGCACGGCTGGATCATGGACACCTATCTGCTGCGGCCCTAAGTCGCCCGCCGCGTGGCAAGATCAGCGCCATGGGATCGTTCCTGCTCCGCGCCGCACTGACCGGCCTCGCGCTGTGGGTGGTCACCCTCGTCGTACCCGGAATCACGTTCGTGGGCGCGAATTCGCGGCTGCAGGAAGTCGGCATCGTCTTCGTGGTGGCGGTGATCTTCGGGGTGGTCAACGCGTTCGTCAAGCCGATCGTCCAGATCATCTCGATCCCGCTCTACATCCTCACGTTGGGGCTGTTCCACATCGTGATCAACGCGCTGATGCTGTGGATCACGTCGTGGATCACCGAGCACACCACCCGCTGGGGCCTCTACATCGACGACTTCTGGTGGACGGCCATCTGGGCGGCCATCGTGCTCTCGATTGTGAGCTGGCTGCTCTCGCTGATCGTGGGGCGCAGCGTGCGGGACTGACCACCGGCACACTGGACCCATGCCCGAACTGCCCGAGATCGAAGCGCTCGCCGACCACCTGCGCCGCCATGCGGTGGGGCTGACCGTCGGACGCATCGACGTGTCGGCGTTCTCGGTGCTCAAGACCTTCGACCCGGCCATCAACGTGTTGCACGGTCAGACCGTCACCGATGCGGGCCGGTGGGGCAAGTATCTGGGCCTGCAGGTCGGCGACCTGCATCTCATCGCGCACCTGTCGCGGGCCGGCTGGCTGCGCTGGTCGGACAAGCTGGCCGCCGCGCCGCTGAGACCGGGTAAGGGCCCGATCGCGCTGCGGGTGCACCTGGGTGTACCAGGTGATGCGCCGGGCTTCGACCTCACCGAGGCGGGCACCCAGAAGCGCCTGGCGGTATGGCTGGTCGGCGAACCGACCACGGTGCCCGGCATCGCGGCGCTGGGGCCTGACGCGCTGTCGCTGGACCCCGACGGCCTGGCCGCGGCGCTGGCGGGCAATACCGGGCGGATCAAGACCGTCATCACCGACCAGAAGGTCATCGCGGGCATCGGCAACGCCTACAGCGACGAGATCCTGCACGTCGCCCGGCTCAGCCCGTTCGCCACCGCGAACAAGCTCTCGGAGGCGCAACTCGCGGCGTTGCACGACGCGATGATCGGGGTGCTGACCGACGCCGTGGGTCGCTCGGTCGGCCAGGGCGCCGCGACACTCAAGGGCGAGAAGCGCTCCGGGCTGCGGGTGCACGCGCGCACCGGTCTGCCGTGCCCGGTCTGCGGCGACACCGTGCGCGAGGTGTCGTTCGCCGACAAGTCGTTCCAGTACTGCCCGACCTGCCAGACCGGCGGCAAGGTGCTGGCCGACCGGCGGCTGTCCCGGTTGCTGAAATAGTCTGGCGGCGTGACTCGTCGCAAGATCTTGATCACCGGTGCCAGCTCCGGCCTGGGCGCGGGCATGGCCCGGGCTTTCGCGGCCAAGGGACGCGACCTCGCGCTGTGTGCCCGCCGCGCCGACCGGCTCGAGGAACTGCGGGCCGAACTGCTCGGGCGGTACCCCGGCATCACGGTCGCGGTGGCCGCCCTCGACGTCAACGACCACGAGCAGGTGCCGAAGGTGTTCGCCGAGCTCTCCGACGAACTGGGCGGCATCGACCGGATCATCGTCAACGCGGGCGTCGGCAAGGGCGCACGCCTGGGTTCAGGCAAGCTGTGGGCCAACAAGGCCACCATCGAGACCAATCTCGTTGCGGCGCTTGTACAAATCGAGACCGCGATCGAGATGTTCAAGAAAGCCGGTGGCGGAAACCTGGTTTTGATCTCGTCGGTTCTGGGCAATAAGGGTGTACCTGGAGTGAAGGCCGCCTATGCCGCCAGCAAAGCGGGCGTGTCGTCGCTGGGGGAGTCCCTGCGCGCCGAGTACGCCAGTGGCCCCATCACGGTGACGACCCTGGAGCCCGGCTACATCGAATCGGAGATGACGGCCGCCTCGGAGACCACGATGTTGATGGTGGACAACGAAACCGGGGTCAGGGCGATGGTCGCTGCGATCGAACGCGAACGCGGCCGGGCCGCTGTGCCGTGGTGGCCCTGGGCGCCGCTCGCGCAGCTCATGCGGGTCCTGCCGCCGCGGTTGGTCAAGCCGTTTGCCTAGCCGCCCTTGATGTTTAACCGTTTCGTGATCGTGGTAGCCGATTGCCATGATGCCAACACTGATGAAGAAGATGCCGATTCTGTTCGTCGGGGCGGCCGCCTCAGCCATTGCCTTCGCACCGCTGGCCGGTGCGAATCCGCCGCCCCCACCGCCGTGCGTCAACGCCGACGGCACCCCGTGCGCGAGCGTCGGAACCGCCGGTCCCGAGGGCGCCGCGGGCGCGATTCCGGGTGGGCCCGCTGGTCAGGCCGGCCCTGAGGGCGCCAGTGGCGCGATTCCGTTCGGGCCGTCAGGGTCCGCCGGGCCCGACGGCGCCAGCGGGTGCATCCCGAATGTCGGATGCGCCACGATTCCCGCGCCCTGACGCCTAGCTCGGGCGGCCGCGCTCGGTGCGGTAACGCCGCACCAGCGCGTCCGTCGAGGAGTCCGGCTGCGGGGCAGGCGAGGCGTCACCGGTGATCACCGGTAGCAGCGCCTTGGCCTGGGTCTTTCCGAGTTCGACCCCCCACTGGTCGAAGGAGTCGATGCCCCAGATGACCCCTTCGGTGAAGACCTGATGTTCGTAGAGCGCGATCAACTGCCCCAGCGCCGACGGCGTCAACTTGGTCGCGAGGATCGAGGTGGTGGGCCGGTTGCCCGGCATCACCTTGTGCGGCACCACATTCGGCGGAGTGCCCTCGGCGGCGATCTCCTCGGCGGTCTTGCCGAACGCCAGCACCTGCGTCTGGGCGAAGAAGTTGCTCATCAACAGGTCGTGCATGCTGCCCGCACCGTCGGCGGTCGGCAGATCGTCGGTGGGCTGGGAGAACCCGAGGAAATCCGCGGGCACCAGCCGGGTGCCCTGGTGCAGCAGTTGGTAGAACGCGTGCTGGCCGTTGGTTCCCGGCTCGCCCCAGAAGATTTCGCCGGTGCTGGTGGTCACCGGTGACCCGTCGGCCCGCACCGACTTTCCGTTGGACTCCATGGTCAGCTGCTGGAGGTAGGCGGCAAAGCGGGCCAGATCATTCGAATACGGTAATACCGCACGGGTTTCCGCGCCGAAGAACTCGTTGTACCACAGCCCGATGAGGCCGAGCAGCACCGGCGCGTTGGCCTCCAGCGGCGCGGTGCGGAAGTGTTCGTCGACGATGTGGAAACCGGACAGGAACTCCGCGAACCGCTCCCGGCCGATCACGGCCATCACGCTCAGCCCGATCGCGCTGTCGACCGAATAACGGCCACCCACCCAGTCCCAGAAGCCGAACATGTTCGCCGTGTTGATGCCGAAGTCGTCGACGAGTTTCTCGTTGGTCGACACCGCGACGAAGTGTTTGGACACCGCCGCATCGCCGAGGGCGTCGGTCAGCCAGCGCCGCGCGGCGGTCGCGTTGGTCAACGTCTCCAACGTCGAGAACGTCTTGGACGCGATGATGAAAAGCGTTGTGGCCGGGTCGAGTCCGTCGAGTTTGGCCACCAAATCGGCCGGGTCGACGTTGGAGACGAACCGCGCCTGGATGCCGGCGTCGGCGTAGTGGCGCAGGGCCAGCGTGACCATCGCCGGGCCGAGGTCGGAGCCACCGATCCCGATGTTGACGACGGTTTCGATGCGCTGGCCGGTGGCCCCGGTCCACTCGCCGCTGCGCAGCCGGTCGGTGAAGTCACCCATCTTGTCGAGCACCGCGTGGACGTCGGCGACGACGTTGCGCCCGTCGACGCTGAGTTCCGCGTCGCGCGGCAGCCGCAGCGCGGTGTGCAGCACCGCCCGGTCCTCCGAGGTGTTGATGTGCGCCCCGGAGAACATCGCGTCGCGACGCTGCTCGAGGTTCGCGGTGCGTGCGAGGGCCACCAGCAGCGACAGCGTCTCGCGGGTGACGCGATGCTTGCTGTAGTCGATGTAGAGGTCGCCGACCGACAGTGTCAGCTCGGTGCCGCGCTGCGGATCGTCGGCGAACAGCTCGCGCAGGTGTATATCGCGAACCTCGCTGTGATGCCGTTGCAGGGCCTGCCAAGCCGTGGTCGCGGTGATGTCGGGAATCTGCTGGGGGTCGACCGTCATGGGCACGACACTAGTGCGAGCACTTGGTCGAGGGTGTAAGGAAGAGTCATGGATACCGCCAAGTTGCTGTCGTCAGTGCCCACCGGCCTGTGGATCGGAGGCGAGGAGCGCGACGGCTCCGCCAGGTTCGACGTTCTGGACCCGTCCGACGATCAGGTGCTGGCCTCGGTGGCCGACGCCACCGCCGACGACGCGGTGGCCGCGCTGGACGCCGCGTGTGCGGTGCAGGCCGAGTGGGCGGGGACCCCGCCCCGCGACCGCGGCGAGATCCTGCGCGCGGTATTCGAGAAGATCACCGAACGCGCCGAGGACGTCGCCACCCTGATGACCCTGGAGATGGGCAAGGTGCTGCCCGAGAGCATGGGTGAGGTCAAATACGGCGCGGAGTTCTTCCGCTGGTTCGCCGAAGAGGCGGTGCGCGTGGCGGGTCGCTACACACACAGCCCGGCGGGCACCGGTCGCGTGCTGGTGACCAAGCAGCCCGTCGGACCCTGCTACGCGATCACCCCGTGGAACTTCCCGTTGGCGATGGGCACCCGCAAGATCGGCCCCGCCTTCGCCGCCGGCTGCACGATGATCGTCAAACCCGCGCAGGAAACCCCGCTGACCATGCTGCTGCTGGCCAAGCTGATGGACGAGGCCGGGCTGCCCAAGGGCGTGCTGTCGGTGCTGCCGACCAAGAGTCCCGGGCCCGTCACCGAGGCGCTGGTCAACGACGGCCGCCTGCGCAAACTGACCTTCACCGGATCGACGGGCGTGGGCAAGGCACTGGTCAGACAATCGGCCGACAAGCTGCTGCGCACGTCGATGGAACTCGGCGGCAACGCGCCGTTCGTGGTGTTCGACGACGCCGACGTCGACGCGGCCGTCGACGGCGCGATCCTGGCCAAGATGCGCAACGGCGGCGAGGCGTGCACCGCGGCCAACCGCTTCCACGTGGCCAACGCGGTGCGTGAGGAGTTCACCGACAAGCTGGTCAAGCGGATGAGCGAGTTCACCCTGGGCAAGGGCCTCGACGAGGCGGCCACGCTGGGGCCGCTGATCAACGCCAAGCAGGTCGCCACTGTCGAACAACTGGTCTCCGACGCGGTGTCGCGCGGGGCGACCGTCGCCGTCGGCGGCACCGCCCCCGGCGGCCCCGGCAACTTCTACCCGGCCACCGTGCTCACCGATGTGCCCGCCGACGCCCGCATCCTCAGAGAGGAGGTTTTCGGTCCCGTCGCGCCGATCACCGGTTTCGACACCGAGGACGAGGGCATCGCGGCGGCCAACGACACCGAGTACGGTCTGGCGGCCTACATCTACACCCGGTCGCTGGACCGCGCGCTGCGGGTGGCCGAGGCCATCGAATCCGGGATGGTGGGCATCAACCGCGGCGTGATCTCCGATCCGGCCGCGCCGTTCGGTGGGGTCAAGGAATCCGGCTTCGGTCGCGAGGGCGGTTTCGAGGGCATGGAGGAGTACCTCGAGACCAAGTACATCGCGCTGACGAAATAGCTCGACACGCCGCCGCGCCTGCCACCACGGGTCCGTCGGCGCGGGCAAGATTTCCCGAGTGAATGCGCGTCGTTTCGTCGCGCCCGCTGATCGCCGCCCGCTTTCGGGCCACGGCTCCTCGCGTGCGCGCGGCCAGATCCCCGCCCTGGACGGCATCCGCGCCGTGGCGGTCGCGCTCGTGCTCGCCGACCACGGCGGCATCCCCGGGGTGAGCGGCGGCTTCCTGGGCGTCGACGTGTTCTTCGTGCTCAGCGGATTCCTGATCACCTCGCTGCTGCTCGACGAATACCGGCGGACCGCGCGAATCCGCCTCACCGACTTCTGGATTCGCCGGGCCCGTCGCCTGCTGCCCGCGCTGCTCGTCATGGTGCTCGCGGTGGTGGCCTGCCGTGAGTTCTTCACCTCCGAGTCCACCGCATCGCTGCGCGACGATGCCGTCGCCGCGTTCTTCTGGATCTCCAACTGGGTGTTCGTCGCACAGCGCACCGACTACTTCGCCCAGGGCGCGCCGCCGTCGCCGCTGCAGCACACCTGGTCACTCGGCGTCGAGGAGCAGTACTACCTGATCTGGCCGGTGGTGGTGATCGCCGTGGCCGCGCTGTTCTGGGCGCAGCTGCGGCTGGCCGTGTTCGTGCTGGCCGGCGTCGGCGTGGTGGCGTCGGCGACCGCGGCGATCGTGCTGACCACCGACGCCGGAGCCGCCGAGTTGAACCGGGTCTACTTCGGCACCGACACCCGGGTGCAGGCGATCCTCGTCGGCGCCGCGGCGGCGGCCCTGTTGGTGCGGGACTGGTCGGTGCTCGTCGACGGCGGCTCGCTGATCCGGACGCGCTGGGGGCACATCGCGGCCCGCATCGCGCCGTTCGTCGGGCTGGCCGTGCTGGGCGCGGCGGTGCATTACGCCACCGGTAGCGCCGACGACTTCCGCCGCGGTCTGCTGATCGTGGTGGCGCTGGCCGCCGTCCTCGTCGTCGCGGGGGTGGCGCTGGAACAGGACGGGCCCGTCGCCCGGGTGCTCGCGTGGCGGCCCCTGGTGGGGCTGGGCGCGATCTCCTACGGCGTGTACCTGTGGCACTGGCCGATATTTCTGGCGCTCAACGGCGAACGCACGGGGTGGTCGGGTTGGCCGCTGTTCGTGCTTCGCTGCGCGGTGACGGTGGCGGTGGCCGCGGCGTCCTGGTGGCTGCTGGAGCAGCCCGTCCGCCGCTGGCGCCCGGTGATCGTCCCGATGCTGCCCCTGGCCGGCGCGACGGCCGCCACCGCCGCGGTGATCACGATGACGGTGCTGCCGGTGGGGGTCACCGTCGAGCAGCCGGCCCGCGACAGCATCGACTCCGCAGCGCTGGTCGGCCCGGAGGTGCCGGTCGAGGTGCGCACGCCCGTGCAGCACGCGCCGGGCACCCGGACCGTCTCGGTGTTCGGCGACTCGGTGGCCTGGACGCTGATGCGGTATCTGCCGCCGACCCCCGGCCTGGCGTTGAGCAACCACACCACGATCGGCTGCGGCATCGCCCGCGGCGGGCCCTACCGCTACGTCGGCGAGACCCTCAACCAGAAACCCGAATGCGACACCTGGCCGAGCCGATGGGCGCAACGCATCAACCACGAACGCCCCGACCGGGTGCTGCTGATCATCGGACGCTGGGAGGTCGTCGACCGGATCAACGAAGGCCGCTGGGCCCACGTCGGCGAACCGGGCTACGACGCCTACCTGCGCGGTGAACTCAACCGGGCGCTGGACATCCTGGGCTCGACCGGCGCGAAGATCATCGTCACCACGCAGCCCTACAACCGGCGCGCCGAACGGCCCGACGGCAGCCTGTACCCGGAGGACGACCCCGACCGCGCGGACGCCTGGAACGCGTTGCTGCGCAGCGTCGTCAAGCACCGGCCGAACGTGACCGTGCTGGACCTCAACCGCAAGCTCGGCCCGGACGGCGGCTACACCAACCGCATCGACGGCATCCGGATCCGCAGCGACGGCGTGCACCCCACGCCCGAGGCCGTGGAATGGCTGACGCCGTGGCTGACCGAGGCGCTGCGCAAGTAGGCCGGCGTCAGTGGCCGAGACGGCCGCGGCCAAGGCGCAGCAGCAGCATCGCCAGGTCCTTGCCGTCGGGCCCGAGCACGCTGTAGCGCTCGATGACCTTCATCTCGCGGCTGTGCACCAGACGGGTGCCACCGGAGGCCATCCGGGCCTTGCCGATGAGCTTGGAGACCTCGGTGCGGCGCTGGACGGCGGCCAGGATCTCGGCGTCCAGCCGGTCGATCTCCTGCCGCAGGTCATCGATGTTCATCTCGACGGGCGGTGTGGACATGGGATTCTCCGCGTTCTCGTTGTGTGGGGGTGTCGGTCTCATCCGGTTTCGGGCCTCACACAAGAGAGGAGCCCCGGATCCGAAAGCGGACCGCGGGGCTCTTTTGAGCAGCTAAACCACGGGGACCGCTGGCCGGTACCCGTAAAAAAATCGTCCTTGCTGCGTGAGCACCCATCGAGTGTGCCACCAAAGGCCACGCGGGCGCAAAGTGTCGCTGCTCAGCGGTAAGTTCGACAGCGATATGTCTCTTTCTTCGCCGGCCACTTCCTCTCCGGCTTCTTCGGCCGCAGACCAACTCCTCGACGGACTCAACCCGCAGCAGCGCCGCGCGGTGTTGCACGAGGGTTCGCCGCTGCTGATCGTCGCCGGTGCGGGGTCGGGCAAGACCGCGGTGCTGACCCGCCGCATCGCCTACCTGCTGGCCGCCCGCGACGTCGGCGTCGGCCAGGTGCTGGCGATCACGTTCACCAACAAGGCCGCCGCCGAGATGCGCGAGCGGGTCGTGCAGTTGGTGGGCCCGCGTGCGCGCTCGATGTGGGTGTCGACATTCCACTCCACCTGTGTGCGGATCCTGCGCAACCAGGCCTCGCTGCTGCCGGGGCTGAACTCGAACTTCTCGATCTATGACGCCGACGACTCGCGACGGCTGTTGCTGATGATCGGCAAGGACATGGGGCTGGACACCAAGCGGTACTCACCGCGGCTGCTGGCCAACGGCATCTCCAACTACAAGAACGAGCTGATCGGGCCCGAGCAGGCCGCCGCGGAGGCGTCGGAGGCCGGCGAGGAACTGCCGGGCATCATCGCCGAGGTGTACGCCGAGTACCAGCGTCGGCTGCGGGCGGCCAACGCGTTGGACTTCGACGACCTGATCGGCGAGACCGTCGGTGTGCTGCAAGCGTTTCCGCAGATCGCGCAGTACTACCGGCGGCGGTTCCGGCACATCCTCGTCGACGAGTATCAGGACACCAACCACGCGCAGTACGTGTTGGTGCGAGAACTGGTCGGCACCGCGGGCCCGGCCGACGATCCCGCCGCGGTGGCGCCCGCCGAGCTGTGCGTGGTCGGTGACGCCGACCAGTCCATCTACGCCTTCCGCGGCGCGACGATCCGCAACATCGAGGACTTCGAACGCGACTTCCCCGACGCCACAACGATTCTGCTGGAGCAGAACTACCGCTCGACGCAGAACATCCTCAACGCCGCCAACGCGGTGATCGCCCGCAACGCCGGGCGGCGGGAGAAGCGGTTGTGGACCGACTCCGGAGAAGGGGACCTGATCGTCGGCTACGTCGCCGACAACGAGCACGACGAGGCGCGTTTCGTGGCCGGCGAGATCGACGCGCTCGTCGACGAGGGCGGCAGTTACAACGACGTCGCGGTGTTCTACCGCACCAACAACTCCTCGCGTGCGCTCGAAGAGATCTTCATCCGCTCCGGCATCCCTTACAAAGTCGTCGGCGGCGTCCGGTTCTACGAGCGCAGGGAGATCCGCGACATCGTCGCCTACCTGCGGGTGCTCGACAATCCCGGGGACGCGGTCAGCATGCGCCGCATCCTCAACACGCCGCGGCGCGGCATCGGTGACCGCGCCGAGGCGTGTGTGGCGGTCTACGCCGAGAACACCGGGCTGTCGTTCAACGATGCCCTGCAGGCGGCCGCCGAGGGCAAGGTCCCGATGCTCAACACCCGCGCGGAGAAGTGCATCGCGGCCTTCGTCGAACTGCTCGACGGGCTGCGCGGGCGCCTCGACGACGAACTCGGCGAGCTCGTCGAGGCGGTGCTGGACCGCACCGGTTATCGCGCAGAGCTCGAATCATCAAGTGATCCACAGGACCTCGCGAGGCTGGACAACCTGAACGAACTGGTGAGCGTCGCACACGAGTTCAGCATCGACCTGGCCAACGCGGAGGCCACCGGGGAGCTGGACCCCGCCGACGAGGACATCCCGGACACCGGTGTGCTCGCGCAGTTCCTCGAGCGGGTGTCGCTGGTCGCCGACGCCGACGAACTGCCGGAGCACGGCGCAGGTGTGGTGACGCTGATGACCCTGCACACCGCCAAGGGGCTGGAGTTCCCGGTGGTGTTCGTGACCGGTTGGGAGGACGGCATGTTCCCGCACATGCGGGCGCTGGGCGACCCCACCGAACTGTCCGAGGAACGCCGACTGGCCTACGTCGGCATCACCCGTGCGCGTCAACGGCTCTACGTCAGCCGCGCCAAGGTCCGCTCGTCGTGGGGGCAGCCGATGCTCAACCCCGAGTCGCGGTTCCTCAAGGAGATCCCGCAGCACCTGATCGACTGGCGGCGCACCGATCCGGGCCCGTCGCTGCCCGCCCCGGTCAGCGGTGCCGGCCGGTTCGGCACGCCCGAGTCCCGACGGCCCGCGCCGTCACGTTCGGCGTCGAAGCGTCCGCTGGTGGTGCTCGAGCCCGGCGATCGGGTCAGCCACGACAAGTACGGCCTCGGCCGCGTCGAAGAGGTCACCGGGGTCGGGGAGTCGGCCATGTCGCTGATCGACTTCGGCAGTGCGGGCCGGGTCAAGCTGATGCACAACCACGCCCCGATCACCAAGCTCTAGCCCGACCGCGCCCAGCGTCGAGTCGCGGGCAGCAGCACCAGGGCGACGGTGGCCACCGGCAGCACCGGGATGGCATAGACCACCGGAGGCAGTTTCGCGCCCGCGACGAACAGGGCGGAGAAGATCAGCAGCGCCACCACCGCGCCGACGACGATCAGAAGTCGGCTCATCCGGCGGCGCAGCAGCAGCGCGATCAGGCCGGCGATGCTCGCCGCCGCCGACACCGCGGCCAGGAAGCCGACGGCCACGCAGAACAACGGGTCGGAGTTCCACCAGCCGGTGATCAGATCGGTGGCGATGACGGCCGTCGCCCAACCCGCCAGGATCGTCACCACGGCCGTGGCGATGGCCCCCTTGGGATTGGCTGCCTTCGCGCCCGCCGGGCCCACAGCGACGGGCCTGGCCCGCGGTATGTACGTCGTCTGAGGATCTGCGGCCGCCGCGGGAATCTGCCCGGTGGGATGACGCCGGATGATCGAGGTCTGCGGGGTGTCGTCGCCGGCCACCCGGCCAGACTAGTCGCCGGGGCCGAGTCCGCGTTTGGCCAGCCAACCGACCGGGTCGACGCGGTCGGTGCCGTTGAGCAGCACCTCGAAGTGCAGGTGCGGGCCCGTCGAGTTGCCGGTGTTGCCCATCTTCGCGATCTGGTCACCCGCCCACACCCGCTGGCCGATGTCGACCATCACCGAGCTGAGGTGGCCGTAGAGCGTCACGGTGCCGTCGGAGTGCCGCAGCTTGACCATGTTGCCGTAGCCGGCATATGGACCGGCCGAGATCACCACCCCGTCGGAGGCCGCAAGGATCGGCGTGCCAATGGAATTGGCGATGTCGATGCCGCCGTGCAGCACGCCCCAGCGGTAGCCGAAGCCCGACGTCCACACGCCGCGGGTGGGCATCACGAACATCGGCCGCTGCAACCTGGCCTCGCGCTCGGCGCGCTCCTGCGCGAACGCCGCGGCCTTGACGATCTCCTCGGCGTGCACGGCCGCGCTGGCCGCCGGCGCCACCGCCACCACCTGCATGCCGTCGGCCGATCCGGTGATCATGCCGCCGCCGATCGCCGCCGTGTCCGCGGCCAGCACCGTGTCCGCGGGGGCCTTGTCGGTGGCGTTGACCATCGTGTACGCGCCCGCCGCGGTGGCGCCCACGGCCATGGCGGCGACCATCAGCCGGCCCTTCACGGGGACCTCGGCCTTGCGGTGCGCGGCGCGGCGGCCGCCGATGGCGATGATGTCGGTCGCGGCGACGCCGTCGCTGACGTCGGTGTGGCTGTCGCGGTACGCGCGCGGAGTCGACCGGCGCTCCTGCCCCGGCTCCGGCCGGAACTCCGAGGGCACCGCCAGCCGCAGGGGCGTCTGGTCGTCGGTGTCGTTGAGATCGTCGAGTTCCGGCGCGTGAACGACCTGCGCCTCGCGGTCGAACGCGCTGTTGGCGCGGAAGTCCGACTCAGCCAGCCGGCCGAATTCGTTGAACGGGATGATGTCGGTGACCTCGGCGGCGGTCTCGGGGAAACGCGTTACGCGACCGTTGATTTGCTGGTCCGTCGGTCGACCTGCGTGAAGCCGAGACGAACGGTGCCGAGCCAACCTGAGGAGTCCTTTGTGTCGTGACCGAAACGTGATCTAGACCAGAGGCACGTTAACCAAAGTGGGAAGCGGGTGGCAAGCCAAGTGAGTATTCCGTCGCTGAATGTGACGTCTATCACGATTGCGCGGCGGTGAGATCGACCACATCAGAGGTGGGCGGTTTTTTAGCCGTTAGTTCGTGTGGATAAAGTTCCCCCGAACCCGTCAGGCAAACGTTCGACATCCGCGTTCGACAGACAGTGAGACCATGGATCTCTTCGAGTACCAGGCGAAAGAGCTTTTCGCCAAGCACAACGTGCCCACCACCCCCGGCCGGGTGACCGTCACCGCCGAGGACGCCAAGGCGATCGCCACCGAGATCGGCAAGCCCGTCATGGTGAAGGCACAGGTCAAGACCGGCGGCCGCGGTAAGGCCGGAGGTGTGAAGTACGCCGCCACCGCCGACGACGCCTTCACCCATGCACAGAACATCCTCGGCCTGGACATCAAGGGCCACATCGTCAAGAAGCTGCTGGTCTCCGAGGCGAGCGACATCGCCGAGGAGTACTACATCTCGTTCCTGCTCGACCGGGCCAACCGCACCTACCTGGCGATGTGCTCGGTGGAGGGCGGTATGGAGATCGAAGAGGTCGCCGCGACCAAGCCCGAACGGCTGGCCAAGGTGCCCGTCGACCCGATCAAGGGCGTCGACGAGGCGTTCGCCCGCGAGATCGCCGAGAAGGGCCACCTGCCCGCCGAGGTGCTCGACGCCGCGGCGGTGACGATCGCCAAGCTGTGGGAGGTCTTCGTCGCCGAGGACGCGACGCTGGTCGAGGTCAACCCGCTGGTGCGTACTCCCGACGATCAGATTCTGGCGCTGGACGGCAAGGTCACCCTCGACGGCAACGCCGACTTCCGCCATCCCGAGCACGCCGAGTTCGAGGACCGTGACGCCACCGATCCGCTGGAGCTCAAGGCCAAGGAGCACGACCTCAACTACGTCAAGCTCGACGGGGCGGTCGGCATCATCGGGAACGGTGCCGGTCTGGTGATGTCGACGCTGGACGTCACCGCCTACGCCGGCGAGAAGCACGGGGGCGTGAAGCCGGCCAACTTCCTCGACATCGGCGGCGGCGCCTCGGCCGAGGTGATGGCCGCGGGTCTGGATGTCATCCTCAACGACGAACAGGTCAAGAGTGTGTTCGTCAACGTGTTCGGCGGCATCACCTCATGCGACGCCGTCGCCAACGGCATCGTCAACGCGCTGAAGATCCTCGGTGACGAGGCGAACAAGCCACTCGTGGTGCGCCTGGACGGCAACAACGTCGAGGAGGGCCGCCGCATCCTGGCCGAGGCCAACCACCCGTTGGTGATCCAGGCCGACACCATGGACGCCGGTGCTGACAAAGCCGCCGAGCTGGCGAACAAGTCTTAAGGAGCTATGACCCATGTCTATCTTTTTGAACAAGGACTCCAAGGTCATCGTCCAGGGCATCACCGGCGGTGAGGGCACCAAGCACACCGCGTTGATGCTCAAGGCCGGCACGCAGCTGCTGGGCGGCGTCAACGCCCGCAAGGCCGGAACCACCGTGTCGCACAAGGACAAAGACGGCAATGACGTCGAACTGCCGGTGTTCGGCACCGTTGCGGAGGCGATGAAGGAGACCGGCGCCGACGTGTCGGTGGTCTTCGTGCCGCCGAAGTTCGCCAAGGACGCGATCATCGAGGCCATCGACGCCGAGATCCCGCTGCTGGTCGTCATCACCGAGGGAATCCCGGTGCAGGACACCGCCTATGCGTGGGCCTACAACGTGCACAAGGGCAGCAAGACCCGCATCATCGGACCGAACTGCCCCGGCATCATCACGCCCGGCGAGGCGTTGGCGGGTATCACCCCGGCCAACATCACCGGCCCGGGTCCGGTCGGCCTGGTGTCGAAGTCCGGCACGCTGACCTACCAGATGATGTTCGAACTGCGCGATTTCGGGTTCTCGACCGCGATCGGCATCGGCGGCGACCCGGTGATCGGCACCACCCACATCGACGCGATCGAGGCGTTCGAGAAGGACCCCGACACCAAGGTCATCGTGATGATCGGCGAGATCGGCGGCGATGCCGAGGAACGTGCCGCCGACTACATCAAGGCCAACGTCTCCAAGCCGGTCGTCGGCTACGTCGCGGGTTTCACCGCGCCGGAAGGCAAGACGATGGGCCATGCGGGCGCCATCGTGTCCGGTTCGTCGGGCACCGCGCAGGCCAAGAAGGAAGCGCTGGAGGCCGCGGGCGTCAAGGTCGGCAAGACCCCGTCGGAGGCCGCCCGGTTGGCCCGGGAGATCCTGCAGAACCAATAGCGGTTCCGCGGCCTTTTCTGCGCGCACTGGTTGGCGTGGCCGAAGCCGCATCGGTTAGCCTGTCGAACTAGCTCGTCCGCGGTGGTGAGCGTGCGCAGACTCCGCACTTTTCGCGGCGTGTCGCCCTCAGACATGCACGCTCGCGAAAAAGGGAAAGGTGAGCTCATGGCGGTCGATCCCCGCACCCCGGTACTCGTCGGCGTCGGCCAGTTCACCGAACGCATCGACGACCCCGGCTACCGGGGCATGTCGGCGGTCGACCTCGCGACCGCGGCCGCCGAGGAGGCGCTGGCCGACACGGGCGTGAGCGCCGCCGCGGTGGCGTCCGCGATCGACACGGTGTTCGCGCTGCGCCAGTTCGAGATCTCCGGTCCGATGCCGGCGGCGCTGGGTAAGTCGAACAACTATCCGCGCTCGGTGATGAACCGGCTCGGCGGCGACCCGGCTCGGGTGGTGCTGGAACCCGTTGGGGGACAAGGCCCGCAGAAGCTGGTCACCGAGGCGGGTGCCGGGATCGCCGCGGGTGAGGCCGACGTCGTGATGATCGTCGGTTCCGAGCCCGGGTCGACGGCGCGGTACTTCGCCGACCGCGAGGACAAGCCCGACTTCACCGAGCACGTCGAGGGGCAGCTCGAGGACCGCGGCCACCAGATCTTCGGCTACATCGACGACTACACGATCCGACACGGCCTGACCGGCGCGCCGGTGCAGTACGGGCTGCTGGAGAACGCGCGACGGGCCCGGCTGGGCCGCAGTGTCGCCGACTATCGGCACGAGATGGCCGAGCTGTTCGCGCCGTTGTCGAAAGTGGCTGCCAAGAACCCTCTTTCGTCATCGCCGGTGGAGCGGTCGGTGGACGAGATCGTCACCGTCACCGCCGACAACCGGATGATCTGCGAGCCGTATCCGCGGCTGCTGGTGGCCCGTGACCAGGTCAACCAGGGTGCCGCCGCGGTGTTGACGTCGATCGAGGCGGCCCGCAGGCTCGGCGTGCCCGAAGACAAGTGGGTCTACGTGCACGGCCACGCCGACCTCGTCGAGCAGGCCCTGCTCGACCGCGGCGATCTCGGCGCCGGTCCGTCGGTGAAACTGGCGGCCGAAGAAGCGCTGCGGCTCGCCGGCATCGGGCCCGACGACATCGCCACCTTCGACCTCTACAGCTGCTTCCCGTTCCCGGTGTTCGTCATGTGCGAGGCGCTCGGCATCGACGGCGACGACGCGCGCGGGTTGACCCTCACTGGAGGGTTGCCCTACTTCGGCGGCCCGGGCAACAGCTACTCGCTGCACGCCATCGCCGAGACTGTGGTCCAGATGCGAGACAGACCAGGGCAATTCGGCCTCGTCGGCGCGAACGGCGGCATCCTGAGCAAGTACTCGGTGGGCATCTACTCCACCGAGCCCGCCGAGTGGCGCGCCGACCGCAGCGCCGAACTCAACGCGCAAATCGCCGCGCTGCCGACCGTCGACGTGGTCAAGGAGCCCGAGGGCGCGGCCACCGTCGAGACGTACTCGGTGCGCTACGACTGGCCCGAAACCACCGGGATCATCGTCGGCAGGCTCGACGCCGACGGCGCACGGTTCATGGCCACCACCGTCGAGCAGGACTTGGTGGCGCTGATGTCGCAGGGCGATCCGCTGGGCGCCGCGATCACGGTGCGCAGCACCGAACACGGCAACCGCGCGTCGCTTCGGTGAGCAAAGGGCGCCGAGTCTAGGCCAGCGTGGCCAGTTTGCCCGCCAGACGTTCGACGTAGGAACCGACCTCGGCCTCGGGCTTGTCCGGCAGGCCGAACAGCACCTCGGTGACGCCGAGGTCGGCCCAGCGGGCCAGCTTGTCGGGGTCCGGCTTGAAGTCCAGCGCGACGATCTGCGGGGCGCCTTCGCGGCCGGCGCCGGCCCAGATGTCCTGCAGCAGCTTGACCGGGGCGTCGATGTCGAAATCGCGAGGTGTGGTGATCCAGCCGTCGGCGGAGCGCGCGATCCACTTGAAGTTCTTCTCGGTGCCCGCCGCCCCGACCAGCACCGGGATGTGGGCCTGCACCGGCTTGGGCCACGCCCAGCTGGGGCCGAAGCTGACGAACTCGCCCTCGTAGGCGGCTTCCTCCTCGGTCCACAGCGCCCGCATGGCCTCCAGATATTCGCGCAGCATCGTGCGGCGGCGCCCGGGCGGCACCTTGTGGTCGGCCAACTCGTCGGTGTTCCACCCGAATCCGACGCCGAGTGAGACGCGGCCGCCGGACAGGTGATCCAGCGACGCGATGGTCTTGGCCAGCGAGATCGGGTCGTGCTCGACGGGCAGGGCGACCGCGGTGGACAGCCGCACCCGCGAGGTCACCGCGCAGGCGGTGGCCAGTGACACCCACGGATCCAGGGTGCGCATGTAGCGGTCGTCGGGCAGCGTCTCGTCGCCGGTGGTCGGGTGGGCGGCCTGGCGCTTGACCGGGATGTGGGTGTGCTCGGGCACATAGAACGTGGTGAAGCCGTGGTCATCGGCGAGTTTGGCGGCCGACGCGGGAGTGATGCCCCGGTCGCTGGTGAAGAGTACGAGCCCGTAGTCCATAGAGGAATTAGAACGTGTTCTAGTCAGAAGGGCAACGTCGGGGTGGCAAACCGCCGCCCGCGGCGGCGCCGCCGGTGAGCGAAAGCGATGAGCCAGAACGGGATTCGGAGGTCGCAGACGTGCGCGCGTCGCAGTGCGTCCACGTGCGCTAGCGTGGGTCTTCAAGCCCGCCCAGAACAGGAGAGGTCATGACGTATCCCCCAGGCCCGCCCGGTAGCCCCGGATACCCGCCGGCGCAGCAGCCGACCACTCAGTTCGCCGCGCCGACCCAACAGTTCGGCAGGTCCCCCGACACCGCTTCGACCCCGCAGGCCCCGAGTGCACTGCCGATGTATCTGACCGCGGCGGTGGCGTTTCTGGGGCTCGCCGTGTATCTGGCGGGCTTCGGTCCGCTGTTCACCGCGAGCACCGACTTCTTCACGCCCGGCCTGCTCGACATCGGGATCACCGCGGCGATCCTGGCCGGGCTGCTCGCCGGCGTCGCGCTGCTGCCCAGGCAACGGGTGGCGCCCGGCGTCATCGCGGCGCTGTCGGTGCTGAGCTTCCTGCTGGTGATCGCGATCGTGCTGACCGCGCCGGCCGGGGTGTCGGCCGACTGGGGGCTGTACCTGATCATCGCGTTCACGGTGTTGCAGTCCGTCGTCGCGGTCGCCGCGCTGCTGTACGACGCCGGTGTCATCACACCGCCGGCGCCGCGGCCCAAGTACGACCAGCAGTACGGCCAGTACGGCTACTACGGCCAGCCTTCCCACGGCGGTCCGCACCAGCAGCAGGGCCCCGGCCAGCAGCGCCCCGGCTATCCGTCCCCGTACGGCTACCCGGGCGGCTACAACGCGGGTCCGCAGCAGGGCCAGCAGAGCGGGCCACCGACCCCGCCCACCGGCTTTCCCGCCTACGGGCAGCCGCCGTCGAACTCCGCGCCGACCACCCAGACTCCTGCCCAGTCTCCTCAGACGCCCACACAGCAGGAATCGCCGTCGCCTTCCGCGCAGTCTGCTCCGCCGCCGTCGTAATCTGAGCCGCGCGCGTGAACTGCGCGCGCTGAGCTTGCGCGAGGAGCGGCCCAACTAGTGGAAGACCGACCAGTCGGCACACGCCAGGCGCGTGACCTGCTCCGGGTCGCCTTCGGGCCGTCCATCGTGGCGCTGGGCGTCGTCGCGGCCGTCGTGCTGCTGCAGCTGCTCATCGCCAACAGCGACATGACCGGTGCGCCGGGTGCGATCGCCAGTATGTGGCTGGGCGTGCACCTGGTGCCGGTCTCGATCAGCGGCGCCGAGCTGGGCGTGATGCCGTTGCTGCCGATGCTGGCGATGGTGTGGGGCACCGCGCGCACCACGGCGGCGGCCACCTCGCCGCAGGCGTCGTGGTTCGTGACGCGTTGGGTGGCGGCAGCCGCGCTGGGCGGGCCGCTGCTGTTGGCGGCGATCTCGTTGGCCGTCGTCCACGACGCCGCCTCGGTGCTCACGCAGTTGCAGACCCCCAACGCGCTGGCCGCGTTCGGCGGCGTGGCAGCCGTGCACGCGGTCGGGGCGGCGCTGGGGGTCGGATCTCGGGTCGGTGGGCGGCTGCTGGCCGCGTCGCCGCTGCCGGGGTGGCTGCCCGACGCGCTGCGGGCCGCCGCCGCGGGCGTGCTGGCACTGCTCGGGCTCTCCGGTGTGGTGATGGCCGGCTCGATGGTCGTGCACTGGGCGACGATGAACGATCTGTACTCGATCACCGATTCGGTGTTCGGACAGCTCAGCCTGACGGTGTTGTCGGTGCTGTACATCCCGAACGTGATGGTCGGCACCGCCGCGGTCGCCGTCGGCTCCAGCGCCCATGTCGGGCTGGCCACCTTCAGCGCGTTCACCGTGTTCGGTGGCGATGTCCCGGCGCTGCCGGTGCTGGCCGCGGCGCCGACGCCACCGCTGGGACCGGTGTGGGTGGCGCTGCTGATCGTCGCGGCGGCCGCCGCGGTGGCGGTCGGGCAGCAGTCCGCCCGACGGCCGATGCCGTTGGGCCCGGCGATGGGCAAGGTCGTGGTGGCGGCGGGTCTGGCCGCGGTGACGATGGCGGTGCTCGGTGCCGCCGGCAGCGGGCGCCTCGGCAACTTCGGCCACGTCGGCATCGACCAGACCACCTTCGCGCCCGCCGTCTTCTTGTGGTTCGCCGGCATCGGGGCGTTGACGGTGGCGATGACGGGCGGGATCACCCGCAGGCCGGCCAAGCCGGCCGTGCCGGATCCCGAGCCGGAACTCGAACCGGAGCCCGAACCGGAGCCCGAGCCGGAGGCGGGGCCCGAACCCGAGCCGGAACCCGGGCCGGAATCTGAGGTGCCGCCGCCGGCGATCGAAGAAGTCGAGGACCACTTCATGGTCGACGACATGGACGATGACGAGGCCGATTAGGCTGCCAGGCGTGCAGGAACCGCTTCGTGTGCCACCGAGCGCACCGGCACGGGTGGTGGTGTTGGCCTCCGGTACCGGATCGTTGCTCGCCTCGGTGCTGGCGGCGGCGGTCGGTGACTATCCGGCCAGGGTGGTGGCGGTCGGAACCGACCGCGTCTGCGCGGCGCTGGACATCGCGACCGCATCCGATGTGCCGGTGTTCACCGTCCGCCTCGGCGACCACGCCGACCGCGACGCGTGGGACGCCGCGATCACCGAAGCCACCGCCGCTTATGAGCCCGATCTGGTTGTCTCGGCCGGGTTCATGAAAATCCTTGGCCCGCGGTTTCTTTCTCGGTTTCCCGGCCGCGTGGTGAACACGCACCCCGCGCTGCTGCCCGCCTTTCCCGGTGCGCACGCGGTGGCCGATGCGCTGGAGCACGGTGTGAAGGTGACCGGCTGCACCGTTCATCTCGTCGACGCGGGAACCGACACCGGGCCGATCATCGCTCAGCAGGCCGTGCCGATTCTCGATGACGACGACGAGGCCACCCTGCACGAGCGGATAAAGGTCGTCGAACGGCGGCTTCTGGTGGACGTTCTCGAGACGCTGGCGACCCGCGGCGTGACCTGGACTGGACGAAAGGCGAATCTGGGATGACAGACGACGGCCGCAGGCCGATCCGGCGCGCGTTGATCAGCGTTTACGACAAGACCGGAATCGCCGATCTGGCGCGCGGTCTGCGCGACGCGGGCGTGGACATCGTGTCCACCGGCTCGACCGCGAAAACCATTGCCGACGCCGGTGTTCCGGTCACGCCCGTCGAAGAGGTCACCGGCTTCCCCGAGGTGCTCGACGGCCGGGTCAAGACCCTACACCCGCACGTGCACGCCGGCCTGCTCGCCGATCAGCGCAACGCCGAACATGTTTCGGCGCTGGCCGACCTCGGGGTGGCGCCGTTCGAACTGGTGGTCGTCAACCTCTACCCGTTCACCCAGACCGTCGACTCCGGCGCCGGTGTCGACGAGTGTGTCGAGCAGATCGACATCGGCGGGCCGTCGATGGTGCGCGCCGCGGCCAAGAACCATCCCAGCGTCGCGGTCGTTGTCGAACCGCTGGGCTACGACGGTGTGCTGGCCGCGGTGCGGGCCGGTGGTTTCACCCTCGCCGAGCGACAGAAGCTGGCCGCCCTGGCGTTTCGGCACACCGCCGAATACGACGTCGCGGTGGCGTCGTGGATGACCTCGGTGGTGGCGCCGGAGGACGCATCGCAGCCGCTGCCGCCGTGGCTGGGCGCGACGTGGCGACGCGAAGCCGTGCTGCGGTACGGCGAGAACCCCCACCAGCAGGCCGCCCTCTACCGCGACGACTCGGCGTGGCCGGGGCTGGCGCAGGCCGAGCAGCTGCACGGAAAACCGATGTCCTACAACAACTTCACCGACGCCGATGCCGCCTGGCGTGCCGCGTTCGACCACGACGACATCTGTGTGGCGATCATCAAGCACGCCAACCCGTGTGGGATCGCGGTCTCGTCGGTGTCGGTGGCCGACGCGCACCGAAAGGCACACGAGTGCGATCCGCTCTCGGCGTTCGGTGGGGTGATCGCGGCCAACACCGAGGTGAGCGTGGAGATGGCCGAGACCGTCGCCGACATCTTCACCGAGGTGATCATCGCGCCCGCCTACCAGCCCGGTGCGGTGGAGGTGCTGGCCCGCAAGAAGAACATCCGGGTGCTGGTGGCGGCCGAACCGCAGCGGCGGGCCACCGAGTTCCGTCAGATCAGCGGCGGCCTGCTGCTGCAGCAGCGCGACGAGTTCACCGCCCCCGGCGACGACCCGGCGAACTGGACGCTGGCCGCCGGTTCGGCCGCCGACCCGGCGATGCTGGCCGAGCTCAAGTTCGCGTGGCGGGTCTGTCGCGCGGTGAAGTCCAACGCGATCGTGGTGGTGGCCGGCGGCGCCACCGTCGGCGTGGGCATGGGCCAGGTCAACCGGGTCGACGCCGCGCGGCTGGCCGTGCAACGCGGCGGTGACCGGGTGCGCGGCGCCGTCGCCGCCTCCGACGCGTTCTTCCCGTTCCCCGACGGGCTGCAGGTGCTGACCGAGGCGGGGGTCGCGGCGGTGGTGCATCCCGGCGGGTCGGTGCGCGACGAGGAGGTCACCGCCGCCGCGGCCGAGGCGGGCATCACGCTCTACCTGACCGGGGCTCGCCACTTCGCACACTGAGGCGGCCGTCTGTCGGCCTGCGGCACACCCGCGCGCGCAGTTGCGTAACTTGGAGTCGTGACTCAACCGCATGATCTGCCCTCCACCGTCGGCGAGCTGAAGGCATCCGGCCACCGCGAACGAAGCGTGAAGCAGGAGATCCAGGAGAACCTGCTGGCCGCGCTGGCCGAGGGCGCCAACCCGTGGCCGGGCATCTTCGGCTTCGAAGACACCGTGATCCCGCAGCTGGAGCGCGCCCTGATCGCCGGGCACGACGTGGTGCTGCTCGGTGAGCGCGGGCAGGGCAAGACCCGGTTGCTGCGCGCCCTGACCGGGCTGCTCGACGAGTGGACGCCCGTCATCGACGGCGCCGAACTGGCCGAACACCCCTATCGCCCGATCACCCCCGAATCGCTGCGCCGGGCCGCCGAACTGGGCGACGAGCTGCCGGTGGCGTGGCGCCACCGCAGCGATCGCTACACCGAGAAGCTGGCCACCCCGGACACCAGCGTGGCCGACCTCGTCGGCGACATCGACCCGATCAAGGTGGCCGAGGGCCGCAGCCTCGGCGACCCCGAGACCATCGCCTACGGGCTGATCCCGCGGGCGCACCGCGGCATCGTCGCGGTCAACGAGCTGCCCGACCTGGCCGAGCGCATCCAGGTGTCGATGCTCAACGTGATGGAGGAGCGCGACATCCAGGTCCGTGGCTACACGCTGCGCCTTCCGCTCGACGTGCTGGTGGTGGCCAGCGCCAACCCCGAGGACTACACCAACCGCGGCCGCATCATCACCCCGCTCAAGGACCGGTTCGGCGCCGAGATCCGCACGCACTACCCGCTGGAACTCGACGCCGAGGTGGGCGTCATCAGCCAGGAGGCGCACCTGTCCGCCGAGGTCCCGGAGTACCTGCTGGCGGTGCTGGCGCGGTTCGCCCGCTATCTGCGCGAGTCGCGGTCGATCGACCAGCGCTCGGGTGTCTCGGCGCGGTTCGCGATCGCCGCCGCCGAGACCGTCGCGGCCGCCGCGCGGCACCGCTCGGCGGTGCTCGGTGAGAAGGATCCGGTGGCCCGGGTGGTCGATCTGGCCACGATCGTCGACGTGCTGCGCGGCAAGCTGGAATTCGAGTCCGGCGAGGAGGGCCGCGAACAGGCGGTGCTCGAGCATCTGCTGCGCCGCGCCACCGCCGACACCGCGCAGCGACTGCTCGGCGGCATCGACGTCGGGCCGCTGGTGGTCGCGATCGAGAACGGTTCGGCGATCACCACCGGTGAGCGGGTGTCGGCGCGCGACGTGCTGGCCGCGGTTCCCGAGGTGCCCGCGATCGCCGAGATCCAGCAACGTCTCGGCGCGACGACCGACGGTCAGCGCGCCGCCGCCGTCGAGTTGGCGCTCGAGGCACTGTATCTGGCGAAGCGGATCGACAAGGAATCGGGCGAGGGCGAAACCGTTTATGGCTAAACATATTTCGCGATACTCGCGATACACCGGCGGGCCCGACCCGCTGGCGCCCCCGGTCGACTTGCGCGAAGCCCTGGAGCAGATCGGCCAGGATGTGATGGAGGGCAGCTCGCCGCGCCGCGCGCTGTCCGAACTGCTTCGGCGCGGCACGAACAGCATGCGCGGTGCGGACAGGCTGGCCGCGGAGGCCAACCGGCGTCGCCGGGAACTGCTGCAGCGCAACAACCTCGACGGCACCCTCGCCGAGATCAAGAAGCTGCTCGACGGGGCGGTGCTGGCCGAGCGCAAGGAACTCGCGCGGGCGCTCGACGACGATGCGCGGTTCCAGGAGATGCGCATCGAGAACCTGCCGTCGTCGCCGGCCAAGGCGGTCCAGGAACTCGGCGACTACCAGTGGCGCAGCCCCGAGGCGCGCGAATCGTACGAGAAGATCAAGGATCTGCTCGGCCGCGAGATGCTCGACCAACGGTTCGCCGGAATGAAGCAGGCGCTGGAGAACGCCACCGACGAGGACCGGCAGCGCGTCAACGAGATGCTCGACGACCTCAACGACCTGCTGGACAAGCACGCCCGCGGCGAGGACACCGAGCAGGATTTCCAAGACTTCATGGACAAGCACGGGGAATTCTTCCCGGAGAACCCGCGCAACGTCGACGAGCTGCTGGACTCGCTGGCTCAGCGCGCGGCCGCCGCGCAGCGGTTCCGCAACAGCCTGTCCGCCGAGCAGCGCGCCGAACTGGATGCGTTGGCGCAGCAGGCGTTCGGCTCGCCGTCGCTGATGAATGCGCTGGGCCGCCTGGATTCCCATCTGCAGGCGGCGCGGCCGGGTGAGGACTGGACGGGCTCGTCGCGGTTCTCCGGCGACAACCCGCTCGGCATGGGTGAGGGCGCCGAGGCGCTCGAGGACGTCGCCGAGCTCGAACAGCTCGCCGAGGCGCTGTCGCAGAGCTACGCGGGCGCCACCATGGAGGACGTCGACCTCGACATGCTGGCCCGCCAGCTCGGTGACGAGGCGGCCGTCGACGCCAAGACCCTGGCCGAGTTGGAGCGCGCGCTGATGGAACAGGGGTTCTTGGACCGCGGTTCCGACGGGCAGTGGCGGCTGTCCCCGAAGGCGATGCGTCAGCTCGGGCAGACGGCGTTACGCGATGTCGCCCAGCAGCTCTCGGGCAGACACGGCGAGCGCGACACCCGCCGCGCGGGCGCCGCCGGCGAGCTCACCGGCGCGACGCGGCCGTGGGCGTTCGGCGACACCGAACCGTGGAACGTCACCCGCACGCTGACCAACGCGGTGCTGCGCCGCGCGGGTACCGGCGTCGCGGAGCTGCCGGTGTCGATCACGGTCGAGGACGTGGAGATCTCCGAGACCGAGACCCGCACCCAGGCCGCGGTCGCGCTGCTGGTGGACACGTCGTTCTCGATGGTGATGGAGAACCGCTGGCTGCCGATGAAGCGCACCGCGCTGGCGCTCAACCATCTGGTGAGCACGCGGTTCCGCTCAGATGCGTTGCAGATCATCGCGTTCGGCCGGTACGCCCGCACGGTGACGGCCGCCGAACTCACCGGGCTCGAAGGCGTCTACGAGCAGGGCACCAACCTGCACCATGCGCTGGCCCTGGCCGGCCGCCACCTTCGTCGCCACCCCAACGCCCAGCCGGTGGTGCTCGTCGTCACCGACGGTGAGCCCACCGCGCACCTGGAGGACTACTCGACGGGTTCGGACGAGGGCCCGATGGTGTTCTTTGATTACCCGCCGCATCCGCGCACCATCGCGCACACCGTCAAGGGTTTCGACGACGTGTCCAGCCTCGGGGCGCAGGTCACCATCTTCCGGCTGGGCAGCGATCCGGGCCTGGCGCGGTTCATCGATCAGGTGGCCCGGCGCGTGGAGGGCCGAGTGGTCGTGCCCGACCTCGACGGGTTGGGCGCCGCGGTGGTCGGCGACTATCTGCGCGCGCGGCGACGCCGCTGACGGGTGGCTCAGGTGGGCTTGCGCTTGAGGCGCCTGATGCCCACCCGGCCCCACAGCGAGAAGCCGCGGATCCGGACGCACGGCGCACCGGGTGCGCCGTCGCCCTCGACGCCCTGGTCGAAAGCGCCCATCACGCCCAGGCCGTGCAGGTCCACGTTGACCTCCGGCGGCACCAGGATGGTCTGGCTGCCGAAAATCGAGTAGGCGCGGATCTCGACCTCGGGCGAGGTGAAGTCGGCGTAGCGCAGATCGACGACGCCGCCACCGAACATCGCGAATGTGGTCAGGCGGTTGGGGACGTTCCACCTGCCGCGCCGCTCGAAGCCACTCATCAGCGCGAACAACACCGTCGACGGGGCGGGCCGCACCGGGCCGCCGCTGCGACCGCGGGTGAACGCCCCGGGCAGGTCGGCCGACACCCGGTCGAGTTCGTCGTAGGTCTGCGCGGCGTAGGCCCTGTTCAACCGCTCCTCGTACTCGTCGAGACGCAGACGGCCGTGAGCGGCGGCATCGGTGAGCAACTGCGCCACCTGAATCCGATCGGTGTCAGCAGCGCGCATCGAACCGTTTCGCGACGCTGGGGTACTCATCAGTGACGAGCCTACGACGAACGCTGGCACATGCAAGGCCGTTGGCCAAACTGTGCTCTCCGCGCCCTCGGCGAAGCATGTAGTCGGGCTAATTTTACGCGGCCTGGGCCAGATAGTCGGCGAAACGCGTCGTGCCGACCGGGTTCTGCGGGACCAGGTTGGCGCCCGAGCGATAGCCCGCGACGATGCGGCCCGGCAACGGCGCCGACACCACCCGGCGGCGGCTTCCCCGCGCCGCGCGATACATCTCGGCCAGCTCCGCGTGGGGACAGATCTGCGGACCGCCGATGTCGGGTGCGCGGCCCGCGGGCTCCGCGTCGATCAGCTCGACCAGGCGCGCCGCGACGTCGCGGGTGTCGATCGGCTGGAACCGCACCCCGCGCAGCGCCCACAGCACGGGGGAGAACCGCTGGATCGCGAACGTGGTGCGGATCAGCTCGTGGAACTGCGTGGCCCGCAGCACGGTGTGCCCGACGCCCGAGGACTCCAGTTCGCGTTCGACGGCCAGCTTGGTTCGGTAATAGGGCAGCGGGATGCGGTCGATGCCCACGATCGACACGTGCACGAGGTGGCCGACCCCGGCCCGCCGCGCCGCCGCGATCAGGTTGCGCATCGACGCGACGTCCTTGCCGCCGGTGGGCTGCGTCGCGCAGTGCACCACCACGTCCACCCCGTCGAGCGCCGAATCCAGCCCGGTGCCCGCCAGCAGGTCGGCCTGGGCCCAGTTCACCCCGGTGTATCCGACATGGCTTCTGCGGCTCAGCGCCCGGACCCGGTGGCCGGCCTGGACCGCTTCGGGAACCACCCGGTGGCCCAGGGTGCCGGTCGCACCCGTGACCAGAACCGTGCGCGGCATCAGCCGACCCAGCGCGGTGGACGCTTCTGCAGGAAAGCCGTCATGCCTTCGCGGGCCTCCTCGGAGACGAACAGTTCGGCCGACTGCCGGGTGAGCGTTTCGGCATGGCGGTCGAAGGACTCCAGAATAGGCGCCGTCGTCAAGGCTTTCGACGCCGCCAGCCCCTGCGGCGAGGCCTTGGCGATCGCGGCGGTCAGCTCCGCCACCGTCTCATCGACGTCGGCGGCCGCGACGGTGACCAGCCCGACGGCGGCCGCGTCGGCCGAGCCGAACTTCTCGCCGGTCAGAAAGTACCGGCCGGCGGCCCTGGGGGTCATCTTGGGCAGCAGCGTCAGCGAGATGATCGACGGGGCGACGCCGAGGCGGGCCTCGGTCAGCGCGAACGTGCCCGCCGGCCCGGCGACCACGATGTCGCACGCGCCGATCAGGCCCAGGCCGCCCGCGCGGACGTGGCCGTCGACCGCGCCGATCACCGGGACCGGCAACTCCAGCAGGCGCCGCAGCAGTCGCGTCATCTCGCGGGCCCGGTCGACCGCGACGTCGCCGAGGTCGCGCCCGGCGGCTTCGGCGAGATCGGCTCCGGCGCAGAAGGTGTCGCCGGTGTGGCCGAGCACCACCGTTCGCACGCCGCGGTCCTCGGTGGCGTCGGTGAGCCGTTGGTGCAACTGGTCGACGAGCGCGGTGGACAGCGCGTTGCGGTTGCCGGGGGAGTCCAGCGTCAGCCGCGCGACGGCGCCGTCGACGGAGTAGCGGACCAGCGGGTCCATCAGTACGACCGGGGCAGGCCCAGCGAGGTCTGCGCGACGAAGTTGAGCACCATCTCCCTGCTGACCGGGGCGATGCGGGCCAGCTTGGCGGCGGTCACCGCCGCGGCGATGCCGTACTCCTTGGTCAAGCCGTTGCCGCCGAGCGACTGGACCGCTTGGTCGACGGCGCGTACCGAGGCCTCGCCCGCGGCGTACTTGGCCATGTTGGCGGCCTCGGCGGCACCCGCGTCGTCGCCGAGGTCGTACAGCGAGGCCGCCTTCTGCATCATCAGCTTGGCCAGTTCGATCTCGATGTGGTTCTGCGCCAACGGATGTGACAGTCCCTGATGTGCGCCGATCGGCGTCTTCCACACCTGACGGGTCTTGACGTAGTCGACGGCCTTGCCGATCGCGAAGCGGCCCATACCGACCGCGCTGGCCGCCCCCATGATCCGCTCGGGGTTCAGGCCGGCGAAGAGTTGGGCGATCGCGGCGTCCTCGGCGCCCACCAGTGCGTCCGCGGGCAGGCGCACCTCGTCGAGGAACACCTGGAACTGACTCTCCGGGCAGATCAACTCCATGTCGATCTTCGTCCAACTCAGCCCCGGTGTGTCGGTGGGCACGATGAACAGCGCCGGTTTGAGGTTTCCGGTCTTGTGGTCTGCTGTCCGGCCGACCACCAGCACCGCCTGCGCCTGGTCGATACCGGAGATGAACACCTTCTGTCCGGACAGGATCCAGTCGTCGCCGTCGCGGTGGGCGGTGGTGGTGATGCGGTGGCTGTTGGACCCGGCGTCGGGTTCGGTGATCGCGAACGCCATCGTGACGGTCCCGTCGGCGATGCCGGGCAGCCAGCGCTTCTTCTGGTCGTCGGTGCCGAACTTGGCGATGATCGTGCCGTTGATCGCGGGGGAGACCACCATCATCAGCAGCGGGCAACCCGCGGCCGACATCTCCTCCATCACCATCGACAGTTCGTACATGCCCGCGCCGCCGCCGCCGTACTGTTCGGGCAGGTTCACCCCGATGAAGCCGAGTTTGCCTGCCTCACTCCACAGTTCGTCGGTGTGCTGGCCGGCACGGGCCTTGTCGAGGTAGTAGTCCTGGCCGTAGTTGGCGGCCATGGCGGCGACGGCCTCGCGCAGCGCCTGGCGTTCTTCGGTCTCGACGAAACTGCTCACTGCTCTCCTTCGGGGTGGGCGAGGACTCGGGCCATGACGAAGCCGACGTCGACCTGCTGGCCGGGTTCGACGTTGAGTTCTTCGAGCACACCGTCGCCGGGGGCGGTCACGGTGTGCTCCATCTTCATCGCCTCCAACCACACCAGCGGTTGTCCGGCGGTGACGGTATCGCCCACCGCGGCGCCGACGCGCAGCACCGAACCGGGCATCGGCGCCAGCAGCGAACCGAGTGCGACGGCCGCGTCGGGGTCACCGAAGCGGGGCAGCGCGACGAGTTGGGCCGGGCCCAGCGGCGAGTCGACGAAGACATCGTCTTGGTAACGGGCCACGTCGAACGGAAGGTCGACACCGGCGACGGCCAGCACGACCTGCCCGGGGGTGGCCGAGACGAGTGCGACATCGTCGTGGTCGGGGAACTCGACGCCGGTGCGGGTGAACCGGTAGCGAACGTCGTGTACCTCGTCGTGGGTGTCGCGGTAGCGCTTGATCTGGTGACCCGACGCCAGGTTGCGCCAGCCACTGGGCGCTGCGGCGAAAACCGTTGCGCTCGCGCGGTTGTGGGCGGCGTCGGCGAGGGCGGTGGCCAGCGCTGAGAGCGTGACCGCCCGCTCGTCGGACAGCGGCGCCGCGAGGTCGGCCAGGCCGTGGGTCTCGAAGAACGCGGTGTCGGTGGCCCCGTCGAGAAACGCCGGATGCCGCAGCACGTTGACCAGGAGCTCGCGGTTGGTACGCACCCCGTGGATGCGGGCGCGCGCCAACGCGTCGGCGAGCACGCCCGCGGCCTGCCGACGGGTCGGCGCATGTGAGATGACCTTGGCCAGCATCGGGTCGTAATGGATGGACACCGTTGACCCGTCGGCTATTCCGGAGTCCACCCGCACGTCGCCGGGCACCGCGAACCGGTGCACCGTGCCCGCCTGCGGTTGCCAGCCCCTGGCCGGGTCCTCGGCGTACAGGCGGGCCTCGACGGCGTATCCGCGCGACGGCGGCGGTTCGGCGTCGAGCCGGCCACCGTCGGCGATGAGCAGTTGCAGTTCGACGAGGTCCAGCCCGGTGGTCAGTTCGGTGACCGGATGTTCGACCTGCAGCCTGGTGTTCATCTCGAGGAAGAAGAAGTCCCCCGAGTCGTCGGGGGCGGCCATGAACTCGACGGTGCCCGCCCCGGTGTATCCGATCGCGGTCGCGGCCAGCGTCGCGGCGTCGAACAGCTTGGACCGCATGCCGGCAACGCGTTCGACCAGTGGGGAGGGCGCTTCCTCGATGATCTTCTGGTGCCGCCGCTGAATGGAGCATTCCCGCTCGCCCACCGCCCACACGGTGCCGTGTTGGTCGGCGAGCACCTGCACCTCGACATGGTGGCCGGCGGCCAGGTAGCGCTCGCAGAACACCGTCGGATCGCCGAACGCCGAGGCGGCCTCGCGCCGGGCCCCCTCGACCTGGTCGGTCAGCGCGGCCAGGTCCTCGACCACCCGCATACCGCGTCCGCCGCCACCCGCCGACGCCTTGATCAGCACCGGCAACTGGTCGGCGGTCACGGTCTCGGGGTCGAGTTCGGCCAGCACCGGCAGACCGGCGGCGGCCATCATCTTCTTGGCCTCGATCTTGGAGCCCATCGCGGCCACCGCGGACACCGGCGGGCCGATCCATGTCAGCCCCGCGTCGATCACCGCGGCGGCGAATTCGGCGTTCTCCGAAAGGAATCCGTAACCGGGATGAATGGCGTCTGCGCCCGCGGCGCGTGCAGCGGCGATCAGCTGTTCGGGGTCCAGATAACCCTTGTTGCCGTCGAGCCGCACCCGCGCATCGGCCTCCGCCACGTGTGGGGCGTCCGCGTCGGGGTCGGTGTAGACCGCGACGGTGCCGATGCCCAGGCGCCGGCAGGTGCTGAACACCCGCCGGGCGATCTCGCCGCGGTTGGCCACCAGAACTCGAGTGATCATGTGCGCCTCTCCTTAGCGATTTCGGCGTGCTCAGTCGCGCTCACCGCGACCACCCACGCCGAAATCGCTGACATCGCGCTCACATCCGGAAGACGCCGAAGTTCGACGTCCCCTCGATCGGGCCGTTGGCGATGGCCGACAGGCACATACCCAGCACGGTACGGGTGTCCCGCGGATCGATCACGCCGTCGTCGTAGAGCCTGCCGCTCAAGAACATCGGCAGCGACTCGGCTTCGATCTGCGCCTCCACCGCGGCGCGCAGCGCGGCGTCGGCCTGCTCGTCGAACTCCTGGCCGCGGGCCTCGGCCGCGGCCCGGCTGACGATGGACAGCACACCGGCCAGCTGGGCGCCGCCCATCACCGCCGACTTGGCCGACGGCCACGCGAACAAGAACCGCGGATCGTAGGCCCGCCCGCACATGCCGTAGTGGCCCGCGCCGTAGGAGGCGCCGATCAGCAGCGAGATGTGCGGCACGGTGGAGTTGGAGACGGCGTTGATCATCATCGAGCCGTGCTTGATCATCCCGCCTTCCTCGTAGGCGCGGCCGACCATGTATCCGGTGGTGTTGTGCAGGAACAGCAGTGGCGTGTCGGCGCGGTTGGCCAGCTGAATGAACTGGGTGGCCTTCTGCGACTCCTCACTGAACAACACCCCGCGGTGGTTGGCCAATATGCCGATCGGATAGCCGTACAGGCTGGCCCAACCGGTCACCAGCGACGAACCGTAGAGCGCCTTGAATTCGTCGAACTCCGACCCGTCGACGATCCGGGCGATCACCTCGCGCGGGTCGAACGGCACCCGTAGATCCGGCGGCACCACGCCGAGCAGTTCCTCGGTGTCGAACAGCGGCTCGGCGACCGGGCCGGGTTCGGGGCCGCGCTTGCGCCAGTTGAGCCGGGCCACGATGCGCCGCCCGATGCGGAGCGCGTCGAGTTCGTCGACGGCGAAGTAGTCGGCCAGACCCGATGTGCGGGCGTGCATTTCGGCCCCGCCCAGCGATTCGTCGTCGGACTCCTCACCGGTGGCCATCTTCACCAGCGGCGGCCCGGCCAGAAACACCTTGGAGCGTTCCTTGATCATCACCACGTGGTCGGACATGCCGGGGATGTAGGCCCCGCCTGCGGTGGAGTTGCCGAACACCAGCGCGATCGTCGGCACGCCGGCCGCCGACAGCCGGGTCAGGTCACGGAACATCTGCCCGCCGGGGATGAAGATCTCCTTCTGGGTGGGCAGATCGGCGCCACCGGACTCCACCAGCGAGATCACCGGCAGCCGGTTCTGCAGTGCGATCTGGTTGGCGCGCAGCACCTTTTTCAGCGTCCACGGGTTGCTGGTGCCGCCCTTGACGGTCGGGTCGTTGGCGACCAGCATGCACTCGACACCGCTGACCGCGCCGATTCCGGTGACCACGCTGGCACCGACCTGAAAGTCGCTGCCATAGGCGGCAAGTGGGCTCAGTTCCAGAAACGGCGCATCCGCGTCGAGCAGGTTCTCGATGCGCTCGCGCGGGGTGAGCTTGCCGCGGGCATGATGCCGCTCGACGTATTTCGGCCCGCCGCCGGCCAGCGCCTTGGCGTGTTCGGCGTCGAGTTCGGCCAGTTTGGCGGTCATCGCCTCGGCCGCCTCCACGTAGGCGGGGGCGTTGGGGTCGAGGGCGGAGCGCAGCGCGGTCATGCCTGAAACCCCAGCGTTTTCGCGGCCAGCGAGGTCAGGATCTCGGTGGTGCCGCCGCCGATGCCGAGGATGCGCATGTCGCGGTACTGGCGTTCGACTTCGCACTCGGACATGTAGCCCATCCCACCGAACAACTGCACGGCCTGGTGGGCCACCCATTCACCGGCCTCGACAGCGGTGTTCTTGGCGAAGCACACCTCGGCGATCAGGTTGGACTCGCCGGCGATTTGGCGCTCGACGACGTGCCGGGTGTACACCCGGGCCACGTCGATGCGACGGGCCATCTCGGCGAGCGTGTTCTGCACCTGCTGACGGGAGATCAGCGGATGTCCGAACGTCTCGCGGTTTCGGCACCATTCGACGGTCAGATCCAGACAGCGTTGCGCGCTGGCGTAGGCCTGGGCGGCCAGGCCGACGCGTTCGGCGACGAACGCCGACGCGATCTGCAGGAAGCCGCTGTTCTCGGCGCCGACCAGGTTGGCCGCGGGCACCCGGACATCGGTGTAGGACAACTCGGCGGTGTCCGAGGACCGCCAGCCCATCTTGTCGAGCTTGCGGGTCACCTCAAATCCGGGAGTGCCCTTGTCCACGACGATCAGCGAAACCCCCGACGCACCAGGCCCGCCCGTGCGCGCCGCGGTGACGACGTAGTCGGCGCGCACGCCGGAGGTGATGTAGGTCTTGGCGCCGTTGAGGATGTAGTCGCCGGAGTCGTCGCGCACCGCGCGGGTGGTCAGATGGCCGACGTCGGAGCCGCCGCCGGGTTCGGTGATCGCCAGGCTGCCGATCAACTCGCCGCGCAACGTCGGGCGCACATAGGTGTCGATCAACCGCTGATCTCCGGACGCGATCATGTGCGGCACCGAGATTCCACAGGTGAACAGCGAGGCGAACACACCGCCGGGGGCGCCGGCCTGATGCATTTCCTCGCAGATGACCAGCGCGTCGGCCCCGTCACCGCCGCCACCGCCGGCGGCCTCGGGCAGGCCGGCGCCGAGCAGTCCGGCCTCGCCGGCCTTGCGGTGCAGCTCGCGCGGCAACTCGCCGGTGCGTTCCCACTCCTCGACGTGCGGCAGCACCTCACGTTCGGCGAACGTGCGCACCGTCTTACGCAGTTGCTCCCGCTCCGGGGTGTGCCAGATGCTCACGCCAACAACTCCTCGGGTACGTCGATGTGCCGGCTGCGCAACCATTCGCCCAGCCCCTTGGCCTGCGGATCGAACCTGGCCTGGTAGGCCACCCCCTGCCCGAGCAGCCCCTCGATGACGAAGTTGACCGCCCGCAGGTTGGGCAGCACGTGGCGGGTGACGCGCAGATCGGCTGTCTCGGGCAACAATTCGCGGAGCTTGTCCACCGTCAGCGTGTGCACCAGCCACCGCCACTGGTCGTCGGCCCCGCTGCGCACCCACACCCCCACGTTCGCGTCGCCGCCCTTGTCGCCGCTGCGCGCGCCCGCGATGGTGCCCAGTGGCACGCGGCGGGTCTCGCCGAAGCCCAGCGGTTCGGGCAGCGCGAACGGCGGGACCGCCGCGAGTTCGAGGGTCTCGGTGGCGGGCGGGATGTCGGTACGGCTGCCGTCGGCGTGCACGGCGACATGGGGCACGTCGGCCGCGGGGACGTATGCGGGACGGAACACCCCGTACACCTGGCCCTGGCCCGGAGGGCTGGTGGCGTGGAAACCGGGGTAGCTGGCCAACGCGAGTTCGACTGCGGCCGAAGAAAACTGACGCCCGACATGATCGGGGTTCGGATCGCGTACTACGCAACGCAGCAACGCGCTGGCGGTCTCCTCGGTGTCGGCGTCGACGTGGTCGGTGCGGGCCAGTGTCCAGTCCATCTCGGCGGGCTTGACGGTCAGGCTGTGTTCGAGCTGCGTGCGCACCAGCTCGGCCTTGGCCTCGATGTCCAGGCCGGTGAGCACCAGTGTCATCTCGTTGCGGAAGCCGCCGATGCTGTTCAGCGACACCTTCAACGTCGGTGGCGGCGGCTCGCCGCGCACCCCGGTGATGCGCACCCGGTCGGGGCCGTCGTCGGCCAGTTCGATCGTGTCGACGCGCAGCGTGGCATCGGGATTGGCGTAGCGCGCGCCGGAGATCTCGTAGAGCAACTGAGCGGTCACGGTGTCGACGGTGACGGCGCCGCCGGTGCCCGGATGCTTGGTGATCACCGAGGAGCCGTCGGCGTGGATCTCGGCCAGCGGAAACCCCGGGTGGAGTAACGCCGTGAGGTCGGGAAAATCTCGGGCGAAGAACGCGTAGTTGCCGCCGGTGGCCTGCGTGCCGCACTCGATGACATGGCCGGCCGCGATCGCCCCGGCCAGCCGGTCGTAGTCGGTGCGGCCCCAGCCGTGGTGGGCGGCGGCGGGCCCGACGATCACCGACGCGTCGGTCACCCGGCCGGTCACCACGACGTCGGCGCCGGCGTCGAGGCAGTCCACGATGCCCCATGCGCCGAGGTAGGCGTTGGCGGCCAGCGCGTCGCCGAAGCCGAACTCGTCGGCGCGCCCCAGCAGGTCGTCGCCCTCCACATGCGCGACCCGCACGCTCAGCCCGAGGCGCTCGGCGAGCGCGCGCACCGCCGCGGCCAGGCCCGCCGGGTTCAGCCCCCCGGCGTTGGCCACGATGCGCACCCCACGGTCGACCGCCAGACCCAGGCATTCCTCGAGTTGGGTGACAAATGTCTTGGCGTAGCCGCGGTCGGGCGCCTTCGCTCGGTCGCGGGCCAGGATCAACATGGTCAGTTCGGCCAGGTAGTCGCCGGTCAGGAAGTCCAGCTCGCCGCCGGTGAGCATTTCGCGCATCGCCGCCAGCCGGTCGCCGTAGAAGCCCGAGCAGTTGCCGATACGGACCGGAGCGCTCGCAGGCGTCACGAAGCCTCCCTTCGATGCGCGGGCCCAACCAACCGGTAGGTTAGCCTATCGGGGATTTCGGCGTGCCGAGTAGCGCTGAGCGCGACCAGCTGCACCGAAATCGCGAGGTTTTGGAAGGCGAGCAGGTCGTTCGCTATTCTGAGAGGCAATTGCCGGCGCCTCACACCATGCGCGGCGGTACCCCTTGTACAAGGAGACTTCGATCATGGCTGTGCCCAAGCGCAGGATGTCGCGTGCGAACACCAGGAGCCGTCGCTCGCAGTGGAAGGCCGAGCGCCCCGAGCTGGTCAGCGTCACGGTCGCCGGCCGGCAGCACAAGGTTCCGCGCCGGCTGCTCAAGGCCGCCCGGCTCGGCCTGATCGACCTCGACCGCGGCTAGCCCGTCGGCGCGCCTCTCAGGTCGCTCTCAGACAGGGGGTTGACACTGTGGCAGTGCGCATACTTGTCGTTGACGATGACCGCGCGGTGCGTGAATCGCTGCGTCGGTCCCTGTCTTTCAACGGATACGCCGTCGAGCTGGCCCAGGACGGCGTCGAAGCCCTCGACCTGATCCGCGCCGATCGCCCGGACGCGCTGGTGCTCGACGTGATGATGCCGCGCCTGGACGGCCTGGAGGTCTGCCGCCAGTTGCGCAGCACCGGCGACGACCTGCCGATCCTGGTGTTGACCGCACGCGATTCGGTGTCCGAACGGGTGGCCGGCCTCGACGCCGGCGCCGACGACTACCTTCCCAAGCCGTTCGCGCTGGAGGAACTGCTGGCCCGCATGCGCGCCCTGTTGCGCCGCACCACACCCGACGGCGGTGCGGACTCGGAGGCGTTGACGTTCTCCGATTTGTCCCTGGACCCGGTGACCCGCGAGGTCACGCGTGGCGACCGCTCGATCAGCCTGACCCGCACCGAGTTCGCGCTGCTGGAGATGCTGATCGCCAACCCGCGCCGGGTGCTCACCCGCAGCCGGATCCTCGAGGAAGTGTGGGGGTTCGACTTCCCCACCTCCGGTAACGCGCTGGAGGTGTATGTCGGATACCTCCGGCGCAAGACCGAAGCCCAAGGAGAGCCGCGGCTGATCCACACCGTTCGCGGGGTGGGTTACGTGTTGCGCGAGACGCCGCCGTAAATGTCGATACCGCCCGGTTACGCGCCACCGCCCCACCCGCCGCCGGCGCCGTCGACGGCGAGTTCGCTGTCATTGCGATGGCGGGTGATGCTGCTCGCGATGTCCATGGTGGCGATGGTGGTGGTGTTCGTCGCACTGGCCGTCTGGGCGGTGGTCTCGCGCACGCTCTACGACGACATCGACACCCAGTTGCACACCCGGGCCCGGCTGCTCATCGAGAGCGGTTCGCTGGCCGCGGACCCCGCCAAGGCGATCGAGGGCACCGCGTACTCGGATGTCAACGCGATGCTGGTGATCCCGGGCCGCTCCATCTACACCGCCAACCAGCAGGGCCAGACGCTGCCGTTCGGGGAACCGGAGAAGGCCGTCGTCAAGGGTGAGCTGTTCATGTCGCTGCGCAGCGCGGGCCAGCAGCGGGTGCTGGCACTGCACCTCTCCAACGACAGCACGCTGCTGATCTCCAAGAGCCTGGTGCCCACCAACCAGGTGCTCGGACGGTTGGGCACGGTGCTGCTCATCGTCGGCGGGCTGGGCATCGCGGTCGCCGCGGTGGCCGGCGGTGCGGTCGCGCGCGCCGGCCTGAGGCCGGTGGCCCGGCTGACCGCCGCCGCCGAGCGGGTCGCGCGGACCGACGACCTGCGGCCGATCCCGGTCTACGGCAGCGACGAACTCGCCCGTCTCACAGAGGCTTTCAACCTGATGCTGCGGGCGCTGGCCGAATCACGCGAACGGCAGGCCCGGCTGGTCAGCGATGCCGGGCACGAACTGCGCACGCCGCTGACGTCACTGCGCACCAACGTCGAACTTTTGATGGCTTCGATGGTGCCCGGTGCGCCGCGGCTGCCCGAAGAGGAGATGGCCGGGCTGCGCGCCGATGTGATCGCCCAGATCGAGGAGCTCTCGACGCTGGTGGGCGATCTGGTCGACCTCACCCGCGACGACGCGACGGTGGTCAGCCACGAGCCCGTCGACATGTCCGAGATCATCGACCGCTCCCTGGATCGAGTTCGCCGCCGCCGCAACGACATCACCTTCGACGTGCAGGTGACGCCGTGGCAGGTGCACGGCGACAGCGGCGGCCTGGGCCGTGCGGTGCTC
This sequence comes from Mycolicibacterium sp. XJ1819, assembly GCF_053483675.1. NCBI lineage: Bacteria > Bacillati > Actinomycetota > Actinomycetes > Mycobacteriales > Mycobacteriaceae > Mycobacterium > Mycolicibacterium sp. XJ1819. The sequence continues at coordinate 110,129 of NZ_JBEFST010000015.1, read as the reverse complement.
AACCTGCTCGACAACGCCGCGAAGTGGAGCCCACCGGGCGGCCGGGTGGTGGTGCGGTTGACTGCGCTCGACCCGGCGCACGCGCAGCTGGTGGTGGCCGATCAGGGCCCGGGCATTCCGCCGGCCGAGCGGCAGTTGGTGTTCGAGCGGTTCTTCCGGTCGACGTCGGCGCGCGCCATGCCGGGGTCGGGCCTGGGGTTGGCGATCGTCAAACAGGTGGTGCTCCGGCACGGCGGCGCGGTGCGCGTCGACGACACCGTCCCCGGGGGCGACCCGCCGGGCACCTCGATATCGGTGATCCTGCCGGGATCGCAGATCCCGGGCGGTTCGGCGCCCCGACACGCGGTCGGTGACGTGGACTTCGCGGGTGGCCAGGGCCGACAATGAGTGTCGGGGGATTATCGGGCGGCGGCAGGGGGAAGGACTCTCAGGTGTGTCCCGAAGCTTCTCTAAGTGGATTCTCAGCCCACTTGGGCACCGTAGGCGCATATCCACCGTTGTCTTGATGTCCGCAACCCGCACCGAAGACCTGAAGGAAGAGCACCGCACGACATGACCAATCACCCGAGGTATTCGCCGCCGCCACCGCATCCAGGCCGCAGGCCCGATGTGCACGGCCACGCGGCGCCCGGTTACCCCGGCCCGCCGCGGCCAGGCCCGTATCAGCAGCAGCAATACGACTGGCGCTACGCGACCCAACAGCAGGCGCCGCAGATGCCCGGGCCCTACGATCCGTACCGGAATGCGCAGCCGCTGCAGGCGCCGCCGCAAAAACGTTCCCGCGCAGGCGCTTTGACGGTCGGCGCGCTCGCGATCGCGATGGTGTCGGCGGGGATCGGCGGGGGAGTCGCGCTGGTGGCCGCACCGGACCGGCCGTCGGCGGAGTCGGTTGCCGACGGCGCGGCGCCCACCGTTCCGGCCGCCAGCCTGCCCGCAGGCTCGGTCGAACAGGTCGCGGCGAAGGTGGTGCCCAGCGTCGTCAAACTCGAGGTGGACCTGGGCCGGGCTTCCGAGGAGGGCTCGGGCATCATCCTGACCTCCGACGGGCTGATCCTGACCAACAACCATGTGGTCTCGGCCGCCGCGGAGGGAGCCGCAGGCGGACAGACCAAGGTGACGTTCTCCGACGGGCGCACCGCGGCGTTCACCGTGGTGGGCACCGACCCCAGCAGCGACATCGCGGTCGTGCGCGCACAGGGCGTCTCGGGCCTGACGCCTATCATCGTCGGCTCGTCGGCTGATCTGCGGGTCGGCCAGGACGTGGTGGCCATCGGCTCCCCGCTCGGGCTGGAGGGCACCGTGACCACCGGCATCATCAGCGCGCTCAATCGACCGGTCGCGGCGGGCGGGGATGCCCGCAACCAGAACACCGTGCTCGACGCGATCCAGACCGACGCCGCCATCAACCCCGGTAACTCCGGTGGTGCGCTGGTCAACATGAACGGCGAACTGGTCGGCGTGAACTCCGCGATCGCCACCCTCGGCGGCGATGCGGGGCCGCGGGCGCAGGGCGGCTCGATCGGACTGGGCTTCGCGATCCCGGTCGACCAGGCCAAGCGGATCGCCGACGAATTGGTCAAGAACGGCAGCGTCGCGCACGCATCGCTCGGGGTCCAGGTCAGCAACGACACCGTCAGCGACGGCGCGCGAATCGTCGAGGTGACCGAGGGCGGCGCCGCGGCGAAGGCCGGTCTGCCCAGCGGTGTGGTGGTGACCAAGGTCGACGACCGCGTGATCAACAGCGCCGACGCGCTGGTGGCCGCGGTCCGGTCGAAGGCGCCGGGCGACACGGTGACGCTGACCTACGTGGATCCCGCAGGTGGTCCGCAGACGGTGCAGGTGACGCTGGGCAGGGCGCAGCGGTGAGCACGCCGATGCTGAGAGTGGCCGCGCCGCCGTCGGGTGCCGGATATACGGTTGGGATCATGGAACAGCCGACGGACTTGGTGGGCCGTGCGCTGGTGGTCGTCGTCGACGATCGCACCGCACATGGCGACGAGGAGGACCACAGCGGTCCATTGGTCACCGAGTTGCTCGGTGAGGCCGGCTTCGTCGTCGACGGTGTGGTCGTGGTGTCCTCCGACGAGGTCGAGATCCGCAACGCGTTGAACACCGCGGTGATCGGCGGTGTGGATCTGGTGGTGTCGGTGGGCGGCACCGGGGTCACCCCGCGCGACGTCACCCCCGAGGCCACCCGCGAACTGCTCGACCGCGAACTGCTCGGGATCTCCGAGGCGCTTCGCGCGTCGGCCCTGTCGGCCGGAATCGTCGACGCCGGGGTGTCGCGCGGACTGGCCGGCATCTCCGGTAGCACCCTGGTGGTCAACCTCGCCGGCTCGCGCGCCGCGGTGCGCGACGGCATGGCCACCCTGAATCCGTTGGCCGCCCACATCATCGGTCAGCTTTCCAGCCTGGAGATCTAACGGGTCATTGCGAACGGAAGAACGGCGAATGTCACTCCCGTGTGATCTTAGTCACACGGGAGGGTGTCGATGACGAGGCGCGCAAAGGGCAAACAAGAGCCCGAGAAGGCCGACATCGCAAAGGTCTTGTCCGAGATGGCAATTGACCAGCGGGATGATTATTCGCCGGACGACGCTGCCGAGCACGATCGGTGGTTGCGCGAAAACGTTCCGCCGCACCATAGCTGACCTGTGTATTAGTGCTAGCCACCTGCGTTCGGTGGCATTGCGCAAACCACTCCGACGCGACCGACACGTCCCGCCGCGGCGCACCCGCGTCGTGATGGCTGCGGCCCACCGGATGGCGCGTCGTATCACGGTCAAGATCAGCGCGCTGGCTGGCAAACCCTCGGAGCCCCGGTCGACGCCTCGATTCGCCGCTCGCTTCGCGTTGCCGCCCGGATGCGCCGCCGTTATGTTCCTCCTGTCAACGATGAGCTAAACGTAAGAGCAGCATGTGAGGTTTCTCATTTGCGTCACCTGAGGCTCCTGCGACGTGTGTGGTGGAGCGGTAGGGCCAGGCGCGAACAAATGAACACGGTGGATCAGCGGGGTCCACGTCGGGATAGCTAGGGAGAACATGAAGGTAATCAGTCGGGTGCTGATCGCGGTGGTTGCTGCCGTCGCGTCACTGTTCGTGAGCACTGGCACCTCTCACGCAGGGCTGGATAACGAGCTGAGTCTGGTGGATGGCCAGGATCGGACTTTGACCATTCAGCAGTGGGACACCTTCCTCAATGGTGTCTTTCCGTTGGACCGTAACCGGCTGACCCGCGAGTGGTTCCATAGTGGGCGCGCGAAGTACATCGTGGCCGGGCCGGGTGCCGAGGATTTCGAGGGCACGCTGGAGTTGGGTTATCAGATCGGTTTCCCGTGGTCGTTGGGTGTGGGGATCAATTTCAGCTACACCACTCCCAATGTGTTGTTGGACCAGGCCCCGTTGGTGCTGAGCCCGCTTGATGCCATCGGTGGTGGGTTCATCACCACGCCGAACCTGTTCCCGGGGGTGTCGATCAGTGCTGATCTGGGCAATGGCCCCGGTATTCAGGAGGTGGCGACGTTCTCGGTGGATGTCGCTGGTGAGAGTGGCGGTGTGGCGGTGTCCAATGCGCATGGCACGGTGACCGGTGCGGCCGGTGGTGTGTTGCTGCGTCCGTTCGCTCGGCTGATCTCGTCGGCGGGTGACAGTGTCACCACCTACGGTGAGCCCTGGAACATGAACTAGCTGTCTCCCAGGCTACGAACACAGCCCCCGGCAACCCTCCGGGGGCTGTTTCGTCGGTATGGGTGACGTTCGTCACGACCGGCGGGGCCCCGACGGTGGCGGGGAGGTGGCCGGCTCGCGGCAACACCCTGGTGGGCCGGATGCGTACCAACGACGACCTGTGATTTCTTAGCTGACGACGGTTCGGCGGGCGTGCTCCACAGCTAACACCGGCCGACGGTGAGAGGTCGGTTTTGACCATGCTGCCGTTGCCGCGTCGACACGGTGCCGTTATGTTCCTCATGTCACCGAGTGCGAAATCATCCAGACCAGCACGGGGTGTGCCGACTGCGACATATGAGGCTCCTGCGTCGGGTGTTGTAACGGCATCAGTGCCAGGCACGAACAAATGAACACGGTGGATCAGCGGGGTCCACGTCGGGATAGCTAGGGAGAACATGAAGGTAATCAGTCGGGTGCTGATCGCGGTGGTTGCTGCCGTCGCGTCACTGTTCGTGAGCACTGGCACCTCTCACGCAGGGCTGGATAACGAGCTGAGTCTGGTGGATGGCCAGGATCGGACTTTGACCATTCAGCAGTGGGACACCTTCCTCAATGGTGTCTTTCCGTTGGACCGTAACCGGCTGACCCGCGAGTGGTTCCATAGTGGGCGCGCGAAGTACATCGTGGCCGGGCCGGGTGCCGAGGATTTCGAGGGCACGCTGGAGTTGGGTTATCAGATCGGTTTCCCGTGGTCGTTGGGTGTGGGGATCAATTTCAGCTACACCACTCCCAATGTGTTGTTGGACCAGGCCCCGTTGGTGCTGAGCCCGCTTGATGCCATCGGTGGTGGGTTCATCACCACGCCGAACCTGTTCCCGGGGGTGTCGATCAGTGCTGATCTGGGCAATGGCCCCGGTATTCAGGAGGTGGCGACGTTCTCGGTGGATGTCGCTGGTGAGAGTGGCGGTGTGGCGGTGTCCAATGCGCATGGCACGGTGACCGGTGCGGCCGGTGGTGTGTTGCTGCGTCCGTTCGCTCGGCTGATCTCGTCGGCGGGTGACAGTGTCACCACCTACGGTGAGCCCTGGAACATGAACTAGCTGTCTCCCAGGCTACGAACACAGCCCCCGGAAACCCTCCGGGGGCTGTTTCGTGTCCAACGCGTGAAAGGCCTCAGGACTTGTCGGCGCTCGTGGTCTCGGCGGTGTCGGGGCTGGGGGCGGCGCCGTGCCTGCCGGCCGAACCGTTGGTCTCGGCGAGGATGTTGCGGATCTCGGTCAGCAGGGTCAACTCCGTGTCCTGAGCCTGCTCGACCTCGCCCTTCTTGCGCAGCCTGTTGTAGGGCACCACGACGAGGAAGTAGACGACCGCGGCGACCAGGATGAAGTTGATGGCGGCGGTCAGCAAGACGTTCAGATCGATGGTCTCGCCGCCGCCGATGCCGATCTGCAGAATGCCGTAGTCCGAGTCTTCGCCGGCCCCGATCCGGTTGATGAGCGGCTGGATGATGCTGTCGGTGAACTTCGTGACCAGCGCGGTGAACGCCGTGCCGATGACCACGGCGACCGACAGGTCGACGATGTTGCCTCGAGCGAGGAATTCCTTGAAGCCTTTCATCATGCTGGCGGTTCCTTCCTGCGATCAGAGCCGGGAATCAGACCTCTGACGCTAGTCCGCGACTTCGGCGCCATCCCCGCATTTCGTGCGGTTTCTAGTGGAATGTCAGGGTGACCGCCCGCGCGAGTGCGGCGCCCGCAACCTCGTTGGCGGCGTGGGACGGCAGTGCCACCAGCACCACCCGATCGCCCGCGCCCGTGCCCGTCGGCTTCTGCGACACCAGGACCACGATCGCGCCGGTGGCGACCACTTGCGGGCGTCCGGCGCCGTCGCCACCGGAGTCGGCCCCCGCGGCCAACACGTCGACGACGTCACCGGGGCGGATCAGGTCCAGCAGCGCGGTGTCGTCGAGGTGCAGTGGCACGAGGCGGGCGTTGCGCCCGGCCGCCGAGTCGGCCAGCCTGGGCCCCAGCAGCCGCACGTCGGTCAACGCCTCGCCGCGGCGGGCCGGTCCCGCCAACGTAGCGCCGAGGACCGCGGACAGATCGTGCTGGGCGCCATCGGGAACCGTTGGCGCCGGGCGGCCTTCGAGGCGCACATCGGCGAGGTCGAGCTCGACCCCCGGGGTCAGGTCGCGCGCGGCGACGACGACCTGTACGCGGTCGTCGTCGGGATCAGGGCGAAACGCGGCGACGCCGGCCAGCACGACGAGCACGCCCGCCGCGGCGCGACGGGCCGCCACGGTGCGTGCCCAGTCGGGCCGCAGCCGCGTCAGAAACCGGCTCAACGCCGGCGGATTCAGAGATTCGCCCCGTGCTTGCCCCATCCCGCCAACCTAGGCAGCGGAAAGCGACGACGGCGCGGACGCGATGCGCGCCTGTGGATAACTGTGCGGCTGGTCAGCCGGACGCCGCCGCGGCGGCCGTACCCGAGGAACCCGTCCCCGAGGCGCTCGTCGAACTCGTGCCCGACGACTTGTCCGACGACTTGTCCGACGAGGAGGTCGACTCCGAACCGCCCGACGAACCGTTGGACGAACTCGACTTGCTCGACGAGCTCTTGGCGGACTCGCGGCTGTCCGTGCGGTAGAAGCCGCTGCCCTTGAACACCACACCCACATTGCCGAACAGCTTGCGCAGGCGACCGTTGCACTCGGTGCAGGTGGTCAGCGCGGCGTCGGTGAAGGCCTGCACCGCGTCGAACCGATGGCCGCATGCGGTGCATGCATATGAATAGGTAGGCACGCGAAACCTCCGAGGTGGTGAAACTGCTTAGCACTCTACCGGCTCAAGTGCTAGAACCGCTACGTGGCGTGCGTCATTCCCCGGCGATCAGCCGAGCGCCACCAGCCCGCGCGCCGGGGTCAGCGCGTGGGTGACGGGGACGTCGTGGGCATCGGCGGGCAGCTTGTCGACGAGTTCGTCGTCGCGCACCACCGCGACCAACCGGGCCGCCGGATCGGCCAACGGCAGCGACCTGTCGTAGAAGCCCGCGCCCCGGCCCAGCCGGTGTCCGGACCGGTCGACCGCGAGCGCGGGCACCAGCACCACCGACGCCGTCGACACCGCCTCGGCCGGCAGCCACGGTTCGGCCGGTTCCCGCAGGCCGTGGCGCGCCGCCACCAGGCGGCCCGGGCGGTATTCGCCCCACTGAAGCGGCTGCGGTACACCGTCGCCGCCGTAGCGCGCGACCGGAAGCAGCACCCGGACACCGCGGTCGTAGAGGGAATCGATCAGCTCCATCGAGCCGGGCTCCGGGCCGACCGGCACATAGGCGCAGGCCGTCTCACCATCGCCGACCACCGACGGCAGGTGTTGCGCCAGGGCGTGGGCCTCGGCATCGCGCTGACGTGTCGGTAACGCGCGGCGGGCGGAGAGAAACGCGGCACGCAGGTCGCCTTTCACACCACCCACGCGGAGGCCTCCAAACACCTGACCCGGCAGTAACAGCAGACACCAAGAGGCTAATGTGTGAACTGTGACACGGTCGAAGGAATCGATGCCGCATACGGCGGTCGTCCCCGCTGCGGGTCTGGGTACGCGGTTCCTGCCCGCTACCAAGACGGTGCCCAAGGAACTGCTTCCCGTAGTGGACACTCCCGGAATCGAATTGGTGGCAGCAGAGGCCGCCGAGGCAGGCGCTGATCGCCTCATCATCGTGACCTCCGAGGGTAAGGACGGGGTGGTCGCCCACTTCGTCCAGGACCTCGTGCTCGAGGGCACGCTGGAGGCGCGCGGTAAGAAGTCGATGTTGGAGAAGGTGCGCCGCGCGCCGGCGCTGATCAAGGTCGAGTCGGTGGTCCAGCGCGAGCCGCTCGGGCTGGGCCACGCCGTCGGCTGCGTCGAGGAGGCCCTGGCGCCCGACGAGACCGCCATCGCGGTGCTCCTTCCCGACGACCTGGTGCTGCCCACCGGTGTGCTGGAGACGATGGCGAAAGTCCGTGCCGAGCACGGTGGTTCGGTGTTGTGCGCCATCGAGGTGGAGCCCGACGAGATCAGCGCGTACGGCGTCTTCGACGTCGAGACCGTGGCCGACTCGGCCAACCCCGACGTGATGCGGGTCAAGGGCATGGTGGAGAAACCCAGCCCCGAAGATGCGCCGTCACCGTATGCCGCCGCCGGGCGCTACCTGCTGGACCGCGCGATCTTCGCCGCGCTCAAGCGGGTTCCGCGCGGCGCGGGCAACGAGATCCAGCTGACCGACGCGATCGCGATGTTGATCGACGAGGGGCACCCCGTGCATGTGGTGGTGCATCGCGGCTCTCGACACGACCTGGGAAATCCCGGCGGGTACCTCAAGGCTGCGGTTGACTTTGCGTTGGAGCGTGACGATTACGGACCCGAGCTGCGGCGGTGGTTGGTAGAGCGACTTGACCTGGCCCAACACTGAGCGCGCGCGACGGGCCCGCTGAGACGAAAGGCGTGTTGTGCGGTCGGTGGAGGAGCAGCAAGCTCGGGTAGCGGCTGCCGCGGTGGCTCCCCGGCCTGTCCGGGTGGCGATCGCCGAGGCCCAGGGTCTGATGTGCGCCGAAGAGGTGGTGACCGAGCGTCCGCTGCCGGGATTCGACCAGGCCGCCATCGACGGCTACGCGGTGCGCAGCGTGGACGTGCTGGGCGTTTTAGGAGGCGATGCCGGAGAGGCGGGCGACGCGGAGGAGTCCGCGAACCTGTCAGACGCCTCGGAGGTTTCGGCTTCGAGTCAGGAGATCAGCCTGCCGGTGATGGGCGTGATCGAGGCGGGCGCGCGGACCCCGAGCAGACTGCAGCCGCGACAGGCCGCGCGCGTGCAGACGGGTGCGCCGATGCCCACGCTGGCCGACGCGGTTCTGCCGTTGCGGTGGACCGACGGCGGCGAGTCGCGGGTGAGGGTGCTGCGCGGGGTGCGATCCGGTGCGTACGTGCGCCGCACCGGCGACGACGTCCAACCCGGCGACGTGGCGGTGCGCGCCGGAACCATCATCGGTCCGGCGCAGGTGGGCCTGCTGGCGGCGGTCGGGCGGGAACGGGTGCTGGTGCATCCGCGACCGCGGCTGACGGTGATCAGCGTGGGCGGCGAACTGGTCGACATCTCGCGCACGCCGGGCAATGGTCAGGTATACGACGTCAACTCCTACGCGTTGGCCGCAGCGGGCCGCGACGCCGGCGCCGAGGTCAACCGCGTCGGGATCGTCGACACTGATCCCAAGGTGCTGCGCGACGTGGTCGAGGGGCAGGTCAGCCGGGCCGAGGTGGTGGTCATCGCCGGCGCCGTCGGCGGGGCGGCCGCCGAGGGGGTGCGCGCCGTGCTCTCCGAACTCGGCGAGATGGAGGTCACCCGCATCGCGATGCACCCCGGATCCGTTCAGGGCTTCGGCCAGCTCGGCGCCGACGGGGTGCCGGTGTTTCTGTTGCCCGCCAACCCGGTCAGCGCGCTGGTGGTGTTCGAGGTGATGGTGCGTCCGCTCATCCGGTTGTCGCTGGGCAAACGTCAGGCGCACCGACGCATCGTGCAGGCCCGCGCCCTGTCGCCGATCAGCTCGGTGGCGGGCCGCAAGGGCTACCTGCGGGGGCAGCTGATGCGCGACCAGGACACCGGCGAATATCTGGTGCAGGCGCTCGGCGGGACCCCGGGCGCCTCGCATCTGCTCGCGACGCTGGCCGAAGCGAACTGTCTGGTGGTGGTGCCCACCGAGGCTGAACAGATTCGCACCGGCGAGATCGTCGACGTCGCGTTCCTGGCCCAACGCGGCTGATCCGCCTGGTCTGCCGTCGTGAACCTGTGGCGTTCGAGTTCTCAGCACCCGGGGTGGCCGCTGCCCGTCGGTCCGCTGCGGGTGGCCGGTGGTGTGGTGACGCTGCGTCCGGTGCGGCTGCGCGACGGCTCGCAGTGGAGCCGAATCCGGCTGGCCGACCAAGACCATCTCGAGCCGTGGGAGCCGGCCACCGGCATGGATTGGAAAGTGCGCCACTCGATTACCACGTGGCCCTCGGTGTGCGCAGGGCTGCGGTCAGAGGCGCGCAAGGGCCGGATGCTGCCCTATGTCATCGAAGTCGACGGTGAGTTCAGCGGCCAACTGACGATCGGCAACGTGACACACGGTGCGCTGCGCTCGGCGTGGATCGGGTACTGGGTGGCCAGTACGATCACCGGGCGCGGGGTGGCGACGGCCGCGTTGGCGTTGGGCCTGGACCACTGTTTCGGTCCCGTGTCGCTGCACCGCGTGGAGGCGACCGTGCGCCCCGAGAACGCCGCGAGCCGGGCGGTGCTGGCCAAGGTCGGATTCCGCGAAGAGGGGCTGCTGCGCCGCTATCTCGACGTCGACGGAGCGTGGCGTGACCACCTGTTGGTGGCGATCACGGTCGAGGAACTCGAGGGTTCGGCGGCGTCCACCCTGGTCCGGCGGGGGCAGGCGAGCTGGGTGTAGACGAGCTCCCGATTGTTACGAATGTGACATTTGTGACAGTTGGTGCTTGTCAGCAGCGAATTACAGGTGTGTAATTGTCTCGGCGCGCCGTCTCCGGATGCGCTGGTCACGGCCCTAGCCTGAAGGGGAAAGGAGCGAAGGCGCCATGCCAAGCATCCCCCAGTCACTCCTCTGGATCTCCCTGGTCATTCTCTGGCTATTCGTGCTGGTCCCGATGCTCATCAGCAAGCGTGACGCCGTGCGCCGCACCAGCGACGTGGCGTTGGCGACGCGGGTGCTCAACAGCGGCGCCAACGCTCGCCTGCGACGACGCAGCGGGCCCGCGGCCGGACACGCGAGCGACCCGGACTGGCAGCCCGCCGAAGATGTCGACGACGACGTCGACGAACCCAGCCGGTCGGTGGTGGTGGCCGAGGCGGTGGTCGAGGAGACGGAACCCGAGTACCTCGACGTCGACGTCGTCGAAGAAGACGCCGAAGCGTTGCCCGCGGGCGTCGAGACGGTGCCGGACGTGGCCGAACCGGAGGCCGAAACCGACGAGCTGCCTTTGGAATTCGACGAGGTCGAAGAGCCGGCGGATGAGCCCGTCGACGACGGATACGAGTACGTGGCGGACTCCTCGGGTCTGGAGGTGCCGTCCGAGGCCGACCTGCAGCTGGCCGAGTCCCTGAGCGAGGCGCGCAGGCGGCGCTACGAGTCCAAGACCGCCGCGGCGGTCACCGCGCGCAAGTACCGGTTCCGCAAGCGGATGCTGACGTCGATGCTCGTCGCGTTGGTGGCGTCCGCGGTCGCCGCGCTGATGCTGGGCTCCAGCTGGTGGTGGGTGTGCGGGGCGGTGGGCGCGGTGACGGTGCTCTACCTCGGCTATCTACGCCGGCAGACCCGCATCGAAGAGCGGCTGCGCCGGCGCCGCGCCGAGCGGGTCGCACGGTCGCGCCTGGGCGTGGAGAACACCGACGACCGCGATTTCAACGTGGTGCCCGCGCGGCTGCGTCGGCCCGGTTCGGTGGTGCTGGAGATCGACGACGAAGACCCGATCTTCGAGCACCTCGACTACGCACCGTTCGCACGCGACTTCGACCTGCCGCGCGCGGCGGGGCAGTGACGCGCTCGGTTTCGACCGTCGCGCGCTGACTGGTAGCCTGTGCTACCGGTATCAGGGGCTATGGCGCAGTTGGTAGCGCGACTCGTTCGCATCGAGTAGGTCCGGGGTTCGATTCCCCGTAGCTCCACAGAGTTACACGATCAGACCGTGACCCCGGCTGGTGGCCGCGGCGAACCTGTTCTGTACGTCCTCCCAGTTGACGACGTTCCAGAAGGCCTTCACGTAATCGGCTTTCACGTTCTTGTACTGCAGGTAGTAGGCGTGCTCCCACATGTCGACCTGCAACAGCGGGATGATGCCCAGCGGAACGTTGGCCTGCTGGTCGTAGAGCTGGAAGGTGAGCAGGCGCTGACCCAATGTGTCATAGCCCAGCACTGCCCAGCCCGAACCCTGCAGCCCGTTGGCCGCGGCGGTGAACTGCGCCTGAAATTTTTCGAACGATCCGAACTGATCATCGATCGCCGCGGCGAGGTCGCCGGTCGGCTTGTCACCGCCGTTGGGCGACAGGTTCTTCCACCAGATCGTGTGGTTGACATGACCGCCGAGGTGAAACGCCAGGTTCTTCTCATTGAGGAAGATCGCCCCGTGGTCGCCGTTGGCGCGCGCCTCTTCCAGTTTGGCGATCGCGTCGTTGAGCCCCTTGACGTACGCGGCGTGGTGCTTGCTGTGGTGAATCTCGTTGATCTGGCCGGAAATGTGCGGTTCCAGCGCGCCGTAGTCGTAGTCCAGGTCCGGCAGTATGTACTCGGCCATCAGGCTCCCTCGTGTCGTTCGACGTCTTCCCGACGGCAGCCTACGAACGAAGAAGGTCATCTGTCCAACTGTTCAGATATTCAGATGACTGGTAGCGTCAGGCGTGGGTCGGCCGTCTGTGACATCGATGCAGCACATCGTGTGGCGGCTTGTCAGCAGGGCAGTTGCGTGCGGCGGCCGACCCGTTCAACCTCCCCGACTGTCCGACAGGCAGCGGGTAACCTCGTGACGTGGCCGGCCAGATTGTCGTCCGCGCCGACGAACTCGCCGCTTTGGAGGTCTTTGCCGGCTGTCCGAGCCTGGCTCTGGAGCCGCTGGCGGCGCAACTACGCCCGTTGACCGCCGCACCCGGGCAGGTCCTGATGCAGCAGGGTGAGCTCGCGGTCTCCTTTCTGTTGATCGGCACCGGTCACGCCGAGGTCACCCATGTCGGAGCCGACGGCCACGACACCGTCGCCCAACTGGAGCCCGGCTGGATCGTCGGTGAGATCGCGCTGCTGCGCGACACCGCGCGCACCGCGACGGTGGTGGCCACCGAGCCGCTGACGGGATGGGTCGGCGGACGCGAGGCCTTCGCCACCATGCTCGAGGTACCGGGCATGCTGGAGAAGCTGGTGCGCACGGCGCGCCAACGTTTGGCCGCCTACATCAACCCGATCCCGGTGCGGGTGCGCGACGGCACCGAGCTGTACCTGCGGCCGGTGCTGCCCGGCGACATCGAGCGCACCGCGAACGGACCCGTGGAGTTCTCCCGCGAGACGATGTACCGCCGCTTCCAGTCGCCGCGCAGCGTCACCAAGTCGCTGTTGAGCTATTTGTTCGAGGTGGACTACATCCACCACTTCGTCTGGGTGATCACCGACGGACCCGACGGCCCGGTGGTGGCCGACGCGCGGTTCGTGCGCGACGAGAACGATCCGACCGTTGCCGAGGTCGCGTTCATCGTCGGTGACGACTATCAGGGCCGCGGCATCGGGAGCTTCCTGATGAACGCGCTCATGGTGGCCGCGAGTTTCAGTGGCGTGCAACGTTTCACCGCGCGAGTGCTGATGGACAACTACTCGATGCGGGCGATACTGGATCGCTTCGGGGCGGTGTGGCACCGCGACGACCTCGGCGTGGTCACCACGGCCGTCGACGTTCCGGACGTCGACACCCTGCGCCTACCGTCCACGCTGATCAAACAGATCCGCGATATGACCAACCGAGTCACCAGGGCCGTCGGATGACGGAGCGACGCGTCAGGGTGTGATCGTGGTCTGCTCGTCGATGATCGACGTGGCATCCATCAGCACGCCGATCTGTTCGTCTCGCCCGTCGGCGTTGAGCTGCAGCACGAAAAGCCCGTCCTGACCGGGGATCACGACGGTCTTCTGCGCGGTGGCGTGCTTGACGCCGTCTTTGACGTACGTGCCGCCGATCTGGGTGGCGTCGAATCCGCTGAGTTTGCTCGGGCTGCCGGTCGACGCGCCTTCGTAACCGGGCAGGTTCCTGATCTCGCCCGAGGCGAATTCGAGGATCTTCGCCGGGTCGACGTTTCCGTTCAGCTTGGAGACCAACGCGATGATCGTCGGCGGTTGCGGCCCGAGCGCCGGGTCGGTGGCCACGATCGCGCCGTACGCACCCTGCGGTGTGCCGGCGTCGGCCCACCCGGGCGGGACCGGGAGGTTGATCGTCGGCGCCCCGGGCATCCCGCGTTGCACCGGCGTCTCGACGATTCCGTTTTCACGGATGTAGTCGGCGATGGTGTAATTCGGCTTCGCCGCCTGGGCCGACGTCGTGGGGCTTTCGCTGGTCGACGGCTCTTCGGTGGACTCGCCGTTGGATCCGCAGCCGGCCAATCCGATGCCCAAAGCGACAGCCGCAACGGCGATGACGCCAGCCCTCACCGACTTGCTCATTGGGTCTCCCCTCGTTGCACCTGCGCCGTAGCCTACGGTCGGCGCTCACGACGCGCAGGCGAAACTGTACGCATCCCCTCGTGCGTCCGGCGGTGATCGACACGTTTCGTTTTGCTCTCGTGATCTGGAGTGGTTGAATTTCGGCAGGCCACGAAAGGGTGCAGGAATGCGGACACTTCTACGTTCGCTGGGGGCGACGTGCCTGGCGGTTCTGAGCGTCATCGTGTTGGCGGTGGCGTGGACCACCACCGCTGCGGTGCAACTGGTGGCGACGGCGCTCATCATGGGCGGCACCGAACATCCGCTCAGCACGCCCGAAGATCCGGTGGAGTTCATCAACGGCTACATGCAGAACGCTGTCGACGGTTTCATCAACCCGGCGGCCGCCGCGCCCGCCGGCACCGGCAACGGCCCCATCCCGTCGGTCGGGCCGGACGATGACCGCTACGCGATCATCACACCCGAACAGTTCTTCCCGGTGTTCGGGTCGATGACGTTCGACGAATCCGTCGTGGTCGGCCTCGCCAACCTGTCGAAATGTGTTCGCGGCGCCGCGGACTGCCTCTACAACGACAACCCGCAGATCGATCCGACACCCCCGGCCACGCCGCCGGTGGCCGGTGACGAGTTCGTCGTCTTCGGTTATTCGCAGAGCGCGGTGATCGCCTCGCTGCTGAAGAAGGACTTCATCGACAATCCCGACGACGCTCCGGACAACGTCTCGTTTTTCCTGCTCGCCAACCCGATGCGGCCCAACGGCGGCTTCCTGTCACGTGGTCCGATGGGGCTGACGATTCCGATTCTGGGCGTGACGTTCTACGGCCCCACCCCGACGAACAGTTGTGAGGGGGACGGACCCTGCTACCGAACCGCCGACATGGCAGGGCAATACGACGGCCTGGGCGGTGACGCGGCCGTCGGTCTGACGAACGTGGTCGCCGTGCTGAACGCGGCGATGGGCTACCTGCTGCTGCACGGTGAGCTGCAGAACGCCGACTTCGACAACGGGCTCTATCAGGGTTCCTTCGGCGACACCGACTACTACCTGATCCCCACGCCGCGGCTACCCCTGCTGATGCCGTTCGCGTCGTTCGTGCCGTCGCCGATCCTCACCGCGATCGACCTGCCGCTGCGGACCTTCATCGAGGGGGCCTACCGCCGCGACATCAACCCCGGCGTCCCGACCGGTGTGGGGTTGCTGCCGTTGCACGATCCGCTGGGGACGCTGCTCAACGTGCTCATCGCGGTGCCGACCGGTATCGACGACGCGATCGCCGAGGCCACCAACGACCCGGCCAACCGGCCGCTCGGCACCGCCCCGGTCACCGGCCCGTTCGGGGTGGGCGGGCCCGATCTGCCCGAGCCGCCGTCGGAATCGGAGTCGGAGTCGGAGCTGGAATTGGAAATGTTCTCGAACCGCGCGGACAGCGACGAGGACACCATCGAAGACGACGACGACGCATTCGAGAAGACCCTGGACATGGGCCGCGAAGAGGACGACCCCGACTCCGAGTCCGAATCCGAATCCGGTGCCGTCACGACCACGGACACCTCAACGACGGGCACCACCACGACGACGGACACCACCGACCCCACCGACACCCCGACGGTGGACACCAACCCAACGACGGACACCACGACCTCGACGACGACGGGCGATACCGGCCAGACGGCGGCCTGACGGCGCGGTCAGACGTCGCAGTTCAGTGACACCGTGATCGACTTCGACACGACCACGGTGACGTACTCGCGCTTCTTGCCCTTGCCGACCGCGAACGTCTGCGTCACTTCCTGCGGGTTGCGCACGCTGGTCACGATGCACTCCTCGAGCGGACCGCTGCCCACCCGGTCGACCACCACGTCGTAGCCGCTGGCCTCCAATTCCCCGATGACCCGTGGGGCGTCGCCGGGGCGGGCGGGTTGGGCATCGGCGGCGCCCGCCGTGCCGAGTGCGAGGGCCGTCGCCGCCGCCACTGTTGTCAGACCCCATACCGTGTGCATGCGGGCCTCCGTTCGTCTGTTTGCCTGGTACTGATTCATCGCCCGCCGGACACGAGACGTTGCACGCCCCCGCCGGCCGTCAGCTGTGGTATCAACGGCGCGTGCGCGCGATGCTCGCGGCGGCGGCCTTGCTGGTCGGCGCCTGCGGCGGACAGTCCGGGCCCGCCCCCGACGGCCTGTCGGGAGCCGACGGCGCGTCGACGCGGATCGAACCGGCCAGAATCGACCGGGTCCGCGCCGAACTGCCCGACGGTTACGAGGTCGCCGGCGTCCAGAATTGGGTCAGCCCCGCGGCGGTGTGGGGATTTCGCACCGAATGGCAGGCCGAGCCGTCGGCCTGCGGGACACTGGCCGACCCGGCGGTCGATCCGTCGACGGCACGGGGCTGGTCGGGGTCGGGCGCGGGCGGCATCGTGTACGCCGCGGTGGCCCGGTCACGCGGTTCGGCCCCGGATCCGGCGGTGATCGCCGACTGTGCGCGGTGGACGATGTCGGGCGGGCAGGCAACTGGCAGCGTCGCGCTCACCGAACCCCCGGGCGTAGACGCCGAGACCGTCGCGATGGCCGCGGAGACCAGAACCGTCGTCGAGGGTGGCACCGAAACCCGCGCGCACGCCGAGACCGTCACCGCCTATCTGGCCGATCACGTCGTGTACGTCGTCGTCGTCACCGATCCCGGCTCACCGAATCCTCAACTCGGCCGGGAGTTCGCGTCCGCGTTGA
Organism: Mycolicibacterium sp. XJ1819; assembly: GCF_053483675.1. Lineage (NCBI taxonomy): Bacteria > Bacillati > Actinomycetota > Actinomycetes > Mycobacteriales > Mycobacteriaceae > Mycobacterium > Mycolicibacterium sp. XJ1819. The sequence goes on along the minus strand of NZ_JBEFST010000015.1, from coordinate 93,517 downwards.
TGATCGAAACCGTGTCGACGCTGCGAGGCGCGGCCGACAGCGCCAGGTAGATTGACGGCGATGTCGAAATCAGCGGTGATCAGCGTGGTGTGCGTCGGCGTGCTGACGGCATGCGGCGGCGGCCATGCGGGCGAGGATGCGGCCGACGCCGATATCGCCCGCGTCAAGGAGGTGCGGTCGAGTTTCGGCCCGGAGTTCTCGGTCACCGAGACCGGTCCGACCGGTGTCGACCCCAAGTTGCTCGGGCCGCAGACGTTGCCGCCGGGCTTGAAGTTCGACCCGGCCGACTGCTTCGGCGCGACGCAGGTGGTGCCGCCGGGTGTGCAGGGCAACATGGCGGCGGTGACGGCCGAAGGCGAGGGCAACCGGTTCATCGCGATCGCGGTGGAAACCTCCGAGGAGGTGCCGCTCAACCGGCCCGCGAGCAATTGTCAGAAGGTCGGTTTCGCCGGTGGGCAGGTGCGTGGGCTCATCCAGGTGGTCGAGGCGCCGCAGATCGACGGCGTGGAGACTCTCGGTGTCCACCGAGTGGTGCAGACCGCAGTCGACGGCCGGCCGCGCACCGGACAGGTCTACACCTACCTCGCCAACTTCGGGCCGTTCCTCGTGGTGGTCACCGCCAACCCGCTGGTGGTGCCGGGCCAGCCCGTCGCGCCGGTCAACACCGAGCGTGCCGGTGAGCTGCTCACCGAGGCTGTCGCCGCGGTGAAGGGCTAGTCACCGCACGTCGTGCGGGCGGAACTGGATGCTGATCCGCGGCCCCGTCGGCCTGGTGGTCTTCGGTATCGAATGCTCCCAGGTGCGCTGACAAGAGCCACCCATCACGAGCAGGTCGCCATGCCGGTGCCGCAGGCGCAGTGACTTACCGCCGCCGCGCGGCCGCAGCGCGAAAACCCTTGTGGCGCCGAGGCTGACGATGGCGACCATGGTGTCTTCGGTGCTGCTGCGGCCGATGTTGTCGCCGTGCCAGGCCACACTGTCGTCGCCGTCGCGGTACAGGCACAGTCCGGCGGTGGTGAACGGTTCGCCGAGCTCGCCGGCGTAGGCGTCGTTGAGGCGTCTGCGCAGTTGTTTGAGGCGGGGATGCGGGGCGGGCTGCTCGGTGAGGTTGTGAAAGCTGACCAGCCTCGGGACGGCGACGACGCGGTCATACATCGGGCGCCGCTCGGTGCGCCACGGAATAGCCTCGCGCAACTGGCCGAACAGGTCGTCGGCGTCCTCGAGCCAGCCGGATCGGTATTCGATCCAGGCTCCGTTTCCGAGATGGCGCCGTTCGGCGTGCTCGAACAGCGAGCTCTGTAGAGCCAGCTCCATGCGCCCGAGTCTATCGCACAAGCGTTCGAGTCGTCATAGTCGGGCGGCGCCGGGTCCCTGCTCGGCGAGGACGTCGCCGGGGTTGGTCAGCGCGCAGGTCTTCAGGCTCAGGCAGCCACACCCGATGCACCCCGCCAGGTTGTCGCGCAACCGCTGCAGATGCAGGATCCGGTCGTCGAGATCCTGCCGCCAGACTGCGGAGAGTTTGGCCCAGTCCTTGCTGGTGGGAACCCGGTCGGTGGGCAGCGTGGCCAGCGCTTCGCGGATGCGGGCCAGCGGAATGCCCAACCGCTGGCTCATCCGGATGAACGCCACTCGGCGCAGCGTCTCGCGCGCGTAGCGGCGCTGATTGCCCCCGGTGCGACGACTCCGGATCAGCCCCTCGCGCTCGTAGAAGTGCAGCGCGGAGACCGCGACGCCGCTGCGATGCGACATCTCGCCGGGTGTGAGTTCGTGGATCAACTCCATGACCTAAACCATAGTTGAGGTGCTGGCGGGCGGACGAGGCGTTACGGTGCTAAATGTGACGCTGGGCTGTGACTCCGAGGTCGGCCGCATGCGTGTCGTCATCCTGCACCGGCCCGGGGCCGAACTGCAGCGGTTGACGCCGCGCAACAACGACGCGCTGCTGTTCGACGGCTTGCCGTGGGTGGCCAAGGCGCAGCGCGAACACGACGAGTTCGGTGCCCTGCTGACCTCACGTGGTGTCGAAGTGCTGCTGCTCGCCGATCTGCTGACCGAAGCGCTGGCGCACAGTGGCGCGGCGCGCATGCACGGGATCTCTGCGGCCGTGGATGCCCGACGTTTGGGATCGCCTCTGGCTCAAGAGCTTTCGGCATATCTTCGCACGCTTGACCCGGCGCCGTTGGCGTCGGTGCTGATGGCCGGAATGACGTTCAACGAGTTGCCGTTCAGCGGTGGCGAGGTGTCCCTGGTGCGCAGGATGCACCACGGCGGAGACTTCGTGATCGACCCCCTGCCGAATCTGTTGTTCACCCGCGACTCGTCGTTCTGGATCGGCCCACGGGTGGCGATCACCTCGCTCGCGTTGCCCGCTCGGGTGCGCGAGACGTCGTTGACCGACGTGATCTATGCCCACCATCCGCGGTTCCTCGGTGTGCGCAGGGCCTACGAGTCGCGTTCAGCGCCCGTCGAGGGCGGTGACGTGTTGCTCCTCGGCCCGGGGGTCGTGGCCGTCGGGGTTGGGGAGCGGACCACGCCGGCCGGAGCGGAGGCATTGGCGCGCAGCCTGTTCGACGACGATCTGGCGCACACGGTGTTGGCCGTCCCGATCGCGCAGGTGCGCGCGCAGATGCATCTGGACACCGTGTGCACGATGGTCGACGTCGACGCCGTGGTGATGTACCCGAACATCGTCGATACGTTGTCGGCGTTCACGATTCACCGTAACGGTGACGGCGGTGTCCGTATCGACGACGCGATGCCGTTCGTCGACGCCGCGGCCTCGGCGATGGGCATCGAGCGGTTGCGGGTGATCGCGACGGGTCTGGACCCCGTCACCGCCGAACGGGAGCAGTGGGACGACGGTAACAACACGCTGGCGCTGGAGCCGGGCGTCGTCGTGGCCTATGAACGCAACAGCGAAACCAACAAGCGGCTGGCCGACGCCGGCATCGAGGTGCTGTCGATCGAGGCCTCCGAACTGGGCACCGGCCGCGGCGGTCCACGCTGCATGTCGTGTCCGGCGGCCCGCGATCCGCTCTAACGCCCACTACCTACTCGTAGCGCGGCGCGCACCCGACCGATGACCGAAGACCCCGTATGCCCGGGCAGTGCGCAGACCAGTATCCAGCCCTGGCGTTGGAACAGTTCCCGGGTCGCGGCCGTCTGCGCGGCCAGATAGGGGTCGCTGGCTTCATCGTCGGCCAACGCCACGCCCACCTTCGGTCCGGGCCAGCCCATCGGAATGGCTGCTTCCCAGAGTTCGTCTGCCACCACGATATTCGTGCACGGTTTCGGCAAACCCGCGTCGATGAGCTGCAGCCGCAAGCGGGATTCCTGCGGGCTTTGTGCACCACCGTCCATCAGCGCGGTCGCCTCACGCGCGGCGGGAATTCCGCGGGCGCCCCGGTAGCGCTCCACCAGGACCGCCACTTGGCGCGCGGTAACCCCGGTGACCGCGGCCAGAGCGTCGATGTGAGCCACCGCCTCGTCGCGAGGAAGATGGCGGGACAGATCGAGCGCGGTCCGCGCCGGCGATGTCACGGGCAGCCGTGCGATGGCAGTGACCTCGTCGGCAGCGATCCGTTCTTGACGGATCACGACTCCGCTTCTGGCGCGGCGGTGGCGTGCGATCAACTCGACGGGCACCGTGTCGTCGATCCACGTGACGCCGTGCAGGTAAGCGGCCGCCCGCCCGGCGACGATGCCCCGGCGGCCGGTCCACAGCCACGCGGCCGCGGCATAGACGGACAAGTCCTTGGGTTGGTCTTTACGCACGTACACGTCGGGGTGCAGGGCGGTGTAGTTCCATCGCAGTGCACCCCGCGAAAGGGCGCCGGACGCAATCGCCTTGCTGCCGATGATGGGTCGAGTCATACCGACGATCGTCTTGTCGGGCACTGACGATTCCAACTGCTATGTCCCAGTTCGACACCACGGCTGTGGATAACGCATCCGCCGGTTACTGGACAGCCCTGGTGTCGATATTGAGCCTAGGACTGCGGTCGCACTACCTCCACGACGGCAGCCAGATCTGCATGTTCCACGTGGACTGCGAAATCGGGATGCCCGTCAGGATCGGGAACAGCCAGACGAAGTTGGTGATTACCAGCGCGACATAGAAGCACACCGCGATCAACCCCAGCGTTCTTCGCTCGGCGTTCTGCCCGGGTTTGTGAAGGATGTCTCCGCAGATCATCGCGATCGCCATCACCAGAAACGGCGCCATGGTCGCGGCATAGAAGAAGTACATCTGCCGGTCGATCTCGGCGAACCACGGCAGAAAGCCCGCGCTGTAGCCGACGAGGATCGCCGCGTATCGCCAATCGCGCTTGATGAACGTGCGCCACAGCGCCCAACCCAGCACCGGCACCGCGATGAACCACATCGCCGGCGTGCCGACGAGCATCACCACCTTCACGCACGACTGCGCTCCGCAGCCCGGCACGTCCTGGTTGTCGATCGCGTAGAGGACCGGGCGCAGCGACATCGGCCACGTCCAGGGTTTGGACTCCCACGGATGGTGATTGCCGTCGGCGTTGGTCAGTCCGGCGTGAAACCGGTAGGCCGCATAGGTGTAGTGCCACAGCGAGCGCACTGCGTCCGGCAGCGGCAGCACGCTGTGCTCACCGATCGAGCGGCCGACCTCGTAGCGGTTGATCGCGGTCTCGGAGGCAAACCACGGCGCATAGGAAGCTAGGTACACCCCGAACGGGATGAGCACCAGCGCGTACAGCGACGGCCCGAGGTCGCGGCGGAAGGCGCCCAGCCACGGCCGTGGCACCCGGTACTGGTGGCGTGCGGCGATATCGAACGCCATCGTCATCACGCCGAAGAAGGCGACGAAGTAAAGCCCGGACCATTTTGTCGCGCAGGCCAATCCGAGCAGCACGCCCGCGCCGAACCGCCACCATCGCACCCCCAGCCGCGGACCCCACGGTGTCTCGCCGATGCGGCCCTCGACCAACGCGTTATGCATTCGCTCACGCACCTGATCGCGGTCGACGATCAGACACCCGAACGCCGCCACCACGAACACCACCAGAAAACCGTCGAGCAGCGCGGTGCGCGACGCGACGAAGCTCACCCCGTCGGCGATCAGCAACAGCCCCGCGATCGCGCCCACCAGGGTGGAACGGCTGATCCGCCGCGCGATCCGCGCGACGAGCAGCACCACGATGACGCCGCAGACCGCCCCGGAGAACCGCCAGCCCAGACCGTTGTAGCCGAACAGTGCCTCGCCGATCGCGATCAACTGCTTGCCGACCGGCGGGTGCACCACCAGCCCGTAGCCCGGGTTGTCCTCGACGCCGTGGTTGTGCAGCATCTGCCACGCTTGCGGTGCGTAGTGCTTCTCGTCGAAGATCGGGGTGCCCGCATCGGTCGGCGATCCCAGGTTGAGGAAACGCGTCACGGCAGCCAGCGCGGTGATGACGGCCGTCATCACCCAGCCCTGCAGGCGGTCGACGGGTCCGAAGTCGGCGACCGGCATCAGGGGCGCGGGACTGATGACGGGAGCCCCGCGCGGCGCTTCGGTGGCGGGGGCGGTCACGTCTGCGATCGTAGGCTGTGCGACATGACCACCGGCCGTCTGCTTATCGGCGCCACTCCGCTGGGCCAGCCGTCGGATGCCTCTGCGCGGCTGGTCAGGGCGCTCGGCAGCGCCGACGTCATCGCCGCCGAGGACACCCGCAGGCTGCGCACCCTGGCCCGGGCCCTCGACGTCGCACCCGCGGGAAAGGTGGTCAGCCTCTTCGATCAGAACGAGGCGTCGCGGGTGCCGGATCTGGTCGCCCGGATCGCGGCCGGGGCGACGGTACTGCTGGTCAGTGACGCCGGGATGCCGTTGATCAGCGATCCGGGCTATCGCCTGGTGACGGCGTGTGTGCAGGCGGATCTGCCGGTGTCGTGTCTACCCGGGCCATCGGCGGTGACGACGGCGCTGGCGGTGTCGGCGCTGCCGTCGGAGCGGTTCTGCTTCGAAGGCTTCGTCCCGCGCAGACAGGCCGCCCGCCGAAGCTGGCTGGCCGAACTGACCACCGAACCGCGCACCTGCGTGTTCTTCGAGTCGCCGCGGCGGCTCGCCGACACGCTCACCGACGCCGTCGAGGTGCTCGGGCCCGACCGCCCGGCGGTGGTGTGCCGGGAGCTGACCAAGATCCACGAGGAGATCCTGCGGGGCTCGCTGGCCGAGCTCGCCGAGTGGGCGCGTGACGGCGTGCTCGGCGAGATCACCGTGGTGTTGGCCGGTGCGGTGCCGAAGGCCGACCTGGACGCGTTGGTGGCCGAGGTCAACGCCCTGGCCGACGAGGGCATGCGGGTCAAGGACGCCTGCGCGCAGGTCGTCGCCGCGAATCCCGGCTCACCCCCGCGGCGCGAGCTCTACGGCGCGGTGCTGCGCTCGCGCGGCTGACCGACCGATGATCGGGGCGGCCTTGTGCAGGCATTCGTCCCATTCGTGGTCGGGGTCGGAATCGGCGGTGATGCCGCCGCCCACACCGAGCACCGCGTTGCCGTCGGCGTCGAACTCCACGGTCCGGATCGCCACGTTCAGCTCGCAGCCGGCCACCGGCGAGGCCAGGCCGACCGTGCCGCAATAAACTCCGCGACGCCGCGGCTCCCAGTGCTGCAGCAGCTGACGTGCGCGCGTCTTCGGGGTGCCGGTCACCGATGCCGGCGGGAACGTCGCGTCGAGCACCTCGGTCATCGGCACGTCGACGTTCACGCGCGCGGCGACCGTCGACACCAGATGCCACACCCCCGGGGCCGGTCGCACCGTGAGCAGTTCGGGCACCGTCACCGACCCGGTCACGGCGACGCGGCCCAGATCGTTACGGACCAGATCGACGATCATGATGTTCTCCGCGACATCCTTGGTCGAGGCCCGCAACTCCGCCGGATCCGCGGTGTCTGGCAGCGTGCCCTTGATCGGACTGGACGCCACCGCCTCACCGCGCCTGCGCAGGAACAGTTCCGGTGACAGGGAGGCCACCGCGCCCCAGCCGCCAGCCAGGTAGGCCGCCCGCGCCGGCGAGGTGTGCGCGACGGCGTCGACGAAGAAGTCGAGCGGGTCGCCGTCGAGACGACCGGCGAATTGCGTGCACACACAGGCCTGGTACACCTCGCCCGCGGCGATCGCCTCCAGGCAGTCCAGCACCCCACGACGGTGCGCAAAGCGGTCCGCGTCGTCCCACGCGATCGAGCTGGGGCGCGCCGCGGACGTCGCATGTAGCGCTTCGATCGCCCACCCTGAAAGCGCCGTGCCGGTGAGGCTTTCGTACCACCAGTGGCCGTCGCGGTCCTGGCGCAGTACGCAGTTCGACCAGCCGCCGGCCGCCTCGGGTATCCGCGGGCCCGACCCGTCGGCCCCGGCCTCCGGGTACGACAGGTAGCCGAACCATCCGCCGCCGACGGGTCCGTCCGAGTCCCCGGGGGGCACGGCGAACACGTCGCCGGTCTCGACGGGCATCACCTCGACCGACGGCGCGATCACCGCGGCCGAGTCGAACCACTCACCGATCAGCGCCGCCGGAGGCGGCAGACCCCGCTGCGCGGCGCCAGCAGCGAGCGCGCGCAGTACATCGGGCGCATCGCCGAGGTCGCCCATGGGTTCGATCAGCACCGCTCAAGCGTGGCAGATAGGCCCGTGATGTGCCCGCGACGGGCACTGTTGCATTTTAAGCCACTGTGGAATAATAATCGTGTTCGAGACGCACGGCATGTAGATGAAGGGACGACGATGGCGCTCATTGAGGACACGGTCGGCACGCTGCCCTACCGCATGGTGGACTTCGACCAGCATTCCTACGAGGCGACCGACTGCTTCACACGGCACATGCCGAAAAGCAAGATCGACAGCGCCATTCGGCTGATCGACCTGCCGAGCGGTCACAAGGCCCTGTTGGCGAACGAACGGATCATCACCGCCTTCGAGAAGGAGCACGACCTCGAGAAGGCCTACGTGCCGGGGTCGTTGGCAGAGATGCTGCGCAAGCGTGCATCGGGGGACGCCGCGGACGCGGAACGGTTCTTCGAGCCGATGCAGCCCGAGTACCTCGACCGGGATGCCCGCGTGGCCCAACTCGCCGAGCAGCAGATCGAGAAGTCGATCATGTACCCCGGTGGCTGGGCGCTGCTAGCCGAACCGTTCCTCGACAGCGTGGACGCTCTCTACGACAACTTCACCTCCTTCAATCGGTGGATCGACGAGGACTGGGGATTCAACTACCGCGACACCATCTACGCGCCGGCGCTGCTGTCACTGCGCGATCTCGACCGTGCGGTGGCCGAACTCGATCGCGTGCTGGCCGCAGGGGCGCGCTTCATCTATCTGGCCGCCGGCCCGGCCTACGGTCGCAGCCCGGGCGACCCGTACTTCGATCCGTTCTGGGCCCGCATCAACGAAGCCAAGGCGGTCATCTGCTACCACATCTCGGAGTTCCACTATCAGCAGGAGGTCGCCCCGCACTGGGGTTGGAAGATCGGGCCGCCGTTCCAGTTCTCGGCCTGGCAATGGCAGAACACCTATGGAGAGCGGCCGATCACCGATACGCTGTCCGCGCTGATCTTCGACAACCTGTTCGGACGTTTCCCTGACATCCGGGTGGTGGTCAGCGAATTCGGCGCGTCCTGGATTCCGCATTTCATCAGGCACATGGACAAGAGTCGCGGCATGGCCCGGCTGGGGCCCTGGCTGGGCGGGCCGCTGACCGAGAGGCCGAGCACGATCTTCAAACGACACGTCAAGGTGGTGCCCTACCCCGAGGACGACACCGTGGCCTTGGCCGACGAGCTCGGTGGGACAGAGGCATTGGTGATGGGGTCCGACTGGCCGCATGCCGAGGGTCTGCGGGAACCCGCGGAGTTCTACGGCCGCGTCGAGTCGCTGGGCGAGGACAAGCGCCGACACTTCCTACGCGACAACGGAATGACCCTCTTTCAATAATGACCACCGCGCAACGGTCGGCGGAGGAGCGGGGTGACGACACCTTCCTCGGCCGTGGCCGCCCACGCGATCCGACGATCGAGGAACGAGTACTCGAGGCGTCGAGAGACGAGCTCTCGGAGCGCGGATTCGAGGGCTACAGCGTGCGCAGCGTCGCGCGCAGGTCGGGCGTGTCGCGACCGAGCCTTGTTCTGCGTTGGCCCGATCGTGACACCCTCATCCTGGAAACCCTTGAACACCTGGCTGAATGGCCGACTCCCAACCCGGCTGCCGACTTGCGCCAGGAGTTGGAGGCCATCGTCGCGCGGGTCGTCGAGTTGTTGAACCCCACCGTCCTCGGTATCCAAATGCGGCTGGTGGCAGACGCTCCGCGACACCCGAAACTGTTTGCGGCATTTCAGGATACGGTCATGGCCAGGGCCTCGATGCAGTTGACGACGCTGCTGAACCAAGCGGTGGCCGACGGGCAGTTGCGTGCCGACATGGATGTCGATTGGGCGGCAGATGCGCTGATCGGTGCCGTGTTCATGCGGATCGTCCGCAAGTTCGGCAAGGGTTCACTGACCGCCAACGCTCAGCGGCGGATCGTCGACTCTCTGCTCGAGACGTTCGGCTATCAACCGAAAGGTAATTGATGTATGAGAACGAGCTCGACGGAGAGGTGGCGGTCGTCACGGCGGCCGCCGGGGTGGGAATAGGACAGGCGACTGCCCGCCGCCTAGCGGCGGGTGGCGCGAATGTTGTTGTGACCGACATTCATCCGGGACGCACCCATAAGGTCGCCGATGCCATCGGCAACGATTATCCCGGTGTCCGGGTATTGGGAATCCCCCTAGATGCCGGTGACCGTGAACAGATTGACGCGGTTGTGGCCACGGTGCGCGACGAGTTCGGCCGCATCGACATCCTGGTCAACAACGCCGCAGTCAACATCATCAAGCCGATCTTCGAATGCGAGCCGCAGGACTGGGATCGGGTGATGACCGTCAATATCGATGGGCCCTGGTATCTGGCGCGTCGGGTGTTACCGATGATGCGCGACCGCGAACATGGCGCGATCGTCAACGTCACCAGTTTTGCCGGTGACGTCGGGGGAGCCGGAATCGAAACCCCCTATGCGGTCAGCAAAGGCGCGCTGAACACTCTGACGCGATGCCTTGCCCACGAAGCCGGGCCGTTCGGAATCCGGGTGAACAGCGTTAGTCCGGGTCTGACCGAGGGGACCAAATTCCTGCTCGACCATCCGGAGATCCGCGAACGTCCAGACGCCCGCGGACCGCTGCCGTCGCTGCCGCACAAGGACGAGATCGCCGAGGCGATAGCATTTCTCGCGTCGCCACGTGCTCCTCATATCACCGGGGAGATCCTGAACATTTCCGCGGGGGCGTATATGCGCAATTGAGAGTGTTCGATGCGTTTGTCAGTCGTCCATTGGCAGCGTGGCGCCGACGGGCCTGCTGGGGGTGAAGGTCGCGGGAAGGGTCGCGTATCCGTTGACCTGTCCCAACGATGGGTAGCGTTGAGCCGCTGCCAGATCGACTTCCAGATCGGGCAAACGACGCAACGTCGTTTTGAGCACTTCCTGGAATTGCACCCGTCCGAGGTTCGAGCCCAGGCAGCGGTGTGCGCCCAGCCCGAAAGCCTGGTGGCGGTTCGGCCAACGGTCCATGTCGACCTCGTCCGGGTTCTCGAACACGTCGGCGTCCTGATTGGCCGACGCCCAGGACAACAGGAGCCGGTCGCCCGGACACAGCCGTTGGCCACCAAGTTCGGTTTCAACGGTGACGGTGCGGGCCAGCGCCGGGGCGGGCGACACCCATCGCAGGAACTCCTCGGTCGCCCGCTTCAGGATTTCCGGTTCATCGATCAGACGTTGGCGTTGATCGGGATTCTCAGACAGCCAGGCATAGGTGTGCGAGAGCAACCCGGTGCTGGTGTCGACGCCGCCGATGAGCTGGAGGAAACAGATGCTGAGGATATCTTCCTCGGTCAGCGGCTTGTCGTCGATTTTCGAGTTGACCAGAAAGGTCAGCAGGTCGTCGCGGGGGTTCTCCCGGCGCTTGCCGAGTTCTTCGGAAAGTCGGCCGAGAACACCGAAGATGCCTTCGATCGCGCGCTGGTACATCTCGGAGCCGGGTACCGCCCACGATATCTCGTGGAACGGCGTCGCGACGTCCTCCCAGTCCGCGAGCGGCAGACCGAGAAGTTTCATCGTCAGCATCGCAGGCACCGGACTGGCCAGGTCTTGCACCAGATCGCATTCACCCTTTTCGCAGAACCGGTCGATCATCGCGTCGGCAACCCGCTGCAGGAACGGTCGCCAGGGCTCGGCCGCCGAAGGTGAGAACTTCGGGTTCAGCAGCTGGCGGTACTGATTGAACCGCGGCGGGTCGACCTCTATCGGAATGAGTTGCATCGGCGCCCGCGGAATCGCGGTACCCTGGCCGCCGTTACGTTCGCCAGTCGTGTCGTTATCCGAGGAAAACGTGACGTCGTCAAGCGCCACGGTCTTGACGTCCTCGTATCGCGTCACGACCCAGTAGCCGCCGTGGGCTTCTGTCCAGGCCACCGGACACTTCGCCCTCAGCTCCGCGGTGATGTTTCGCCAGTTGTCGGCGAATTCCGCTGAGTGGTGGTCGAAATCAATAACGGGGCGGAATGTTTCGTTCTTCATCTCAGTCACATCAGGCTCACAAATACGTTCTTGGGATGGGTGAATTCGCGGATACCGTCGAGGCCGCCCAGTCGACCCCAGCCGCTCTGCTTGACGCCGCCGAACGGCGTGGAGACCGGGATCCCGAGGAACCCGTTTATCCAGATGTTTCCGACGTCCAACTGCTGGGCGATCAGGTGGGCTCGCTTGAGGTTGGACGTCTGGATGTAGCCCGCCAGGCCGAAGGGAGAGTCGTTGGCGATGTGGACTGCTTCCTCGTCGGTGTCAAACGGCATCACCGCTACAACGGGACCGAAAATTTCATCACGGGCCAACGGCGTGGAATTGCCGACATCGGCAAACACGGTTGGGGCGATGAAAAACCCGTCGGCCAGGTCACCGCCCAGCCGGTCTCCGCCGGTCACCAGTCGAACATCGTCCTGCTTGGCCGTCTCGATGACCGCCATGATTCGTTCGGCCGCCTGTTGGTTGATCACCGGGCCGAAGAATGTCGACGCGGTCAACGGATCGCCGACCTCGAGCGTGCCGAGGATCCCCTTCATAAGGGCCAATACCTCCTCGTACACCGGACGTTGTACGAGTACCCGAGTGCCGTTGATGCAGCCCTGGCCGCTGCCCTGCATGCCGAGGACGGCCTGCATCGCGGCATTGTTCAGGTCGGCATCGGCGAAGATGATGTTCGCCGACTTGCCCCCGAGTTCGAGCCCTACCGGTTTGAGCACGTCCTTGGCGGTGTCCAGGATCCGTTTGGCGGTGGCTCCGCTGCCGGTGAAGTGGATCTTGTCGATACCCGGGTGCGCCACCATCGCCTGTCCGCCCTCGGGGCCGGCGGTGACGATATTCAGGACACCTGGCGGGAACCCGGCCTCGAGGAACAATTCGCCGATCCTGATTGCCGAATACGGCGCTAGCTCAGGTGGTTTCAGCAATACGCAGTTGCCAGCGGCCAACGCGGGCGCGACCGTCATACCGATCGCGTACACCGGGCCGTTCCAGGGAATGATGATGCCCACCACCCCGTAGGGTTCGCGGGTGGCGTAGTCCAGCGACGGCGTCGGCCAGGTAGGGATGACGTCACCGCTGAGTTTGTCCGCCCAACCGGCGCAGTATGCGAAGTGGTCGGCGGCAACTTGTGGTCCGCCTGATGCCGCGAATACCGGCATGCTGTTGTCGACTTGAGAGATGGCAATCAACTCTTCGGCGTGGTCGCGCAGAAGCTGGGCGGCACGGAAAAGAATCTCTCGGCGCTGGTCCGGCGGCATCGCTTTCCACAGCGGTAGGGCGGTGCGCGCAGCCTGTACGGCGTCGTCGATCTCGCGGCTCCCCGCCAGGGGGACCTCGGCAGTGCGTCTTCCGGTGGCTCCGTAGATGTGGTCGACGGCGCCACCCGACGTGTCGTCTATTCGGCGATCGCCGATCAGCAGGCCGGGTGCGGGCAGCAGCTCCAATGGTGGGGCTGTGATTGTCACACGACCTCCTTGTCACGGAGAGCTATTCGAACCAATATCGGTCATAAGCTACAGGGAAAGAACAGACCTGACAAGACTGTCGATTCTGTGTTCCACACCAGCAGAACGCGTGACTTCGTACAACGGGGCGCTGACGCGCCTCACCCCACCTGTGACCTGGCATTGCTACCATCGAGGTGCAATGGTTGCGTTTGAATCACAGTTGCTCGTCAGGATCGCCGATGCCTAGAACCTCCCCTCGCCCGCAGACACAGGTCCGCCGAAACGGGCCTGTGACGGAGGTCGGCAGTAAGGGGTTGCGCACCAAAAGGCGCATTCTCGAAGAGGCCAAGCGGCTGATGTTGGAAAAGGGATACGACGCCACCACGATCAGCGATATCACGGAGGCCAGCGGCATTCGGCGAGCCTCGTTTTACACCTACTTCACCAGCAAGCAAGACGTATTGATGGCACTCGGCCACGACTCGGAAGAGGCAGGCATTGTCGCGGCGGAGGGATTACGACGCTTGGGGCCGAAGTCGTCGATCGACGATGTGGCGCTGTGGGTTGAGGAATATTTCGCATTCTGGGATGAGCATGGAGCTTTCATTCACGCGGCTTTTCAGGCGGCTTACGCCAATCCGGATCTGAGGGACTGGAGCGTCAACGCAGAGATGATGGGGGCCGAAATTCTGGCCCGGGCGCTGGTGAAACTCCGCGGTGGAAAGCGCGCCCCGGGAGTGGACCCTTTGGTGCAGGGCTTGGCGATTCAGTCGATGATGGAACGTTTCTGGTTTCACTGGCGGGTGGCCGGTGCACCGGTCAAGGACTCGGCGATCGCCTACAGCATCGCCCACATCATCTGGGCGAGTGCGCACGCCGGTTAACCGCCGGCCGACAGCTACGCGCGCCTGGTGCGCAACGCCACTGGGATGTCTGTGAGGTCATGACAGCCCAGCCAGCGCATCAACACATGGACGACGGGGTCATCGGAAGACGTTGAGCGGACGGGGATAGCGCCGGCATAGACGCGTCCGGTCCCACCGTCGACGGTGACGGTCCGACCACGCATCGTTGTGATCGCTCCATGGCCGCAGCCCACGACGCACGGCTTGCCGAGTTCGCGGCTGACGACCGCGGCGTGCGATGTAGAACCGCCGATCTCCGTAACTACCGCTGATGCGGCAATCATGCCGTGGACGTCATTGGGATCTGTGGTGGGGCGGGCCAATACGACGTCGACACCTTCGGCTGTCTTCGCCTCGGCCTCGTCGGCTGTTGTCACGACCACGCCGGTCCCGTAACCGGGAGATGCGGGCTCGCCGTGGGCAATTGGGTCAAAGCGCGCAGCTGCGGATAGATCAAGCCGCGGGCGCAACAGCGTAGCCACATCGTCCGGTGTGAATCTGGCCAGGGCTTCGTCGCGGTCGATCACATTTTCGTCGCAGAGCGCGATCGCGATGCGCACGGCAGCTTCCGGGGAGCGTTTCGCCGCTCTCGTCTGCAGAATCCACAGCCGGCCTCCATCCACCGTGAACTCGATGTCCTGGACATCGCGGTTGACTGTTTCAAGATGTCGGGCCGCTTGGAGGAGATCCGCGTGCACCCTGGGCAACTGCTCTGCCAGTACCTCTAGACCATCAGGCGTCACGTGGCCGGACACCACGTCCTCTCCCTGCGCCCTGCCCAGCCACTCGCCGTACGATCGAGCCTCGCCATTGAGGGGGTTGCGGGTGAAGAGCACGCCGGTTCCGGAAGACTCGTCGCGGTTGCCGAAAACCATCACCTGCACGGTCACCGCGGTGCCGCCATCATGGCTCAGGCCATGATGATCGCGATAGGCGCAGGCCCGGGGCGAATGCCAGGATCGGAACACAGCGCCCACGGCTTTGACCAGTTGTTGCATCGGATCATCGGGCGGCGCGCTGCCCACCACTCGCTCGAACTGTTCGACGAATCGCGTGCGAACCTCTTCCGCCATAGGCCCCGTACCAAATTCGTCAGCGAATGTTGGTCCGTGCTCGGGCGTGATCCCCAGGTTGAGGACAGTGTCCATCATGCCCGGCATGCTGTGTTGCGCACCGGACCGCACTGAGACGATGAGTGGGATCGCGCCCCCGAACACTCGCCCGGTTTTCGCTTCCAGCCATTGCACTCCGGCCGCGAGGGCATCGTAGCCCCGGTCGGGGAGACGACCGCCCGCGGCATGGAAGGCCCGGCAGACATCGGTGGTTAGCGCAAACGCCGGTGGGGTCGGCAACCCCAGGGCGGCAAGCCTATTGATTCCCCAGGCCTTCCCGCCGAGCAGCTCGGGACCGAGTGTCGAAGAGCCGTCCAAGGTGACATAGTCAATGGTCGTAGATTTCATGCGCGGCCTTCGGCGGCCTCTTGCTCACGGGTACGACCGAGCACCTCGATGAGCTCCTGGTGCAGCTCGAACCAGACCTGGTGGTAACTGTCCACGAGTGGACTTGCGAGAAAACAATGTTCCCCGCCGTGCAACCTGGCCATGGCTTCGCTCAATCGAGCCTCGTAGATCGCTAACCGTGGTACCAGGGTGGACAGGTGGCGCAGCAGTGGACAGATGCGCTCATGCACCCGAGCTAATCGTGCGATGACTTGCTGGTCGTACTCGGCGTCGCCGTGGTCGTTCGGCACATTCGGCTCCCGGAGCTGCCACGCGCTGACGATCTCCTTGAGTTGTGTGTTGACTGCGGTGAATTCGTCGTAGACCGACGTGATCGCGGCGATGTCAAGCTGTTCGCGTTCTGCGGACAGCAACTCGTTGAGGTTGGTGCGGCCCTGCGCGGTGAGTTGCAGCGAGCTGCCCCGTTGTACGAAGTCGGCGTGCTCTGCATCAGTCAACACCCGCTCCAGGGTATCGCTTTCGAGTCCGGTGAAGTCAGGAAGATGAGATTCGGCCGCGCGTCCTTTGAGCCGAATAGTCTGTAACACCAACAGTTCGTGCATGTCTCGATCCTTCATGAGAGTGCAGTTGCCTCCTCGCGAATGCCAGCGACGGCCTTGGCGCTCAGGCCCGTCCCGCATTCGACAAATGAAAACCCACCCGATTGGTCGATGTCGCCGATGAGGTCACGGGACAGGTAGCTGTCACGTAAGAGCGGCATCCGGATGTCGGTGTGTGTTACGACCGTGATTTCCCGTCCGTCGTTGAGGATTCGGACACGGCGGATATCCGCGTCGTCGAATGAGCCGTCGATGACCTCGATCGTCGGCATGGGTAACACCGTGAAGCTCGATTGCGTTGCCGAGAAGCCGAACCCGAACTCGCCTCCCGCGCCCTGACCGACTACGCCCGACTGGTGCAGGCTCAGATCCGACGAGACAGTCGAGAAGAAGACGGCGCGTTCGACATCGGCGAGGCTGCGGGGTCCCCATGAGTGGTCTCGAATACCGAGTCCATTCGTGCGGACGGTGTCATTCCCAACTCGCAGTACACCGTTCCAGTTGTGCGCGTGATCGTAGTGTCCGCTTCCTGCACCCGAATCGGAGGTCAGCTGCGACCAGTCGATGGGGGGCAGCGCTGTGCGCAACGTGATGAGTGCGCTGATCGGCAGGACCTTCTGCCCGGGACCATCGACCTCTAACCCGACGTAGCCCGCAGTTGACTCGGTGGAGCAGCCGACCCCGTTCAGTTCGAGTTCCCACTGTCGGAATGGATCGTGGTTGTGAGCCCGAAATTCCGGATATGCCACCTCTGTGGCGATGGGGTGTCTGGCACCGAATGTGTACTGCGTACCGTCGATTGTCACGACGCCACGGATCTGTGCCTGCCGACCCGAGGGGATGAGCTTCAGATGAACGGCGAAACCGTTGCGGCTCTGGTCAAACCCGCAGAAGTACATATTCTCCTGCCAGTTGGTGCCTTGGGCGCAGTCGAGGTGCAGACGTTCGTGTCGGGCATCCATGCGTGCGTTCTGCTTTCTAGTTCCGAAGGACACTGCCCGTGTCGCCGTCGACGACGACGGTGTCACCGGTTCGCAACGTGCGGGTGCCGTGCTTGGTGTTGATCACGCAAGGTATGCCCAGCTCGCGGGCGATGATGGCACCATGACTCATTGGCCCCCCGACATCGATCACCAAAGCCGACGCCACCAACATCAGTGCACCCCAGCTCGGGTCGGAGGTGTGGCAGACAAGTATTTCACCGGGATTGAGCTGGCTCTCACCGTCCGGATCAACGATGACCCGAACGGTGCCCTGTATCCGACCGGGACTCACCCCCAGCCCGTGCAGGTCGTCGCCGGCTGAACCCTCGGTGATTACTGCAGGTGTCGGTTCGCCGATCCACGTGTCCGGCAGGTCGATCTGTCTGTGTTGCGTGAACCGCTCACGGCGAAGGGCGACAAGCTCCTTGAGATCGACCGCCGGACCGTCGACCATGGCTTCCGCCCGAAGAAGGAAGAACACGTCCTCGGGTTCGTCGATCAGGCGCCGACGCGCGAGGATGTTTCCGACCGCTCGGGCGGCCACGCGGGCGACGTCGATGGCGAGCGGATAGGTTGCCTTACCCCGCTCGCGCAGCTTGACGCCGAGCGCCAGTCGCCGGATCGCTCTGCGCGCCTTCCTCCGGCCGAGCGGCGACAGCGCCGCCAGGAGCGAGGCTTCCGCTTGCACACGTTCCTCGGCGCGCCGAGCGGCGACCGCGAGCGGAGCCCTGTCGTCCGGCATCGATGCGTAGGAGTCCAATATCGTCACCAGCGGTTTGGTGTCCTCACGCCACGACGGTACGGCGAGCTGTCCCTCTGCCGGTCCGTGGAATCCGTAACTGGCGATGAATTCGTCCAATGTCGACTGCCCACGGCTGACTTGCCACAACTTGCCCATCACGGCCAAATCCTCAGTGTCGGTGTAACCGCCTGACAACGCGGTTTCCACCCCCGACAGCCCGGCCTGGGCGCCGACCGCGGCGAGTTCGCCGAATGCTCGTTGTGCCATGTTTGAACCCCGGCAATGCACGCGCATCACGTATTCGAAACGAGTGACGGCGTCTGCCCAAAGGGCTCGCGCTTCTGCGAGATCGTCGGTGGCTTCTGAGCCGAGCGCGTGCTCTTGCCACCATCGGTGCGATTCGAGGTAGTTGCGTTCAATCAGCGCAGGAAGGCGCTTGAGCATGAGCGGCGCCTTGGCGAACATGACGGGATAGCGGGTCCGAGTGGGCTGGGACACCGCGTCCGGTCGCACTGACCCAAGGATGTCACGCTCGATCTCTTCGCCGCTGGTCCCTGGCGTGCGATCGGCCATTTTCCGAATGAAGTCGACATTGAGCGCGACCCGGCCGTAGAAGGCCGCCCACACGCGTTCATCGACCGATTTCGGCTGGGCGACTTCAGAGGCACGCAGCACCCCGAGGTCATACCAGGAGCCGCGCATCGCCCGTTCCGCGGTGTCGTCCCAAAAGTCCCAAGACAGTGGTGTGCACACGCCGGGCTGCGCCTCTGCGGCATTCACCCTTGACCACAGCGTCGTGGGGCCGCTCTCGACGTGCAGGTTGTCGATCCTGGCAGAGGTATCGCGGAGCATTTCATCCTCCCTACTCGTGTATGACACGAGTAGTGCCTGACACTAGAATCGGATCGGATATTCGTCAACCCCGGGAAGGTGATGGTCGTGACGGTTGATCGCGCGCCACGGCGACGGAAGAGAAGCCCGCGTGTGGCCCTGCGCAAAGACCAAATCACCGCTGCTGCAACTGCTTTAGTTCATGCTCATGGTCTGTCGGCGCTGACGATGTCCCGGGTAGCGTCGGAGCTGGGCGTCGGGGAGATGACGTTGTATTGGCACTTTCCGACCAAGCAATCACTTCTAGAATCCGTGGCTGATGGTCTATTGAAGGACTTGTCCACTCCCGCGCAGCGCCAGTCTGCCGGGGATCGCGCACGACGGATCGCGGAAACGTTCTGGGAATTCGTCACCGCGAACGCGGACCTCGGTGCCTTCCTGTGCTCGCGTGGCCCGGTCTTTCCCACCGAGCATGGATTTCGTTTGGCGGATGCGGCGATGCAGGCGTTCCTCGACGAGGGGTTGTCGGCGGACGACGCGGCCCGCCGGTTTGCGGCGATCTGGGTATTCACCGCGGGACACGTCACCCTCCTCGGAGGATCGCTAGGGCGGGGCGTCAAGCCTCTTCATCTCGACACATGGCGCCAGCTGGTTCGCGACAATGCTCCCGACCCAGTTAAATACCCCGCCTTGGCGACTGTTCTGCCGCCGCTACTTCGACTTGATGCTCGCGAGTATTTCGACGCGGGTTTCACACGTCTGATGGAAGTGGAAGATCGTTCTCATCGACGGTCGCGCCGGTAATCAACCGCTGTTCCCAGCGTGACGGGAAGATTCTTGACAAGAGTGTCGGGTCTTGATTGGCTCACTGAAATGAGCCTCGCGTCTCGTGGCGCGGTCCGTTTCATGGCGAGCGAATGGAAGTCAGAATGACTGTCGGTGCCCAGAAAGCCGGTGTGCAGCATGGCCCGATGGGGCCGAAGGTGCGTGTCGGGCACGTGGGAACCGGCGCAACAGGCCGAGAAGCTTTGCGCGGCATCATTGCGCATTCCGATCTCGAACTCGTCGGTCTATGGGCGGCGACACCGGAGAAGGTCGGACGTGACGCCGGGGAGTTGGCTGGCGTCGACTGGGTGGGCGTCCCGGCCGTAGGTTCGCTCAACGAAGTTCTCGAATCGGCTCCGGACGTGCTGAGCTACTGCGGAAACGGACTTGGGCGCGACGCAGAGGTGGTCGACGAAATCGGGCAAGCGATGGAACGGGGCATCGACGTCATCACCATTTCGTTGCTCGGCATGCTCTTTCCGCCGGCGGGACCCACCGATCTTCGCCAGCCGCTGCTAGCGGCTGCCGAGAAGGGCGGCGCGACGTTTCTCGCGACGGGCCTCGATCCCGGGTTCTCTAGCGACCTGTTGCCGATGACGCCGTTGACCGTGTCGGACTCGGTAGAGCACATTCATATACAGGAGATCGGGATATACGACCACTACGACGTCGAACCAGTAATCCGCGAAATCATGGGGTTCGGTCAGTCACCGTCCTACGAAGCGCCGATCGCCAGCGGGGGTGCCTTCGTGGCGTTCTGGGGTCCGATGGTGCGCCAGCTGGCCGACAGGCTCGACGTAGAGCTTGACGAGATCGTCGGCTCAAACGACTTCGCCGTACACGATCGTGACCTGGATACGTCGGTCGGTGTCATGACGGCCGGAAGCGTGGTCGCTCGTCGGGTGGCGTGCGAGGGTCGAGTGGGCGGGCGTGCCGTCATCACCGCCGAACACATCACCAGGATGACCGCCGAGGTCGCCCCCTGACTGGCCGCGGTTCGACGGAGCCGGCGAGTCGAACTACCGCATCACCATCGACGGCAACTCCAACATGCGTTGCGATCTTGCCTCGGCAGGCATGGCGGCGTGTGGGGTTCGGTCAGCGGCACCGCGATGCGGCTGGTGAACCTCATTCCCGCCTTACCCAGCGCCCCTCCGGGGCTAATCTCAGCTCCGGATCTACCGTTGACGACATCCCGAAATATCTCTCGGGGCGAGAAGGACTCGTGAATGACCGCACGCACCAGAGTCGTCATCTGGGGCCCGGGCCGGCTGGGCGGTCTTGTCCTTCGAGTGCTGCTGCAGCGCCCCGACGAGTTTGATGTGGTCGGAGTCCTCGCCTTCTCCGAGGAGAAGGAGGGCCGTGACATCGGGGAGTTGGTCGGTCTGTCCCGACATGGGGTGACCATTACCCGCGACCGTGACGCGATCGACAGGCTCGATACCGATGTCGTGGTCTACACCCCCCTGGTTGCGCTGGGCCCCACCGAGAGTCACGCTGATGCGCTGCGCCTACTGTCGGACGGCAAAAACCTGCTGCTGGCGCACGACTATTTCTATCCGGCCGGAATAAGCGAGAGCTACGCCCGCGAGATCTATGAGGCGTGCCGGCGTGGCGGATCCACGGTGATGGCGGTGGGGTCGAACCCGGGCTTCGTCGCCGAGCGTCTGGCGACCACACTTGCCGGACATACTCTTGAAGTCGCACATGTCGACATCCTCGAGCGGATGGACTGTACCGATCTGGACGCCCACATATACCCGTTGCTCGGATTCGGCGCGACGCCCGACGACTTTCCGCGCGAACAGATCGTCGCAATGTTCGACCACATGTATCGCCAGACACCGCACGCCGTGGCCGAACAGTTGGGTCAGCGCCTCGACGAGGTCGTCGTCGACGCGAGGTTCGCAACGACGGATCGGGACTTACCGAATGTCTCGGCGCCGGTGCCGTCCGGAATGGTGGCCGGCACGGAGTTCTCCTGGACCGGCTTCATCGACGGGGATCCGTTCGTGCGGATCTGTTGTCGGTGGGTTTGCGACAGACAGATCTCGGGCTGGGAAGTCGACAATGACTGGATCATCACGGTGGAGGGGACGCCCTCGGTGCAGGTTCGTTATGCGCGGGGGCTCTCGTTCGCTGACGGGGTGCGTCATGGCGGTCATATCGATGATCCCGACGGCGAGTGGTGGCTGGATTCGCAGTCGTGGACTTCCGTTGCTGCGTTCGTCAACGCGAGCTCCGGAGTCGTGGCAGCCGCACCAGGCCACATGCTTGCACCGGTGTTCGGTGCGCCTCGGCACCGTTGGTCTGGTCGGCCACTAAGGCTTCCCTGAGGCTGGTCCCTGGCGGCTCGGTGACACCCCCAGTCCCAAGCACTCAAGGTGTGCCGCGCTCGCCGGACGACATGCCGAGGGCCCCTTCGACCACCTGCCTCCGGCCAGAGGTCGTGTGTACCCACAGTGCGGCGAAGATCCCGAGAAGAAACATCGAGCCGCCGCCGAGGTCACCGGCCATGTTGAGCGGACGAACCGGCCGTTCGCCCACCAACCGTTCGTCGTGCGCGAGGCATGGGTGGGGCCCGAGCCCAGCCGTTCGGTGAACCCTGGCTTACAGCCCTCGATCATCTCGGTCTTCAGATCGGCGCCTACCAAGCGTTGGTTGGGAAGCGTCCAGTCGCGATCCTAATTAGCTAACGGCCCCTTATGGTTTGGTGCCGCTCAACCCGACCACCTCGGTACTGAGATCGCCGAGGGCATCGCTACGTCTGGTCCTGGGCCGATCCTGCCAGTTCGATGACTCGTCGACCGCTCAACGGGCCGCTGCTGTGATTGTCGTCGGACATGGATTACGAACTAGACGCGCGAACCAGAAATGACAATACTGTCAACTTGAGACGGTTTTCACGTATTCGGTGACAGGGAGCAAGGGTGCGCAACCTCCTGGAAGGTGTTCGCGTCGTGGAGTCGGCGGTTCTGCTCAATGGCGACACGGTCGGCATGCTGCTGGGCGATCTCGGCGCCGACGTGATCAAAGTCGAATCACCGCCGGGTGGCGACTATCTGAGGTATTTCCTCGGTCAGATCGTCCCCGGGGTGAGCGTGGCACACGCCCAGGTGAACCGGAACAAACGCTCGATACTTCTGGATCTGACCCGCGAGGCTGACCTTGCGACGTTTTGGCGGTTGATCGACACCGCGGATGTTTTCATCGACGGCAACCGGCCCGGGGTATGTGATCGTCTCGGGATCGGCCCGAAGGCGATGCGGGCGCGCAAGCCGTCGATCGTCTATGTGCAGCACACCGGCTTCGGCGCGAGTGGTCCGTATGCCGCGATCCCCACTCACGGAATGCTGATGAACGCGCTCGTCGGGGCGCATGCCGTCGAACGCGGCGACGACGGCCTGCTCCAGCGCGGCGCCTTCGCCGAGGACGGCGCGAACCTGGGTGGCGAGGCGACCAGCGTCGGTGCGTTGCATGCCGCGCTGCACGCGGTGGCCGCGCTGGTGCGGGCGCGCGCCACGGGTATCGGAGCCTACGTCGACGTCGCGGCGTCGGACGCGACTGCCATGACGGCATGGCTGCCGATCGTCCTACAGCTCAACGCAGATCGCATCACCGACAGGTCCGGAATGGCGGCCCGCGAAAGTGGGGCGCTGACCGGTTCGCGCTACCAGTTCTACGAGACGGCCGACGGCCGGGTGGTGCTGTTCGGTTGCATCGAACAGCGGTTCTGGGACAAATGGGCGGTTGCCGCCGGCCGCGACGATCTCGTCGACCGACGCGCCGACACCTCCAACGCATCGGTGGACTGGGGTGATGACGTCGAACGCCGACTCGTGGCCGAGGTAATCGCCACCAAACCGTTGCAGGAATGGCTCGCGCTTGCCGCCGAGCACGGGTTCGCGCTCGGCGCGGCATACCAGAGCGTCCGAGAGGTGGCCGCCGATCCGCACATCGCCGAGCGGAACGTCTTCGTCGAGGGGCAGCACCCGGTTGCCGGGCCCGTCACATATGTCGGTTCGGCCGCCGTCGTCGACGGTGCGCGCTTCACGGTGCGTAGGCATGCGCCGGCGCCCGGCGAACACACCGAGGAGATCCTGGCCGAACTTCAATGACGCTGTGCCAGCGTAGAGACGTCCTACCGGCTCACTGAGCCGGTGCCCCGATGGACGCGCCGCCGTCAACGCACCACACATGGCCCGTCACATGGGCGGAATCGTCGTCGGCCAGAAACAATGCGACCTTACTCATGCCGTACGCCGAATCGCGCTAGGCATTCGAGGATACGACCGCGACGAAATGGCCGCTGCGCCTGCGAAGCCAGGTCGGCAGCAGCGTTCGGGCCGCCCACACCTGCGACATTGTATGCAGATTCCACATCCTGGTGAAGACGGCGTCATCGGTGAAGGGGTCGCACGCCTGTTCCGGTGCCGGCGTTGGCGATCCAGATGTCGATCGCACCGAACTTCTGCGTCGCCGCATCGGCGACCGCACGCACCCCGGGTTCGGTGGACAGGTCTGCGCGCACACCAAGTCCGTCCACCTCTTTCGCAACGGATCGAGCCGCGTGATCGTCAATGTCGGCCACG
Source organism: Mycolicibacterium sp. XJ1819 (assembly GCF_053483675.1). Classification (NCBI taxonomy): domain Bacteria; kingdom Bacillati; phylum Actinomycetota; class Actinomycetes; order Mycobacteriales; family Mycobacteriaceae; genus Mycobacterium; species Mycolicibacterium sp. XJ1819. The sequence continues at coordinate 69,514 of NZ_JBEFST010000015.1, read as the reverse complement.
ACGATCCCGGCCGGCCCACGCCTGCTGATCTCCTGCGCCAGGCAGGCGCCGAGCCCAGACCCACCGCCGGTGACCACTGCAACACGTCCGGAAAACCGCATAACGCAACTCCTCGGCAGGTACCCTACTTGACAAGTCCGTCGAATACTATCGACTTTGCACAACTGCAGATTCCGGCGAAAATGATCCAACTCACCGAGCAGACGGAGGAGTGCTATATGAACTCTGAAAACGTTGAACCAGAGCATGATCCGCTATCCGAAGAGATGGACCTGATCACCTTTCAGGAGGCCGATGCACGCCTGTACAAGGAGCAGGCGCGGACCAGAGCGCTCATCGAAAAGCTCGAGTCGGCACTGGACCCGGACCCCGAGGAGAGCAGCGCACAACGGAGCCGCCTGGAGGCCCTTGGACGGGTGGAGGCGCGGCTGCGCGCCCAACGCACGCAGCCGCCTCTGCGTTGAGGCATTTCGGTGATGCCCGACTTAGCCGGACGTCGCCGTCCCGGCTACGACATCGGAAACGTCAGGTCCGCGTTGACCATCATTCGCGCTGACCGGTGTGGCTTTGATGGCCGGGGGCCGCTCGCCGTTGCCGTAGGTGTTCTTCGGGCGCGGGCTGTTCACCGTGGCCCTTCCGCTTTCGGTGACGGGGAATCGGAAGATTCGTTCGGCATTTCGGTGGGTGATCTTGTCGATCTGCTCAGGGGAAAGGTGACCGAGGACCTTGGCTGCCTCGCTCTGGCTGGCCGGCCAGGTGGTCTCGGAGTGCGGATAGTCCGATTCCCACAGGATGTTGTCGATTCCGATCGCGTCGATGGCCTCTTGGGAAAGGCCGAAGGCCTCGTTGACCGCGCACACAGCGAACTGTCGGTGGAAGATCTCCGACGGCTGTACGTCACCGAACGGTGCCCAGTACCGGTGTTTGTTCCAGACGAAGTCGGCGCGTTCCAGGACGTAGGGGATGTAGCCGACACCGCCTTCGGTCAACACGAACTGTACGTTGGGGAAGCGCCGGGGGAGTGTGCCGAACAAGAGGTCGGTGATCGTTTCGATACCGACGACAGCGGGCGCGGCTGTGATGGCAATGCTGAAGTGGGAGTCGGGAGTCGGCATCGGGATGTGCCCGCTGGAACCCAGGTGCATCGAACAGACCAGACCCGTTTCCTCGAATGCATGAAACACCGGGTCCCAATGATCGGTGTGCAGCGAGGGCTGGTTGAGGTAGCTCGGATTCTCCGGAAATGAGACGGCTCGGGCACCGCGGTCCGCACAGCGCCGGATCTCGGCCGCGGCGAGCTCGGGGTCCCACAGCTGGGTGATGATCGTCGGCACGAAGATATCGGGTGCGGCCGCGCACCATTCGTCGATGACGAAGTCGTTGTAGGCACGGACGCACAGGTCAGCGAGTTCCTTGTCCTTCATCTCGAAGAACACCCGACCGCCGAAGCCCGGAAGTGATGGGAAGAGCACACTTCCCACGATCCCGTCGGCACGGAAGTCGTCGGCACGTGCCGCTGGGTCGTAGCAACCGGGAATCAGGTCAGCGAACCGCACCGGATCGGTACCCCAGTCCTTCGGGTCCTTACCCGCAACGGCGTTGAGGCCCATCGTGGCCGAGCGCTGATCCTCGTAGACCCAGAACTGCCGTCCCTCGGCCTCGACGACGTGTGGGCCCTTGTCCATGAACTTCTTCGGTAGCCGCTTGGTCCACACGTCCGCGGGTTCGACGATGTGGTCGTCGACGCTGAACAGCTTGAGCACGTTTCCTCCCGAAGGCGATCGAATGTTGGTGGTGACAGACCTATTGAGATCAGCATCACATTGCTTTAAAATCGACAATAGCGTCGACTTTGTGTGAAGTGCAAGGCGGCGGGACTAAACCAACGGGTCGGTCATGGATCACATGCGGTAACAACACGATTGGATACTCTCGTCACTTGCGTGGGATGTATCGACTGCGAGGAGAATCAACACCTGTGACCTCATCGGACACGAGATCAGTTGCTGCCTCGCGGGTGCTCAGCCTTGCCGGCGACCTTGCAGGCGCTTACTGCACCCGGCTACTTGCCGACGGTGGCGCGCAGGTGGTGCGTATCGAGGATCCCACCGGGGACCCGCTGCGCACCTGGTCACATTCTGGTGCCGCGCGTGGGGATGGTGCGTTGTTCCAGTTCCTCGCGGCAGGCTCGACGTCGGTGGTGGTGACCGATCCGGCCGAGTTGACCGCGAGCGTGCAGGGTGCGGATGCAATCGTGTGGTCGCCGCACAGCTCGATAGCCCGGGCGCTGGCCCCAGATCGGCTGCGCGAACTCAACCCGCACGCAGTCGTCACGGCTATCACCGACTTCGGTCTGACCGGGCCGTGGGCCGGTCGACCCGCGACCGATCTCACTTTGCAGGCGATGTCGGGCGGGCCCGGCCAGCGCGGCGCACCCGAGCGCCCGCCTCTGGCGGCCGGCGGCCGGCTCGGGGAGTGGGTGGCAGGGATGTTCGCCGCCGTCCACAGTGCGGCCGCGTTGTACGGCGGCGGCGCGGAGGTGCTCGATGTTTCGGTGCTCGAGTCGTTGATCCTGACGACCACCGTTCATCCAGTGTCCTGGTACACCATCGCGGGGACACCGCTGCGACCGATCCGGGCTCGCAATCTGCCTGATATCCATCCGGCCAAGGACGGCTATATCGGTTTCATGGTGGTCACGGGCCAGCAGTGGTTGGATTTCTGCTCCATCGTCGACCGCAGCGACTGGATGGAAGACGCCGAGCTGGGAATCATGGCTAACCGATTCAAGCGGCGTCACGAACTGATGGAGGCGATCGACTCTTGGACAGCCGAACGAACGTGCGCCGAGATTCTCGAGATCGCCGACCTGATGCGGGTGCCCGCAGCTGTCGTGGGCACGGGTGAGACGATCCCACACCTCGAACACCTGGCCGCACGTGGCGCCTTCGAAGCCAACGCCACGGGCGGCTTCTTGCAGCCGGTAACACCATGGCGTCTGCACGGTGTTGCGGCTCCTGAGCGAGAGCGCGCACCCGTGCTCGGTTCCGGCGTACTACCCGACTGGTCACCGACAACGAGGACACCGAGATCGCCAACTACGAAGCGGGCCCGGCCGTTCGAAGGCATCCGTGTGGCGGACTTCACGGCCAACTGGGCCGGCCCGATCGTCGGTCATCTGCTGGCGATGCTCGGGGCCGACGTGATCCATGTCGAAAGCGGTAAGCGGCCCGACGCCATCAGAAACAACACCTGCAAGCCGATGACCGACCCGGACTGGCCGGAGTTCTCCGGCATCTTCGCGGGCACCAACACCGGGAAGCGCTCGGTCACCGTGGACATGACCACTGAGCAAGGGCGGGATCTGGCCCGGCGCCTCATCGCCACGTGTGACGTTGTCGTGGAGAACTACAGCCCCCGTGTGATGGAGTCCTGGGGACTCGGGTGGGAGCAGGTGCACGCGGTCAATCCCCGTGCGGTGATGGTGCGGATGCCCGCCTACGGGCTGGACGGGCCGTGGCGCGAACGCGGCGGCTACGCGCAGACCATGGAGATGATCTCCGGAATGGCATGGTCGACCGGCTGGCCGGACTCCACTCCCGAGATTCTGAACGGTCCCTGTGATCCAATCGCCGGCAGCCACGCGACCTTGGCGCTGATCCTGGCCCTGGAACATGTCGCCGCGGGTGGCGAAGGGGTGCTGGTCGAGGCGCCGATGATCTCTGCCGCACTCAGCGTCGCCGCAGAAGTGGTGATCGAACACAGTGCCTACGGCGCGGACCGGCACAGGACCGGGAATCGATCGAATGTCATCTCACCACAGGGGATTTACCCGACATCCGAACCGGATGCGGTCGGTATGGGCGACCGTCGGTGGGTGGCGATCTCAGTCGTCGACGATTCGGGGTGGCGAGCGCTGTGTTCGATCCTCGACAAGGACGACTGGTCCGGTTGGACCGAACCCGAGCGACGCGTACACCACGACGAGATCGACGCCGCGATCACCGAATGGACATCGAGAAACACCGTCGAGCACATCGTGCGGGCGATGACGCAGGCCGGCACACCGGTAGGTGAGGTGGTGCTCGGTCACCTCGTGCCGCAACTCGAACAGCTCCGGCATCGTGGATTCTTCGAGGAGATCCACCATCCCAAGACGGGAACCAACACCCACGCGGGAATAGCCGTTCGGTGGGCGTCGATGCCGGGAGCCGTCCAACGTGGTCCCGCACCGATGCTCGGTGAACACGACGAACAGGTGTGGATGGACGAGGTCGGTCTGTCCGTCGACGAGTTCCGCGCCCTGCGGCAGGCAGGTGTGCTCGGACGGTCCGATATCAAAGCCCTCGCCTGGTAAGGGACCAGGCGAACTCAACCGAAAGGTCACCATCGATGACGATCGAGACGCGGACTGATGAACAGCCCGCGGCCAGTGCGCCGCAACCGTCGCGCACCGCGGTGTGGCTACCGTGGGTAGTCGTTTCGGCGCTCGCCGCGATTGTTGCGCTGACGTTTGTGCTGACGGATAACAGCGCAACAGCACCCCATCCCCCCTATCCGTCTCATCATCTTGATGATCCCTACGTGCCTTGGCTTTTTGCCTATGTCTTCCCGGTCATCTGGTTCGGTCTGCTCGTCACTATCGTGGTGTGGACCGCCCGTCAGAAGTCGTTCGCGATGCCCGCGCTGCTCTTCCTCGCCGGCACCACCATGTTCTGGATCGAGTGGTTTGCGGACTGGGGCTCATATCTGGTCTGGAATCGGGACTTTCCACTTTTCGAGGCGTGGACATCCACGTGGTACCAGACTCATTTGAAGCCGATCAGCGTGGTGTTCGGTTACGGGATCTTTTTCGGTGTCGAGGCTCTCGTGTTGCTCAAGGTGGTGCCGAGAATCAGTTCCGCGCTGCAGCGAGTGCTGCCGAAGGTCTCGCCGACAGTACTGCTCATCGCGTCCTGCATGATGCTCTTCTACGCGATCGATATGATCGGCGAGCGCCTGATGACGGCCGCCGGCTGGTACTCCTACGTTGACGCGGTCGGTCCGTTCTGGGAATCAAGCCGTGGCACGATTTCCTTCGTTTGGCCGGCGATCCCGTTCCTGTTCTTCGCGGTGATCGTCTCGTTGTGTCTGCGCGTAGACGAGAACGGAAACTATCCGAACGAGCGGCTGTTCCGTGTGCATGCGCTTGCGCCGGGCTGGGGTCGTGAGTTCGCACGGCTTGCGGTGTGGATCGTCACGATGAATGTCGCGATCTTCATCGCGCAGCCACTGTTCCTGATCATCGGAAGACTGCTGTTCTTCCACGACAGCGTCTATGTTCCATGAGCACTGGGCAGACGGCGCGCCCGCACGCCGGGCGCGCCGCCCTCGTGACGGGCGCGGGACGAGGACTCGGCCGCGCATCGGCCCACCGTCTGGCGGCGGAGGGAGCGAGCACGATTCTCGTCGGCCGGGGCGCCGAAGCGCTCGGCACCGTGGCGGCAGAGATCGAGCAGGCCGGCGGACAGGCACGGGTGATCGCCGCCGACCTGACCGACGATGCCGATATCGATCGGCTCCGAAATGAGGCAGGACCGATCGACATTCTGGTGAACAACGCTGCGGCCGAGGAACAGTGGGGTCCCGTTGCCACTGCCGAGATCGACTCGTGGCGTGCGGTGTTCGAGGTGAATGTCTTTGCCCCGGTGAAGCTCATCCAGGCGTTCGCGCCCGGTATGGCCGAGCGTGGCTACGGCGTGGTGATCAACATGAGCAGTGTCGGAGGCACCCAACCGGCACCGTTTCTGGCCACTTACGGCGCGAGCAAGGCTGCGTTGGACATGGTCTCGCGGACGGCCGCGATGGAACTGGCACGCAGCGGCGTACGCGTCAACAGCATCGCATCGGGGATCACCGACATGGGCAAGACGTATGAGCTTCTCCCACCCGGCCTGCTCGCCGATGTCGGCCGGATCATCCCCGCCGGACGGCTGGCGAACGACGAGGATATCGCGGCTGCCGTGTCCTATCTATGCAGCGACGGCGGAGCGTACGTCAACGGTCAGGTGCTCACCGTGGACGGTGCGATGACGTCGGGACAGTGGTCGACGATGACGGTGATGACCGACAGCATGAATTCGGCGTGAGCGCCCGCATCACCGAGCTGTGGATTCGACAGAGACCAGGGCCGGCATGACATAGCTCTTGGCTGTGTCGAGCAGCTTGGCCGGGCTTTCGTCCTGCGAGAAGAAGAGCCAGGACAGGCAGACCTGAAGGAGCCACTTCACTGTTTCGTCGATCGACAGGTCTGATCGCATCCGTCCGCTCTCTTGCGCGGAGACGAGATGCGGTCTGACCACATCTGCTGCGCGGGCGAGGAATCGTTCCGAAGTGGCTCGGGTCCTGAAGGTTTCGCCATCGCCCATCAACGACATCGCCTTGAGCACCTCGGGCATACGTCGCGTCTCGTCCACGGCTGTGACCATCGCGTAGGCAAGATCGTCAGGGAATAGATCGGCCTTATCGAGTCGTGCTGCGGCACGTTCCAGGATGGGTTTCGACCGTCGATCTAGGACCTCATCGACGATCGCATCCCGGTCCGCGAAATGCCGATACACGGTTACCCGGTGAATACCAGCGGCGTCGGCGATCTCAGCAACGCTGATCTTGTCAATGTCTACGTCGTCGAACAACTTTTCGGCGGCGGCGATGATCCGATCACGCGTCGGATTGCGCGTCGGTCGATCGATTCGGTCCCGTTTTGGCGCCGCCATGTTCTCATTTGAGCATAGGAGCTACCCACATCGACCGCCCGACCTCAATATCGAGTTGATCCACCCTGCGCTACGGATGACCATAACTTGTAGTGAACATCAGATAGCCGTGTTTCGTGACCGGCTGGCCCGCAGTCCTGGACGACGGATCAAGTCAGATATGTTCTTCGCAAGGCACTTATGCTGACATCAGGCTGTTCAGTCATTGTCGAGTAGACAGTCGTACTAGTCGTCGATTGCGCACGGGGCCGAGCAGTAAGTGCCTCTTGCGCTACATCTAATCATATATGTAGTCTGGCCGAGTCGCGGGCGCTGCCGATCGCGCGCGTATTGAGGTGCCGCTGGGCGGCTACTCAAGACAGTTCGGATGAGCTATCAGCAAGGGGAATCACGAAATGAGTGTCGCGAAAAGTCGACTCGACGAGAGGTTGGAGTCGCTGGGGGCATGGTCGGGCGTTGCGTGGTTCATTTTCGCGGCCGGCGGATTCATCGGATCCCGTCTGGTGCCGGCGAAGTCTCCCGCGACCAATTCTGTGGAGCTTGCTGCCTTCATCAGTGATCACAAAATCCAAATCCTGGTTGGCATGACGATCCTGCTGATCGGCGGGTTTCCCTTTTTGATCACGTGGTCGTTGACGTTGGCATATCAGATAAAGCTGTACGTGAATCCTTCACCCCTGGCGTTCAACTTCAATGTCGCCGTCGGCGGGTATGGCGCCATCATCGGCATGCTGACGGGGGTAATCGGTTGCGCGATGGCATTCCGGGTGGACACGATGTCCCCGGACACCACTCAGTTGCTCTACGACCTCATCTTCTTCCTGTTCCTGATTCCGTGGCCGGCATTCGCAATGTGGCTCTTCGTCGTCGGGTTTGCCATCTTGAGTGACTGCAACAGCGGAATTATGTTTCCCCGCTGGGTCGGATACTTCTCGATGTGGGCCGGAGCGCTCGAGGTTCTCGCCTTTCTACCTGTCTTCTGGTACTCGGGCCCGTGGAGTTACAACGGCTTGGTCGCGTTCTGGGTGCCTGGTGGATCCTTCTTCATCTGGGTTGTAGTGCTGGCCGTCATGCAAGTCAGCAGGATCAAACTGGCGAGGGCCAATGCAGTGGCCGACTGGGAATATCCGGAACTGAGATCTCGAGCGGACATCTCAGATCCCTCTGTCGTAGAGCCCACCAAGGTGTAGAAGGGGTTTCAAGTGACGACCATGTCGAATAAAGCTGAGGGCATGACCGAAGAGCGTCCGCGCGCCACAGCGACCAACGCGTCGGTCCGACATATTCCCGGTGAACCGGGGATATGGGTCTTTATCTTCCTCGAGCTGTTGATTTTCGCTTGGATGTTCGGCATTTTCGTCTGGCATCGAGCTGAGAACCGTGAGCTCTTTGAAGCATCCCGGCAAGCGGTCGACCCCGTTTACGGGCTCGCTTACACGATTCTCTTGTTGGCCAGTTCATGGTGTGTGGTAACGGCCGTAGCCGCAGCCAAGAAGCGCCTCGTTGACGCCGCGTCCAAGCTGATCTGGCTGGCATTCGCATTTGGCGCTGCCTTCATTCTGATCAAGGTCGTCGATTACGCCATCAAGATGAGCGGCGGTATCACACCGTTTACAAACGATTTCTTCATGCTCTTTTATGTGATCACCTTCATTCACTTCCTCCACGTGTTGGCAGGCCTCGGCGTGCTGACATATATGCGTAGTCAAGCACGCGCCTTGGGATCGGGGGTCAGCCTGCTTGATGACAAGCGCATAGGCATGGTCGAGGTAGGAGGAATCTTCTGGCACTTCGTCGACCTGCTCTGGCTTGTCATGTTCGCACTCTTCTACCTGAGGGGATAAAGATTTGCCGAAATTGGTTTACCGACGCGCGACTTTGACGTTTGCGCTGCTTTCGCTGATAACTGTCCTGTCCTACTGGTTCACCGTCGGCCACGGATCGTCGCTTGCGCACGCGAGTGAGCCGACTGTGTGGACGGTGGTCATGATTCTCACGTACATCAAGGTGCGATGGGTGATGTTGGACTTCATGGAACTGCGTGGCTCGCGAGTCGGACTGCGAATGGTTTTCGAGTGCGTTGCGCTGGTGATGGCTACGTCGCTGATCGCCATAAACTGGTTGGTCGCATAATAATTCGGACCGTTCTTCGGTGGACAGGAATGGCCGACGTCCCCGGCCCGCGTCTCAGAGTCGGGCGTTGAAGCCAGCGTCCACAGGCATGGTCACACCGGTGATGTACTGGGCCTCGTCGGAGGCCAGGAATGCCACGGTGTGGCTCACATCGACCGGATCCAGCGCGGGCACCGGAAGGGGATTGGTCATCCGGTCGGCGATTTCGGGATGATTCCCCACCCAAGTGACGAACGAATCGTTCATGATCATAGGTGTCATGACACCGGTTGGATGAACAGTGTTGACCCGAATACTGTGTGGTGCCAGCACATTCGCATAGGTCCGCATCAGGCCGACCACTCCGTGCTTGGCGGCGACGTAGCCGTCAGGCCCGCCGTTGCCGTCCGACATTCCCTTGAGCCCTGCCGCAGAGCTGATGATGATGATGGACCCACCGCGCCCGCCGTCGACGAGCGCTTTGCGGCTGACCTTGATGGTGTTGCGGACGCCGGTGAGCATGACCCCGACCGCCAGGTCCCAAGAGAAGTCGTCGTCCTCGTGGGTCCAATCGGTATCGCCGTAGTGCATGATCCCGGCGTTCGCGACCACGATGTCGATCCCGCCGCCCAACTCGGCCACGCCGTCGTCGAAGGCGGACCGCAGCACGTTGATGTCGCGAACATCAGCGACTTTGGTGACCACGCGGGCGCCCGCTTCTCCGACCAGTTTCGCGGTGTGGTCCAGGTCGTCGACGGTGGCGAGCGGATACGGCACGGAAGGCAGATCGGCGCAGATGTCGACGGCGATGATGTCGGCGCCTTCCTCTGCAAGCCGGACCGCATGGGCTCGACCCTGGCCCCGGCCTGCTCCGGTGATGAAGGCGACCTTACCGTCCAACTTGCCCATGATCTTGGTCCTCGTCATTGTCGGATGCAGAGGGATAAGCGCTGGTTGGTCACGCTAGTAATAGTCGACACACTTGTCAAGAATGCGTTAGTCTCTCGGCTTGACAAGCGAGTCGATAAGGAAGTGGGACATGGCCGAGCATTCAGACGCTTTATCGCTCTCTCTGCCGAAGGCCACCTCCGGTGTGCGAGAACCGCATCGGGTGGCGATCATTCAGGACTGGGGAGTGGGTCTGCAGCCACTCTACGATCAGTACGACGCGACTCAACTGGCGTTCGACGAAGCCCACGAGTCCGGCCTCCTCGACCGGCCGGTCGAACTGAAGGTCGTCGAGGTCGAGGGGTTGCCCTACGCGAGGGCAACCACGATCCTCGATGCCGTCGACTCCACCGTGCGGGACTTTCAGCCGATCGCGATCATCGGTCCGCACACCTCGGAAAACGTGCCGGTGATCAACCCGTATGCGGAGCAGATCGGTATACCGTTCATTGCGATGTCCGGGGCGCTCGACCTTGCCGGACCCTGGACATTTCTGACACCGAACGGCACCTTCCCCGACGAGGCCATCCTGATGGTCGATCACGCGGTCGACGTGTGCTGCGCCTCCCGGATCGGAGTGATACGCGAGGACAACATCCTCGGTGACGAGTACGCACAACACATCAAGAGTCGCGCCAATGTCCGCGGTGTCTCGATCGTCGCCGACGTGCCGGTCGGTTCGTTCATCGATGGGGATTCCGCCGCATCCGCAATCACGGCCATGCGGGACGCCGGCGCGCAGGCCTACATGTATGTCGGCTTTGGCGCGAACGCCTTTGCAGTTTTGGGGGCGTCACAGACGCTGGCCGCGGCGGGCTATGACGTCCCGCGCATCACGATGTCGATCTTCATGGGCGCGATCGAGGGACTGACGCCCTACGCCGGGCTGATCGACAATTTCGAGGGCTGGGTCGGCGTGGACCAGTTCGATGAGCGCAACCAGACCTTCACCGCGATGCTCGACCGCTTCGAAAAGCGGTTCGGTCGCCGCCCGGTGCACTGTTACACCGCTCAGGGCTACGACATGGGCAACGTCGTCGCGCACGGGTTGGCGAGGGCCAAGCCGCACTCACGCGACGGACTCCGGCGAAGCCTCGAGACGATTCGGCGACTCGACGCCGCGGCGGGCGGGCCCGGCAACCACATCTCCTTCGGCCGGTATGACCACCGCGGCTACAAGGGCGACTACATCGTCATGCGCCAGATCCGCAACGGCGAGAACGTCCCGGCGTCAACAGCTACCGACTGATCTGTCGCGGGACGTCGACGCCGGTCAGCTTGTCGGGGTTGCGCATCGCATAGAAGTGGCTGATGCGGCCGTCGGTGATCTCGACGGTGATGACACCCTCGAAGCTGTCGCCGAGATACAGCTTGAGTGCGGGGGCGTTGTTGTACATCGCGGGTTCGATGCGTCCCTGCTCGCCGGCCACCCGGATGAGACCGACGATCACCCTGGCGACCTTCTCGGCGCCGACGATCGGTCGGCGGGCAGCGCTGACCTTGCCGTCGCTGTCGGCGGTCCACTGGACGTCGGCGGTGAGCATCTCGAGCAGGCCGTCGAGGTCGCCGGTGGAGGCGGCGGTGAAGAACCGCTCGGTCAGTTCCAGTGAGACCTTCGGGTCGACGGGCTCGAACCGCTTGCGCCGCGACTGCACGTGTTCGCGGGCGCGGTGGGCCATCTGACGCACCGCGCCCGCGGACTTGTCCAGTGTCGAGGCGATCTCGTCGTGGCTGAAGCCGAAGACCTCGCGCAGCACGAACACCGCCCGTTCGTCGGGGCTCAGCGTCTCCAGCACGACGAGCATCGCCATCGAAACCGATTCGGCGAGCACCACATCCGTCGACGCGTCGGTGCCGTCGCCGGTGTCCAGCAGTAACGGTTCGGGCAGCCACGGCCCGACGTAGTCCTCGCGTCTGCGCGACTGCGCCCGCAGACTGTTGAGTGCCTGCCGGGTGACCAGCCGGGCCAGGTACGCCTTGGTGTCGTTGACGGTCGCGAGGTCGACCTCGGCCCAGCGCAGGTAACTATCCTGCAGCACGTCGTCGGATTCGGTTGCGCTGCCGAGGATCTCGTATGCGATCGTGAACAGCAGCGGACGCAACAGTGTGAACCGTTCGGCGTGTTCGTCACCCGGTGTCGCAGTCATCGCTTCGACGCTACGCTTTCGGTGGTTTCGCCGGTCAGCAGTTGCCGACGGTCGGGCCCGCTCTTCCAGCTGTACGAGCCCGGCTTGACGGCCTCGTCGCGCATCCACTTGATCGTCCAGCGGCACACCTGCTCCTTGACGATCGCGCCGGCCCGGCCGCCGATGTAGAGCCGCCGCGGGGTGTCGTCGAGGTTGTTCACCTGGAATGTGCCCGCCTTGCGGCCCAGGCTGATGCATTGGGCCGACATGCCGTGGTTCACGTCCGCGGGCGTCTCACCGGCCATCCGCGCCAGCACCGTGTTCGCGGCCTGGGCGCCCAGCGGCATGGCGGCCTGGCAGCTCATCCGGTAGGGCAGCCGCGAGGGCGACACCGCATCACCGGCGCCGACGATGCGAACGTCGTCCACGCTGGTCAGCGTCTCGTCGGCGAGCAGCCGGCCCAGCTCGTCGGTGGACAGTCCGCTGGCGGCGGCCAGGCCCGGGACGCCGAAGCCCGTGGTCCACACCGTCACCGCGCTGGGCACCTGACGGCCGTCGTCGAGGACGACGTGATCGGCGGTCACCCGCGCGACCAAAGCGTCGTCCACCACCGCGACGCGCAGCCTGGCCAGCCGCTTGGCCACCGAACGCCGTCCGCCCTTACCCAGCGACGGGCCCAGGATGTCGGTCACCAACGTGACCGGGCGGCCGGCTTCGGCGAACTCGGCCGCCGCCTCGATACCGGTCAGCCCGCCGCCGACCACGACAATCGGCGCCGAGGTCGGCACGTCGGCCAACCGCGCGGTCAGTCGCTGCGCCTGCTCGAATTCGCTTATCGGGTAGGCGAACTCCGCGGCGCCGGGCACCGAGTGGGGCACGGTGCCCGTGCTGCCCACGGCGTACACCAGGTAGTCGTAGGCCAGCGACTCACCGGAGGCCAACGCGACGGTGCGCGCCGCGGCGTCGATACGCGTCGCGCCCTCGACCACCAGTCGCACGTCGGCCGACAGCACGGTCGAATAATCGACCACCGCGTCGTCGTTGCCTGCGACGAGTTGGTGCAGCCGGATCCGCTCGACGAACGTCGCGCGCGGGTTGACCATCGTCACGGCCGCATGCGGGGCGAGTCGGTTGGCGGCCATCACACCGGCGTAACCACCGCCGATCACGACCACGCGATTGTTCTGCTCGGTCATCTCGTTCTCCTCGGGTCGGTCCGGCTCACCGTTGAGCCGGTCTGACCTCGAGACACCGTAAATGTCCGGAGTGTGACAGCTTTGCGCCCCGATGTGTCAGAGGTCACTTCCGGCCGTGACCGGCTGCTGGGGCCGTGGGCCGCCCTTGAACCAGAAACTCGAGCCCGGTTTGCGGGCCTCGCGGCGGATTCCCCACACGGTGCCCTTGCAGACCGCCTCCTTGATCATTGCGCCGAGACGTCCGGGCACGAAAAACCTTGTCGCGGTGTCGTCCTTGCGGGCGAACTGGATGACCGCCGCACGCCTGCCCAAGCTCACGTTGGACCCCGCGAAGCCGTACTCGAACCGCGGCGGCGCATCGCCTGCGATGCGGCTCAGCACGGTGTCGGCGGCCTGCGGCCCCAACTGCGAGGCCGACTGGCAACTCATCCGCAACGGCGCCCCGGAGGGGGAGGCGCAATCGCCCGCCGCGACCACCCGATCGTCGTCCACACTGGTCAGCGTCTCGTCGGTGAGCAGTCGCCCCAGCGCGTCGGTGCGCAGTCCGCTGGCGGCGGCCAGGCCCGGCACGCCGAAGCCCGCCGTCCAGATCGTCACCGCGCTGGGGCGCACCGCACCGTCGGCGAAGACGACCGCGTCGCGGCGCACCTCGGTGACGACGTCGTCCTCCAGGATGGTGACACCCAGCTTGCGCAGCCCGCGCGCGGTTGCGCGCCTGCCCCGCTCGGACAGCGACGGGACCAGTCGGCCACCGCACACCAGCGTGACGTTGCGGCCCTGCTCGGCGAGTTCTGCCGCCGTCTCCGTGCCGGTCAGCCCGGCGCCGACGACGGTGACCGGCGCGGCGGACCCGGCGTCGTCGAGTGCGTGACGCAACCGAGTGGCATGCTCGAATTCCCCGATGGGGTAGGCGAATTCGGCGGCGCCGCGCACCGAGTCGGAAACGGCTGCGGTGCTGCCGACCGCGTAGATGACGTAGTCGTACCCCAGCGTGCGTCCCGAGGCCAGCTCGACCTGGCCAGCGTCGGTGTCGATGCGGGTGGCCTTGTCGACGACCAGCGTGACGCCCTCGCCCAGCAGCGTGCCGAAGTCGACGGCGGCCGGGTAGTCGCCGGCGACGAACTGGTGCAACCGGATCCGTTGCACGAACTCCGGGCGGGGGTTGACCAGGGTGACGTCGACATCCGCGGCGCCGGCGCCCTTGCGCAGCCGGTTGGCCGCCAACGTGCCTGCGTATCCGCCCCCGAGGACGACGACGTGTGTGGGCTTCTCGGCCATGATATCTCCTGCTCTGTCGAAGGTGTCGTGCCCTTGAGACACCGCGGGGCGGCGAAATGTGACACGAGGTGTCTAGCGGCGGATGGTGCGCGGGCTCGCGATGCCCGCGAGCTTCTCCGGGTTGGCCATCGCGTAGAAATTCGTGATCGCACCGTCGACGATCTCGACGAGGAACACCCCCAACAGGTCGTCGCCGTCGGAGATGATCACCGCCGGGGCGCTGTTGCAGTTCACCGTCTCGAACCGGATGTCCGGCAGCCGCTGCGGGCCCACCCGGAAGAAGCTGGTGATCAGCGCCGCAACCTTCTTGGCGCCCACCACCGGCCTGCGGATGGCGGGTGCCTTGCCGCCGCCGTCGGCGGTCCAGGTGACATCCGGTGCGAGCATCGCCAGCAGCCCGTCCATGTCGCCGGTGGCCGCGGCGGTCATGAACTCTTCGGTGATCCGCACGGACGTGGCCGAATCGACGGGTTCCACCCGCCGGCGGCGCGCCTGCACGTGATCGCGGGCCCGGTAGGCCATCTGGCGCACCGCGTTCGCCGACTTTCCGACGGTCGAGGCGATCTCGTCGTGGCTGAACCCGAACACCTCCCGCAGCACGAACACCGCCCGCTCCTCGGGGGTCAGCGTCTCGAGCACCACCAGCATCGCCATCGACACCGATTCGGCGAGCACCACGTCCGTCGAGGCGTCGGTGCCGTCGCTGGTGTCGAGCAGCAGCGGTTCGGGCAGCCACGGGCCGACATAGTCCTCGCGTCTGCGCGACTGCGCACGCAGCGCGTTGAGGGCCTGGCGGGTGACCAGTCGGGCCAGGTAGGCCTTGGTGTCCTGCACCGTCGTCAGATCCACCTCCGCCCACCGCAGGTAGCTGTCCTGCAGCACGTCGTCGGATTCGGTTGCGCTGCCCAGTATTTCGTAGGCGATCGTGAACAGCAGCGGTCGCAGGTGGACGAACCGGTCGGCGTGCTCGTCGTGGCCGCTCACGTGATCGACACCCCGCTCTCGTCGGCCAGCCGCTGGCGGCGGTTGCCGCCCTTGAGCCAGATCAGCGAGCCCGGCCTGCGCGCTTCGCGTGCGAGGAACTTGATCGAGGCCGAATACGCCGCCTTCTTCACGGCCGCGCCCGCGCGGCCCGCGACGTACACCGGCAGCGCGGTGTCGTCGGTGCGCGCCACCTGCAGGATCGCGGTCCTGGCGCCCAGGCTGATGCACTGGCCGGCCACCGCGACGTTCAGCGGTGCGGGTGTGGTGCCGGCGATCCGGCTCAGCACGGTGTCGGCGGCCTGGGCGCCGAGCGGGGCAGCGGACGCGCAGCACATCCGCAGCGGCTGGTTGGACGGGGTGGCCGCATCGCCCGCGGCGACGATGTGCGGATCGTCGATGCTGGTCAAGGTTTCGTCGGTGATCATCCGGCCCGCAGCGTCGGTGCTCAGGCCACTGTCGGCGGCCAGCTCCGGCACGGCGAAACCGGCGGTCCACACGGTGATCGCGCTGGGCACCTCGCGGCCGTCGGCGAGGGTGACCGCCTCGCGGGTCACCTCGGTGACCGTGCTCGCCGGACCGTGGAACACCGTCACACCCAGTTCGGCCAGCCTGCGCGCCACCGACCGGCGGCCGGGTGCGGCCAGATACGGTCCCAGCACTCCGCCGCACACCAGGGTGACCGGGCGGCCCTGCTCGGCGAGTTCGGCGGCGGTCTCGATGCCTGTCGAACCACCGCCGACGACGGTGACCGCCGCGGCGGGCCCGGCGTCGTCGAGCGCGTGACGCAACCGGGTGGCGTGCTCGAATTCCGAGATGTGGTAGGCGAATTCGGCGGCACCGGGCACGGCCGGGGCGGTGACTCCGCTGCCGACCGCGTAGATGAGGTAGTCGTAGACCAACGGCTCACCCGAGGCCAGGTTCACCCGGCGCGCGGCGGGGTCGATACGTGTGGCGCGGTCGGTGACCAGGTGGACCTTGTCGCTGAGCACCTCGGAGTAGTCGACGACGGCGTCGTCGGAGCCCGCGACCAACTGGTGCAGGCGGATCCGCTCGACGAAATGGCTTCGCGGGTTGATCAGCGTGACGTCGGGGACGACCGCGCCCGCGCCCTTCTGCAGCCGGTTGGCCGCGACCGTGCCGGCGTATCCGCCGCCGATGACGACGACGTGTGTGCGGTGGTCAGCCATGGTGCCTCCTTGCTCGGTGGGGTTCATACCCTCGAGACACCGCCGAGGCCCTGGTCGTAACAACCGAGCGCGGGTTGTGGCCTACATCACATGACTCAGACCAGGCCGAGGGCCAGCATCGCGTCGGCCACCCGGATGAACCCGGCGATGTTGGCGCCGGCCAGGTAGTTGCCGGGCTGTCCGTACTCGTCGGCGGTGACCAGGCAGCGGTTGTGGATGCGACGCATGATCACTTCCAGCCGCTTCTCGGTGTCGGCGAACGTCCACGAATCCCGCGAGGCGTTCTGCTGCATCTCCAGCGCGCTGGTGGAGACGCCGCCCGCGTTGGCGGCCTTGCCCGGTGCGAACGTCACCCCCGCCTCGCCGAAGTGCTTGACCGCGGCAGGCGAGCAGGGCATGTTGGCCCCCTCGGCCACGATGCGGCAGCCGTTGGCGACCAGCGCGATCGCTTCCTCACCGTTGATCTCGTTCTGGGTCGCGCACGGTATCGCGATGTCGCACGGCACATTCCAGACGTTCTGGTCCTCGACGAAATGCGCTGCGCCACCGCGCATGTCGACGTAATCGGCCACTCGGCCGCGGCGAACCTCCTTGATCTCCTTGAGGATGTCGAGGTCGATGCCCTTCTCGTCGACGATGTAGCCGCTGGAGTCCGAACAGGCGACCACGACGCCGCCGAGCTCCTGGATCTTCTCGATCGCGTAGATCGCCACGTTGCCCGAGCCCGACACCACGGTGTGCTTGCCCTCGAACGTGTCGTTGGCAGCCCGCAGGATCTCGTTGACGAAGAACACGGTGCCGTATCCGGTGGCCTCGGTGCGAACCTGAGAACCGCCCCAGGTCATGCCCTTACCGGTCAGCACCCCGGACTCATAGCGGTTGGTGATCCGCTTGTACTGGCCGAACAGGTAGCCGATCTCGCGCTGGCCCACCCCGGTGTCGCCGGCGGGCACGTCGGTGTACTCGCCGAGGTGGCGGTAGAGCTCGGTCATGAACGACTGGCAGAACCGCATCACCTCGTCGTCGGAGCGGCCCTTGGGGTCGAAGTCCGCGCCGCCCTTGCCGCCGCCGATCGGCATTCCGGTCAGTGAGTTCTTGAAGATCTGCTCGAAGCCCAGGAACTTGACGATCCCGAGGTAGACCGACGGGTGGAAGCGCAGACCGCCCTTGAACGGTCCGAGCGCGGAGTTGAACTCGACCCGAAAGCCGCGGTTGATCTGAACCGTGCCGCGGTCGTCGACCCAGGGCACCCGGAAGATGATCTGGCGCTCCGGCTCGCACAGCCGCCGGATCACCTCGGAGTCGACGTACTCCGGGTGCTTGTCCACCACTGGACCGAGGCTGGTGAGCACCTCGTACACCGACTGGTGGAACTCGGTTTCACCCGCGTTGCGACGAGCTACTTCCTCATAGATGCTGCGGAGCTTTTCGTGTAAGCCGTTCATTCACTCACCTGATACCGGGGAAAGACGCCGACCGGGGCGGGCAGCGTGGTGCCGGGCGCCAGCCGGGTGCCCACCGCCGCGAATGTCCGCTGGTCGGCGGACTGGCCAAGCAGGTCAAGCAGCTTGGCCGTCGAGTCGGGCATCACCGGCTGGCTCAGCAGTGCGGCGACGCGCACCACTTCCAGCGTCGTATACAACACGGTGCGGAACCGTAGCGGATCTGACTTTCGCAGCACCCATGGCTCCTGCGCGGAGAAGTACTTGTTCGCCGCCCCCAGCACCGACCAGATCGCCTCCAGCGCCAGGTGCATCGCGGTGTCCTCGAAGTGGCGGCGCACCCGGGTGAGCAGACCGTCGGCGGCGGCGAGCAGGTCTTTGTCCTCGGCAGTGAACTCGCCGGGCTCGGGCACGGTGCCGTCGAGGTTCTTGGCGGCCATCGACAGCGAGCGCTGGGCCAGGTTGCCCAGCTCGTTGGCCAGATCGGCGTTGATCCGGCCGATGATCGCGTCCTCGCTGTAGCTGCCGTCCTGGCCGAACGGCACCTCGCGCAGGAAGAAGTAGCGCACCTGGTCCACCCCGAAGGTGTCGACCAGGTTCACCGGATCGATGATGTTGCCGACCGACTTGCTCATCTTCTCGCCGCGGTTGAGCACGAAGCCGTGCGCAAACACCTTGCGGGGCAACTCGATCCCCGCCGACATCAGAAACGCCGGCCAGTAGACGGTGTGGAACCGGATGATGTCCTTGCCGATCATGTGCAGGTCGGCGGGCCAGTAGCGCTTGAACATCTCTGACGAGGTGTCCGGAAAGCCCACGCCCGTCAGGTAATTGGTCAATGCGTCCACCCACACGTACATGACGTGGTCGGGGTGGTCGGGCACCGGCACACCCCAGTCGAAGGTGGTGCGCGAGATCGACAGATCCCTCAGCCCGCCGGAGACGAAGCTGATGACCTCGTTGCGCCGCACCTCGGGTCCGATGAACTCCGGATGGGCGTGGTAGTGCGCCAACAGCTTGTCGGTGTAGGCCGACAGGCGAAAGAAGTAGGTCTGCTCCTCGGTCCAGGTCACCGGGGCGCCGGTCTCGGCGGCCACCCGCACGCCGTCGGCGCCGACGGTGGTCTCGGCTTCGGTGAAGAACCGTTCGTCGCGCACCGAGTACCAGCCCGAGTAGGTGTCCAGGTAGATGTCACCGGCGTCGTTCATCCGGCGCCAGATCTCCTTGGACGCCTCGAAGTGGTCGGGGTCGGAGGTGCGGATGAAGCGGTCGAAGGAGATGTTGAGCTTCTCCTGCATGCGCTGGAACACGTCGGAGTTGCGCCGGGCCAGCTCGGCGGTGGGGATGCCCTCGGCGGCCGCCGTCTCGGCCATCTTGAGCCCGTGCACGTCGGTGCCGGTCAAGAAGCGCACGTCGAAGCCGTCGAGGCGCTTGAACCGCGCGATCGCATCGGTGGCGATGTACTCGTAGGCGTGTCCGACGTGCGGGTCGCCGTTGGGATAGGCGATGGCGGTCGTGACGTAGTAGGGCTCGCTCATTTGAACCCAGCTTATGGTGTGGACGTGAACGAGAAGCGTCCAGGCAGAAGGGAGCGGCCGCCCGCCCCGGAGCCGCTGGCCCCGCTGATCGACGCTCACACCCACCTCGACGCATGTGGCGCCACCGACGCCGCCGGAGTCACCGCGATCGTCGACCGGGCGGCCGCCGTCGGCGTGCAGGCCGTCGTCACCATCGCCGACGACCTGGCCTCCGCACGCTGGGCCGCCGACGCCGCCGACGCCGATCCGCGGGTGTACGCCGCCGTCGCGCTGCACCCCACCCGCACCGACGCGCTCACCGACGAGGCCCGGGCCGTCATCGAGCGGCTGGTCGAACACCCCCGGGTGGTCGCCGTCGGCGAGACCGGCATGGACATGTACTGGCCGGGCAAGCTCGACGGCTGCGCGGCGCCCGCCCGTCAGCGTGAGGCCTTCGCCTGGCACATCGACCTGGCCAAACGGACCGGTAAGCCGCTCATGATCCACAACCGTGACGCCGACGCCGAGGTGCTCGACGTGCTGCGGGCCGAGGGTGCGCCGCCGACCGTGATCTTTCACTGCTTCTCGTCGGATGCGCAGATGGCGCGCACCTGCGTGGACAACGGCTGGCTGCTGAGCCTGTCCGGGACGGTCAGCTTCCGAAACGCTCATGCGCTGCGGGAAGCGGCGTCGCTGATCCCACCCCAGCAACTGATGGTCGAGACCGACGCGCCGTATCTGACCCCGCACCCGCATCGGGGCGCCCCCAACGAGCCGTATTGTCTGCCCTACACGGTGCGCTCGTTGGCGGATCTGCTCGGGCGACGTGCCGAAGACATTGCGAGGGAAACCACCGCGACCGCCGTGCGCGCCTATGGCCTGCCGAGTTGTGCGGCTTGAGCGTGTTCGTTACGGTTCTGTGATCGAACTGCGGGGGTTTGCACACGCCGTCCGATAGTCGGGGATAGACCAGGTATTGAATATTCTGAATAACATCCATGAAGCGCGCTCGCCGATGTTGCGTCTTCTGGTCGGGGCGATGTTGCTTGCGCTGACCTTCGCAGGCGGGTTCGCAGTTGCTGCGCACAAGACCGTGACCCTCACGGTCGACGGGGCGTCGGTGACCGTGCCGACCATGAAGTCGCGCGTGATCGACGTCGTCAACGAGAACGGGTTCGACGTCGGCGAACGCGACGACCTTTACCCGGCGGCCGATGCGCCGGTGAGCGACTCCGACACGATCGTGCTGCGCCGCAGCCGTCCGCTGCAGCTCTCGCTGGACGGCGAGAACAGCCGGCAGGTGTGGACCACGGCGTCGACGGTGCAGGAGGCCCTGGCCCAACTGCAGATGACCGACAAGGCGCCCGCGGCCGCCTCGCGCGGCAGCCGGGTGCCGCTGGCGGGCATGTCACTGCCGGTGGTCAGCCCCAAGACCGTTCACCTCAACGATGCCGGTGTCACCCGCACCGTCCGGTTGGCGGCGCCGAATGTCGGCGCTCTGCTGGCCGCCGCCGGTGTTCCCCTCGAGCAGCGCGACTCCGTGGTGCCCGCCGCGTCGTCGCCGGTGGTCGACGGCATGCACATCGACGTGCGCCGGGTGCGCATCGAGAAGGTGACCCAGCGGTTGCCGCTGGCCCCGCCGAACAAGCGGATCGAAGACCCGACGCTGAACATGAGCCGGCAGGTCGTCGAGGACCCGGGCACCCCCGGCACCCAGGACGTCACGTTCGCGGTGGCCAAGGTCGACGGCGTGGAGACCGGCAGGTTGCCAGTAGCCAATGTCGTTGTCACTCCGGCCCGCGAAGGCGTTCTGAGAGTCGGTGCAAAACCCGGCACCGAAGTCCCGCCGATCGCCAACGGAGCTGTCTGGGACGCCCTCGCGCGGTGCGAAGCGGGAGGTAACTGGGCCATCAACACCGGCAACGGATTTTACGGTGGCGTCCAATTTGATCAGAATACGTGGGAGCGGAACGGTGGTCTGCGCTATGCTGCGAGGGCGGATCTCGCGACAAGGGAAGAGCAAATCACGATTGCTGAGGTCACTCGGGCACGGCAGGGTTGGGGTGCGTGGCCGACGTGCAGCGGGAGGATTGGGGCGCGCTGACCATTCGACTACTCGGGCGGACCGAGATACGGCACCTGGCCAGGGAGATCGACTTTCGACCTCGTAAGTCCTTCGGCCAGAACTTCGTGCATGACGCCAACACCGTGCGCCGAATCGTCTCGGCCTCCGGGGTGAACCGGCAGGATCATGTGCTCGAAGTGGGCCCTGGCCTGGGCTCGTTGACGCTGGCCCTGCTCGACCGCGGCGCCAAGGTGACCGCCGTGGAGATCGACCCGGTGCTGGCCCGTCAGCTGCCCCTGACCGTCGCCGACCACTCCCACAGCGAGATCAACCGGCTGACCGTGCTCAACCAGGACATCCTCACGTTCCGGCGGGCCGAACTCGCCGAGGAGCCCACCGCCCTGGTCGCGAATCTGCCCTACAACGTCGCCGTTCCGGCGCTGCTGCACCTGCTGGCCGAATTCCCCTCGATCCGCACCGTGATGGTGATGGTGCAGGCCGAGGTGGCCGAGCGGTTGGCCGCCGAACCCGGCGGCAAGGACTACGGCGTGCCCAGCGTCAAGGTGCGCTTCTTCGGCGACGTCCGTCGCTACGGCATGGTGTCGCCGACCGTGTTCTGGCCGATCCCGCGCGTCTACTCGGGGCTGGTGCGCAT
Organism: Mycolicibacterium sp. XJ1819; assembly: GCF_053483675.1. Lineage (NCBI taxonomy): Bacteria > Bacillati > Actinomycetota > Actinomycetes > Mycobacteriales > Mycobacteriaceae > Mycobacterium > Mycolicibacterium sp. XJ1819. Next base: position 47,249 of record NZ_JBEFST010000015.1, on the reverse strand, counting down.
CGACCGGCACCAGAGTTCGCCGTGGCCCACCGACACCGAATTCCGCGAGCAGGTGTTCAACCTGATCGACATCGCGTTCGCCCAGCGCCGCAAGACCTCGCGCAACGCGTTCGCCGAATGGGCCGGATCGGGCAACGAGTCGGCGCGCCGGTTGCTGGCCGCCAGCATCGACCCGTCGCGGCGCGGAGAGACGCTGTCCGTCGCCGACTTCGTCAGGCTGCTGCAGCGCTCCGGGGAGAGCGACGAGCCCAAGGTCAGGGTGCGCCCGGCTACTGCAACGCCCTGGTGATCAGCGCGACGAACTCCCGGCACGACGGGTAGCGCTCTGCCGGTGCCTTGGCCATGGCCTTGGCCAGGATCGAATCGAAAACCCTCGGCAGCCAATCTATTTCGCGCGACAACCGCGGCGGTTCGCGGTGCAGGTGGGCATTGATCAGGCCGATTCTGCCCGGTGCGGGAAAGGGCGGTGACCCGGTGATCAGCTCCACGGCCGTACATGCCAGCGCGTACTCGTCGGTTGCCTCCGTCGGCGCGTGGCCGGTGATCAACTCGGGGGCACTGTAGGGCAGGGACGCCTCGACCGCGCTCGATCGGTAGCCCACGTCGGAGGTGATCGCGTGGGCCACGCCGAAGTCGATCAGGGCGGCTCCGTCATGCGGGAAGTTCTTGTGGACAAGGATGTTGGCGGGTTTGACGTCGCAATGCACGATCGAGTGGTTGTGCGCGTAGTCCAGGGCGTCGGCGACCTGGCCAAGGGCGGCAAGGCGATTCGCCAACGGCTTCAGGTTCGCGACTGCACCGCCGTCGACGACCTCCATCGACAGCCAACCGGGGCCGTGCTCGTAGACGGTCACGATGTGGGGATGGTCGAGCGCGTGGGCGAAGTCGAATTCGCGTCGCAGACGGGCGAGTTGAGCCCGATGCCGGTGGTGCTCGTCGAGGACCTTCAGCGCGACCGCGCGATCCGGGCCCGCACGGTGGTGCGCGCGGTACACGGTGGCGTACCCGCCGCGGCCCAGCACCCCGCCCACGACGTAGCCGTGGAAGTCCTCACCGGCCAACAGCACGCCCTCAGACTAGGTATCGCCGCGGGCGCGGGGACGGCAAGACGGCTGCCCGGTCGCACACCACTCGGATAGGGTCGATTCCCGTGTCCAACGGAAGTACCGCCTCGGAATGGGTGCCCACCGGGTCGGTCACCGTTCGGGTCCCGGGCAAGGTCAACCTGTATCTGGCCGTGGGGGACCTTCGCGACGACGGCTATCACGAGCTGACGACGGTCTTCCACGCCGTGTCGTTGCTCGACGAGATCACCGTGCGCAACGCCGACGTGCTGTCGCTCGAGCTGGCCGGGGAGGGCGCCGAGATCCTGCCCACCGACGAGCGCAACCTCGCGTGGCGGGCCGCGGAGCTGATGGCCGCCCACGTCGGCCGGGCGCCCGACGTGTCGATATCGCTCGAGAAGTCGATACCCGTGGCGGGCGGTATGGCCGGTGGCAGCGCCGACGCGGCCGGGGTGCTGGTGGCCATGAACACGTTGTGGGAGCTCGGGGTGCCGCGCCGCGATCTGCACGCACTGGCCGCGCAACTGGGCAGTGACGTCCCGTTCGCCCTGCACGGCGGTACCGCGCTGGGCTCCGGGCGCGGTGAGGAGCTGGCCACCGTGCTGGCCCGCAACACGTTTCATTGGGTGCTGGCGTTCTCCGACAGCGGCCTGTCCACCCCCGCGGTGTTCGCCGAGATCGACCGGCTGCGCGACACGGCCGGGTCGGTGCGCGATCAGCCGCCCCGGCTGTCGGACCCGGAGCCGGTGCTCGCGGCGCTGGCCTCCGGCGACCCGGCCGAGTTGGCCCCGCTGCTCGGCAACGACCTGCAGGCCGCCGCGTTGAGCCTCGACCCCGGTCTGCGCCGCACGCTGCGGGCGGGCACCGAGGCCGGCGCGCTCGCCGGCATCGTGTCGGGTTCGGGCCCGACATGCGCGTTCTTGTGCGCGTCGTCGGCGGCCGCGGTCGACGTGGGCGCCGAGCTGGCCGGGGCGGGGGTATGCCGCACCGTGCGGGTGGCCAGCGGCCCGGTGCAGGGCGCGCGGGTGGTGCCCACCCCGTCGCCGTCGGTGTAACGCCTGGCCGGGCCCCCGGAACATCGGTTTGGTCACGACTTTGTGTGACTCGGACCTCAATTCTCGGGATAGTTTGGCGGTTACTTAAGAGTTGCCTAAGATGAATCGCGGTGAAATTCAGCGGTCAAGCATCGGACGCGACACTTTCGCCCACCGGGACGCTCGGTGGGCGCTACGTCGAACACGGTCGGCGACCCGAAGCAACACCAAACCGAGACATAACCGCTCCCCAGTCGTATGCGCGCCTGCGCGCGAGTGCCCTGAATCAGGCGGAGCATGACATCCGGGCAAATGCGCTGGAGCAGACGCCGGCGCAGCGGCTCCAGAAACCGAGGAGGTCGTCGTGAGCCGATTCACCGAGAAGATGTACCGCAATGCCCGCACCGCGAAGACGGGCATGGTCACCGGTGAACCCTACGAGCCCGTCCGGCACACCTGGGGTGAGGTTCACGAGCGTGCCCGCTGCATCGCGGGCGGCCTGGCCGAGGCGGGCATCGGCCTCGGCGACGCCGTGGGCGTGCTGGCCGGCTTCCCCGTCGAGATCGCGCCGACCGCGCAGGCGCTGTGGATGCGCGGCGCCAGCCTGACCATGCTGCACCAGCCCACCCCCCGCACCGACCTGGTGATCTGGGCCGAGGACACCATGAACGTCATCGGGATGATCGAGGCCAAGGCCGTGATCGTCTCCGAACCCTTCATGGTCGCGATCCCGGTGCTCGAGGAGAAGGGCATCAAGGTCCTCACCGTCGGCGATCTGCTCAAGTCGCACCCCATCGACCCGATCGAGGTGGGCGAGGACGATTTGGCGCTGATGCAGTTGACGTCGGGCTCCACCGGCTCACCGAAGGCCGTGCAGATCACCCACCGCAACATCTACTCCAACGCCGAGGCGATGTTCATCGGTGCCGAATACGACGTCGAGCGCGACGTCATGGTCAGCTGGCTGCCCTGCTTTCACGACATGGGCATGGTCGGCTTCCTGACCATCCCGATGTACTTCGGCGCGGAACTGGTCAAGGTCACGCCGATGGACTTCCTGCGCGACACGCTGCTGTGGGCCAAGCTCATCGACAAGTACAAGGGCACCATGACCGCGGCGCCGAACTTCGCCTACGCGCTGTTCGCCAAGCGGCTGCGCAGGCAGGCCAAGCCCGGTGAGTTCGACCTGTCCACGCTGCGGTTCGCGCTCTCAGGCGCCGAACCCGTCGAGCCCGCCGACGTCGAGGACCTGCTCGACGCGGGTAAGCCGTTCGGGCTGCAACCGGAGGCGATCCTGCCCGCCTACGGGATGGCCGAGACGACGCTGGCGGTGTCGTTCTCGCCGTGCGGCGCCGGTCTGGTGGTCGACGAGGTCGACGCCGACCTGCTGGCCGCGCTGCGCCGCGCCGTGCCGGCCACCAAGGGCAACACCCGGCGGCTGGCCTCGCTGGGGCCGCTGCTCAAGGACCTCGAGGCCCGCATCATCGACGAGCACGGCAACGTGATGGCGCCGCGCGGCGTCGGTGTCATCGAACTGCGTGGCGAGTGCGTGACGCCGGGCTACCTCACCATGGGCGGTTTCATCCCCGCTCAGGACGAGCACGGCTGGTATGACACCGGGGACCTCGGTTACATCACCGAGGAGGGCAACGTCGTGGTGTGCGGGCGCGTCAAGGACGTCATCATCATGGCCGGCCGCAACATCTATCCCACCGACATCGAGCGGGCCGCCTGCCGGGTGGAGGGCGTCCGTCCCGGTTGTGCGGTCGCGGTGCGCCTGGACGCCGGGCACTCGCGCGAGACGTTCGCCGTCGCCGTCGAGTCCAACGCCTGGCAGGATCCGGCCGAAGTGCGTCGCATCGAGCATCAGGTGGCCCACGAGGTCGTCGGCGAGGTCGACGTGCGACCGCGCAACGTCGTGGTGCTGGGCCCCGGCACCATCCCCAAGACTCCGTCGGGCAAGCTGCGCCGCTCCAACTCGGTCTCCCTGGTCACCTAGTTTCTTGTACTCCCTCCTGGCGCGAGCGTGCGTGTTGGAGGGCGACACGCCGCGTGTTCACCGGAGTTTCCGCACGCTCGCGGGCAGCGAGACGGGCCGTAGGTAGTCTCCGATCAACGTGCGGCGCCACCACGCCCCGTCGTTCCGCAGTTCGCGCCAGCTGGTGAACCGGTATTCGTAAAGCAGTGCGCGCACATGCGTCGGCGGAGATTCGGGAAACGGGTTGTGGCGCAACAACCGCAGCGTCGCAGCATCGTTGCGCAGCAGCCGTTCGACGAACGGCGTGAACCAGTCGCGCGCATAGGCCGGTGACAGCGCCGCGAACCACATCAGCCAGTCCAGGCGCAGGTGATACGGCGCCCACTGGCGCGGCATCCTGTGCGGGTCGCCGGGTTTGCCCTTGAACCCGTACTCCTTCCACACCGTGTGCGCGGTGACGTCCGGCTCGGCGGTGCCCTCGATGATCACCTCGAACCGCTGACGGCCGATGCTGCCGAAGGCGCCGTAACTGTTCATCAGGTGAATCGGATTGAACGCGGCATTCATCCGCTGGCGGCTCGACACCATGTTGCGCACTGGCCAGAAGCTCAGCACGACCGACAGTGTGGTGAACGCGATCACCGTGGCGACGAACCACGTCGGCGGACTGGGCAACGCCGGCGCGTCGGGAACCGGGAGCGCGGATGCGAAAGCGCGGTGATCGACGGCCGCGACGGCCAGCACGATCGTCAGCCAATTCAGCCAGGCGAAGTTGCCCGAGGCCACCAACCACAGTTGGCTGACGATCACCAACCCCGCGGCGATGCCGGCCACCGGCTGCGGCGCGAACAGCGCGAAGGGCACCACCAGCTGGACGAAATGGTTACCCGCGACTTCGACGCGATGCAGCGGCCTGGGCAGGTGATGGAAGAACCAGCTCAACGGTCCGGGCATCGGCTGGGTCTCGTGGTGGTAGTCCAGACACGTCAGATCGCGCCAGCACGGGTCGCCGCGCAGCTTGATCAGCCCGGCGCCGAACTCCACCCGGAACAACAGCCACCGGACGAGCAGAATCGCCAGCAGCGGCGGCGCCGTGTCGTCGTTGCCGAGGAAGGCCGCGACCAGACCGGCTTCCAAAAGCAGTGACTCCCAGCCGAATCCATACCATCGCTGGCCGATGTTGACAATCGACAGGTACAGCACCCACAGCAGCAGCCACATCACCAGCGAGGTCCACAGCGGCACCAGGTTCGCCACGCCGACGGCCATCGCCGCCGACAACGCCGCGCCGAACCAGGCCACCCCGGCGAACAACCGGTCCGAATAGTGCAGATGGAAGAGGCTGGGCGCGGCCCGAAACGGCACGCGCGCGACGAATCTGGGCGCCGGAAGCATGCCGTGCTCACCGATGAGCGCCCTGAACTGCCGGGCGGCGGCCACAAAGGCGATCAGATAGATCACCGCAACGCCGCGCTGCAGCACCTCGCGAGCCAGCCAGTACTCGGGTGCTACGAACCACTGCGCGTCCACGTCGGATACTCCTGACACGACGACCTCGCCCTACACAGGTTGTACTCCACAGACCGCCGAGACGCGGCAAATCGAATGGCCCGCCGTCGGTATCTGCCGATACCGTCGGTGACATGCCCGTCACCCCGGCCGTCGAGGCCATCGATCTGATGAAGAGGTTCGGCAACCCCGGTGATCCGCCGGCCGTCGACGGTGTCAGCTTCACCGTGGCGCCCGGCACCGTGTTGGGCATGCTCGGCCCCAACGGTGCGGGCAAGACCACCACGGTGCGGATGATGACGACGCTGACCAAACCCACCGGCGGCACCGCCCGGGTCGCCGGGTACGACGTGGAAAGCCAGCCCGACGAAGTGCGGCGCCGCATCGGGCTGACGGGCCAGGTCGCCACCGTCGACGAACTGCTGACCGGTCGGGAGAACATCCGCATGATCGGCGGCCTGTACGGCATCCGCCGCAAAGATCTGGCGCGGCTGGGGGATCAGCTGCTGCAACAGTTTTCGATCGCCGACGCCGCCGACCGCGTGGTCAAGTCGTACTCCGGCGGAATGCGCCGTCGCCTCGACCTCGCGGTGAGCCTGCTGGCGTCCCCACCGGTGCTGTTCCTCGACGAACCGACCACCGGCCTGGATCCCCGCAGCCGCACCGAACTGTGGGACGCGCTGCGCGACCTGGTCCGGCAGGGCACCACGCTGCTGCTCACCACGCAGTACCTCGAGGAGGCAGATCAACTCGCCGACAACATCGTGGTGATCGACCGGGGCCGCATCATCGCCGAGGGCTCGCCGATGCAGCTCAAGCAGCAGGCGGGCAAGGCCAGCCTGGTGGTCACGGTGACCGACCCCGACGACCTGACCGCGGCGCGGGCGCTGCTGGCCAAAACCGGGGCCGAGGTGTTCGTCGATGCCGGCGCCCGTCAGCTGACCACGGCCGCCGACGGCCTCGCCGACATGATCCGCGTCGCCGAGTGGTTGCGTGACCACGACATCGGCGTCGACGACATCGGGTTGTCCCGCCCCAGCCTCGACGATGTGTTCCTGTCGTTGACCGGGCACCGCACCCCCGACGAGGTGCACGCATGACCGGCGTCGGGACCCGACCCACCAACATCGCCCAACAGTCGTGGATCATGGTGAAACGCAACATGATCCACACCAAGCGGATGCCGGAGATGCTCAGCGACGTGACCGTGCAGCCGATCATGTTCGTGCTGCTGTTCGCGTTCGTGTTCGGGGCGTCGATCGTCAACCCGGGCGGCACGAACTACCGCGAGTTCCTGCTGCCGGGCATCCAGGCGCAGACCATCGTGTTCTCGGCGTTCGTGGTGGCCTCGGGGATCACCGCCGATGTGGAGAAGGGGATCATCGACAGGTTCCGGTCGCTGCCGATCTCGCGGTCGTCGGTGCTGATCGGGCGCAGCATCGCCAGCCTGATCCACTCGTCGCTGGGTGTGGTGGTGATGGCCGTGACGGGCCTGGCCATCGGTTGGCGTATCCGCGGCGGTGTGCTCGACGCGGCGTTGGCGTTCGCGCTGGTGCTGGTGTTCGGGTTCGGGATGATCTGGTTCGGCATCCTGGTCGGGTCGCTGCTGCGTACGGTCGAGGCCGTCAACGGCGTGATGTTCAGCGTGCTGTTCCCGGTCACGTTCCTGGCCAACACCTTTGTGCCGACCGAACCGATGCCGCACTGGCTTCGGGTGATGGCCGAGTGGAATCCGGTGTCGTCGCTGGCGCAGGCCATGCGGCAGTTGTGGGGCAACGGCGGTCCGGCACCGGAGAGCGCGCAGCTGCCGCTGCACCATCCGGTGCTCGCGACCATCCTGTGGTCGCTGGTGCTGACGGCCGTGTTCGCGCCGTTCGCACTGCGTGCCTACGCGCGCCGCACGGGTGGCTAGGTTCGCACGGCGGCGATCGTCCAGGCCGGCAGCACCGGCGCGCGGGTCAGGAAGTGATCGGCTTGACCGGTTGTGCGCAGCAGCACCTGAGTGCGCAGGATGCAGCAGCCCATCCGCACCATCGCGAAGATCTCGTACCAGTCCAGGTGCCGCAGTTGCCGACCGATCATATGCTCGAAGCGCCCGATCACCTGCTCGCGGCCATCGAACCCCGGCAGCTCCGGATCGGCGTCGATCCCGTTGACCTCCAACATCTGTCGGCGGGTGGCCAACCACCACGCGAAATCGGTCTCGGCCGGGCACACGCAGGCCTGCTCCCAGTCCAACGCGCCGACGAGTTGTCCGGTGTCATCGAAGATCGCGTTGGACAGGCGCGCATCGCCCCAGCACACGCTCAGCTCACCGTGGTCCTCCGGTAGCCGGTGGCGCAGCCAGTCGAACGCCTCCGCGACGATGTCGGGTACCTGGTCGTCGGAGCCCCACCGCGCATACTCCTGCCACCAGGCGAGTTCGGCGGCCACCCCGACACCGTGCGGGCGCCGCAGCCACGGGGCTTCGTCGACCGGGATGCGGTGCAGCCCGGCCAGCGTCTCCAGGAACGAGTCGTGGGCGCGTCGTTGCACATCGCGGCCGGCGTCATGCAGCCAGCCGCGGATCGCGTACGTGGTGTCCGACGGCGTGTGCCCGTAAATGCGGGGCATCACAAGGAATCTCGAGCCGATCCAGCTGTCGTCGGGCTCATGAAGGATCGGTGACGGGGTCGCGATGCCGTGCTCGTGCAGAAGCTGCTGGGTCCGGGTCTGGGCGTCCAGGTCGTAGTCGGGGAAGATCCCGCCGCCTGCGGGCGGAATCCGGATCACGTACTCGTCGGTCGCCCCGCGCACCTCGGCGCTGAAGATCAAACTCTCACTCGACCAGCCCGCCGCCCGATTCGCGGTACGCAGTTCGGACAACGTCGCCTCGGCGGCGAACCTGTGCGCGAACCACGCTTGGAGACGGCTGCGGGTGGCGGCCAGATCGCGCGTCCCCAGGGTGATACCGGCCATGACTCAGGGTTACATGGCAACCATCACATGTAAAGTCAACCCGCGGCCGCGCGAGGCAGTCGCCGCCCGGTCGGGGCCAGGCCCGCGGTGTGGCGCAGTTCGGCGAGGAACTGTCGGGGACTGCCCCCGCCGACCAGGTAGTGGCATACCGCGATGCGCACCACCGCCGCGGCGGCGACCTCGCTGTGGTCTCCCGGGATGATCCGCGCGACACGCTCGTGCATGATCGGCAGCACCCGCTTCATCTGACTCAACACGTGCTCCGGTTCGACCTCGGCCAGCGAACCCAGTGAGTAGCTGCTCTGGAAGTCGACGATGAAACGCAAGGCGGCGTCGAGACGGTCGGGCCCGCTCAACCCCGCCATCGCGGCGGCGATACCGGCGTCGAAGTTGTCCTGTTCGTAGCGGCCGAACGCTTCCATCAGGCCCTCCTTGGACCCGAAGTAGCGGTACAGCGTCGGACGCGACACCTTGGCTTCGGCGGCGACGTCGGACAGTTGCAGCTTGCGATGGCCGTCGCGGGCGAGCACCACGAACGTCGCCGCCAGGATGCGGCGCCGCGTCGAGGGGTCCGCGTCGACCGGCCGAGAAGCCACTTGTCTGTCCTTTACATATGGTGGGTCAAATGTCACACTACGCCTAACTGCGTGCACCCATGTTAAGGCTGGTGGCGACTCATGACGAACCTCGTGGTTCGCAAGATCGCATGGGAGTTCGACGACACGGTGCCGTTCAACTGGCAGCCGGCGAATCCGGAGTTCGGGCTGTTCTGCAACGCGTTCACGTTCATCGCGGTGCCCTTCGAGCGCTACATCGTCAGCACCGTGCGGATGGCCGGGGACAGATTCGACGACGATCCCGACATCGCCTCCGAAGCCGAGGCCTTCCTGCGCCAAGAGGCACAGCACGCCGCGGCGCATCGCAAGCACATGACCGCGCTCGTGCAGCGCTACCCCGAACTCGAGCGGTGCTACGAGCAGGCATGTAGGTCATACGACGAACTGCTCGACGCCCACCCTGTCGAGTTCCACGCCGCCTACATCGCCAATCTCGAGGCGACGTTCACGCCCCTGTTCAAAATTGTGCTGGACAACCGTGATTCGCTGTTCGACGGGGGCGACCAACGGGTGGCTTCGCTGATGATGTGGCACTTCGTCGAGGAGATCGAACACCGCAGTTCGGGGCTGATGCTCTATCGCCACCTGTGTCCGGATCCGTGGTACCGCGTCAAACGGTTGCGCGCGACCATCAACCACGTCGCGGGCATCGCCGAGGCAATCGCGAAGACGTTCGACGAAGTGGTGCCGTTCGAGGAACGCGGCGCCTCGACGCAGCAGCTGATGTCCACCGGGCTTCTGGCCCGCGAACTGACCTACCGCGGTCCCGTCGGCCGTCGCCGCCGGCCAAAATCCGGTGGTGCGCCGACGTTGTTTCACGCCGTGCCCGCCGGCCAGCTGGTCAGAATGCTGTGGCGGCTGGCCCTCTCGCAGACTCCCCGGCACAATCCCGCCACCCAACCGCTTCCCGACTGGGCGGACACCTGGATGCGGGAATACGACCGCGGCACGGACATGAGGACGTTCTTCGGTGCACCGCCCGCTGATTGAAGGAAGGTAGTCGCATTGCTGTCGACGAACTACGGCGCGCTCGTACCCGAGGATGAACTGCTCACCCATCAGATCGTCGACACCTTCGCGACAGTGGGCCAGTCGGATCCGTCGTGGACCGAGAAGATCTGGACGATCGCGCACGCCCGCGACAATTCCCTTCAGGTCGTGCTCGGGGTGGGCAAATACACCAACCGCGGGGTCTTCGACGGTGCCGCGGGAGTGTGCCGCGGCACCGAGCAGTGGACGGTGCGGGCCGGCCGGCGGTTGTCCTCCGACCCGACGGGAACACAGGTCGGGCCGATCCGCTACCGGGTGGTCGAGCCGCTACGAGCGGTGCAGATCACGCTCGACGAAACCGGCCACGCGCCGATCGCGTTCGACGTGGAGCTGCGGGGCAGTTTCCCTGCGGCACTAGAGGATCCGTGGCCAGACCGCAGCCCGGACGGCTACCGCGTCACGCACAACGTACTGCGGTACCACCAGATCGGCGTCGCGTCGGGGTGGGTGCGACTACACGGTGAACGCACCGAGATCGGTCCCGACGAGTGGATCTCGATCCGCGACCACTCCTGGGGCCTGCGCCCGGGCGTCGGCAAGCCGATCCCCGGCCTGCCCCGGGGAGGCCGACGGATTGCCCAGATGTTCATGACCTGGCTGCCGATGACCATGACCAGGCCCGACGGGTCGACGTACTCGCTGTTCGTGATGTATCAGGAGGAGCGCGGCGACGGCTTTCTCGAAATCCGTTGTCAGGCCGAACAACAAGACGACAACGGGGATTCCCACCGGTTCGTCTCCGTCGAACAGGACATGCACTTCCGCGACGACAACCGCCGGTTCACGCACGGCACCGTCACGCTCATCGACGCAGACGGTACGAAGCGGCCGTTGACCGTCACCGCGGCCGGGCCCACCGGATTTCACCTCGGCACCGCGGGCTACTACGGGTGGGACGACTGGGTGTACGGGCAGTGGGTCGGCGACCTGAAGGTCGAGGGCAACCACGTGATGAACTGCGATGCTCCCGAGAACGCGCGCAGATTGCACCAGTTGCGCGACCTGCTGGTGAGGGTGGAAGATCCCGTCGGCGGCGGCGTCGGGTTGGGCAACGCCGAGACCTTCGCCCTCGGCGCGTTCCCGGAGCGCGGCCTCACCGCCGAGAACTCGTTCTTGTAGCCGCGCTCAACTCCAGGCGTGCACGGTGTTCTGCGCGGGCTCCAACCCGTGCTCGAGCAACAGTTCGGTCGCATCGGCGGCCTGCTCGCAGATCGTCGGCACCTCTTTCCATTCCGCCGAGGTGAACGTCGACAGCACATATGAGGCCCCGCTGGTGCGGCCCGGCGGGCGGCCGATGCCGATACGCACCCGCGCGAAGTCGTTGCTGCCCAACGCCGAGGCCACCGATCGCAGGCCGTTGTGGCCGGCCACGCCGCCGCCCGACTTGAGCCGGATACGCCCGAAGTCGAGGTCGAGCTCGTCGTGGATCACCACGACGTCGGGGGGCGCGATCGAGTAGAACTTCGCCAGCAGCCCCACCTGGCGGCCGGACTCGTTCATGAAGCTGCGCGGCTTGGCCAGCACCGCCGCGCGGCCCCCGATGCGCCCGGTGACGACCTCGGCGCCGGACTTCTTGTGCATCTTGAACCCCGCCGCCATCCGGTCGGCGAGGATGTCGGCCACCAAGAACCCGAGGTTGTGCCGGGTGGTGGCGTACTGAGGTCCGGGGTTGCCGAGGCCGACCACCAACTGGGGTTCGGCCATGTCGGCCTACTCCGTATCCGCGGCGGGCGCCTCGTCGGCGGCCTCGCCGGCGGGCGCGGCGGGCGCAGCCTCGGCCTCGGCCTCCTCCTCGGCGACCTCGCCCTCCATCTCCTCGGCGGTGGGCGCGGCGACCACGTTGACGACCAGCATCTCCGGGTCGGAGATCAGCGAGACGCCGTCGGGCAGTTCGATGGTGCCCGCAGTGAACTGGGTGCCGATCTCGGCGCCCTCCACCGACACGACGATCTGATCGGGGATCGCCTGCACGTCGGCCTCGAGCTGAATGGCGTTGGTCTCCTGGGTGACCAGCGTGCCCGGCGCCGCCTCGCCCTCGATGACGACGGTCACCTCGACGACCACCTTCTCGCCGCGACGCACGACCAGCAGGTCGGCGTGCTGGATGCTGCGGCGGATGGGGTGCAGGTGAAGCGCCCTGGTCAGCGCCAGCTGCTCCGTGCCCGCGATGTCGAGCGTCAGCACCGCGTTGGTGCCGGAGTGGCGCAGCACGGCGGCGAAGTCACGCGCGTCGAGTTCGAGGTGCTGCGGATCGGTGCCGTGGCCGTAGAGCACGGCGGGGACCTTGCCGTTGCGACGGGCGCGTCGTGACGCACCCTTGCCGGTCTCTTCGCGGACCACCGCGGTCAGATTGTTGACGATCTTGGCCATTGAATTTCGCTCCTGTCGTGTACCGAGCACGGCCAGGGCGCAACCACTGAAGGTAGTTCGCGTCGATTACGGTGCCAGGAATCCCCGCCACCCTCGCCGTGATTACCAGCCAGGGTAGCCGCTGGGGCCGCGCACGCCCAAATCAGAGCGCGAACTTGGTATCAGTGAGCTGCTCCGATAGGTCCCACAGCCTCGCGGCCCGGTCGGCGTCGCGGGCCAGCGGACTGCGCCAGTGCGGGCCCGTCGGTCCCCGCATCGAGAACCGCGGCCCGATGAACGTGTCGCCGGGCAGATCCTGTGATGCCGCGTAGAGCGTCTGGCGGGCGCCGAACTCCGCGGAGGTGGCCAACAACCGGTTGCCCGCATCCCAGAACCGGGTACCGAACCGGCTGCCGGTGTGGCCTTGCAGGTTGGTCGCCGAGTATCCCGGGTGGGCGGCCAGCGACTTCAGCGGCGAGCCCGCGGCGTCGAGCTTGCGCTGCAATTCGCTGGTGAACATCAGATTGGCCAGCTTGGACTGCCCGTAAGCCAGCCACGCCGAGTACGGTCGCGACTTCCAGTTCAGGTCCTTGAGGCTGACCCAACCGAAGATGTGCATCTGGGAGGACACCGTCACCACCCGATCCGTCAACGTCGGCAACAACAGGTTCGTCAACGCGAAGTGGCCGAGGTGGTTGGTGCCGATCTGGCTCTCGAAGCCGTCGACGGTCAACGCGTAGGGCACCGCCATGATGCCCGCGTTGTTCACCAGCACGTCGACGGAGTCGACGCCTTCCGCGAACGCCCGCACCGAGGCCAGATCCTGCAGGTCGAGCTCGCGGACCTCGACCTCACCGAATCCGGGGCCAGTCATGGTGGCGGCCGCTTCCTCGCCCTTGGCGGTGTTGCGCACGGCGAGGATCGTGTGCGCCCCGACGCGGGCCAGTTCGCGGGCGGTGATCAGGCCCAGGCCCGAGTTGGCTCCGGTGACGATGACGGTGCGGCCGGCGAACGACGGCAGCTCGGCGGCGGTCCATTGGCTCATGGCGACCACCTTAATGAGTGCTCCCGCCGCGAAATTGCATTCCAGCAGGCGTCTTCTCGCGTGGATGCAATCTGGCGGGCGAACAGGCTTACTTCGGCGGGGCCGCAGGGACTGCGACGTTGAAGCCCCGAATGATCGCCTCGATGTCGGGGGCCTCCTCGGCGGCCTTCTCGGCGAAACCGGTGACCGTGAACTGGACGAGGTAGCGCTGATTGGCCGGCGGCGCGCCGGTCGCGATGACGATGCGGTTGTAGGTGTGCATCCGCGTGCCGTTGAGGTCGTAGCTGCCCTCGATCATCGATGACGGGAAGCCCTTGAAATCCTCAGTGGAGGCGTTGAGTTGGCGAAAGTTCTGCGACAGCTGCGCATCGTCGTCACCGTGTTTGATCGCCTCCTCGACATTGAAGTCGCCGGTGAGCCGAAACACCATCAACATCGCGGTCGGATAGGTGTCGCCTTTAGCGATCACCCGCGTCATCGGCGACAGGTTGGTGTTGGCGTACGGCTCCCACCCGGGCGGGGTCGGGTAGGTCACGGTCAGATCGGCCAGCTTCTCGGGCGCCACGGGATCACCGACCACGCCGACGCGCTCCAGATACGCCGCGATCGGCACCGGTGTCTCGGTGGCGGCAGGTGTGGTGGTGGTCGCGGTCGACCAGATCGACTCGTAGTCAGGCGCATCCGTGCCGCAGCCCGCGGCGATGACCGCAGCCAGCAAAGCCGCCGCCGCCCGACGCGCCGTCACAGAATTTCGCGCACGTTGTCGATCGGTCTGGCCAGCCTGGTGCCCTTCGGCGTGACGACGAACGGGCGCTCGATGAGGATCGGATGTTGCACCATCGCATCGAGAAGTTCGTCGTCGCCGGCCTCGGCGAGGTTCAACTCCGCGTACACCGACTCCTTCGTGCGCACCGCGGTGCGCACGTCGATGCCCGCGTCGGCGATCATCTTGGCCAGTTCGGCCCGCGTCGGCGGCGTCTTCAGATACTGCACGATCTGCGGCTCGATACCGTTCTCGCGCAGCAGGTCCAGCGTCTTGCGGGAGGTCGAGCAGCGGGGGTTGTGATAGATAACACTGTCTGACACTTAGGCGTCTCCGTCGAAAAGACCTGTCACTGAACCGTTTTCGAATACCGCACGAATGGTACTCGCCAGCAAAGGGGCGATCGACAACACGGTCAACTGCGGGAATCGCTTGTCTTCGCCGATCGGCAACGTGTTGGTGACGATCACCTCGCGCGCGCCGCACTCGGCAAGCCGGTCCCTGGCAGGCGGGGACAGCACGCCGTGGGTGGCGGCGATGATCACATCGGCGGCGCCTTCCTCGCGCAGCAGCTTGACCGCACCTGCGATGGTGCCGCCGGTGTCGATCATGTCGTCGGTGAGCACGCAGCAGCGCCCGGCGACCTCGCCGACGACCCGGTTGGACACCACCTGGTTGGGCACCCGCGGGTCCCGGGTCTTGTGGATGAACGCCAGCGGCGTGCCGCCCAGCGAGTCGGCCCACTTCTCGGCCACCCGCACCCGCCCGGAGTCGGGGGAGACGACGACGATGTTCTCGCACGGGTAGTGCTCCCGGATGTAGCCGGTGAGCAGGTTCTGCGCCCGCATGTGGTCGACGGGCCCGTCGAAGAAGCCCTGGATCTGGTCGGTGTGCAGGTCGACGCTGACGATGCGATCAGCGCCCGCGGTCTTGAGCAGATCAGCGATCAGCCGCGCCGAGATCGGCTCCCGGCCGCGGTGCTTCTTGTCCTGGCGGGCATACGGGTAGAACGGCAAAATCGCGGTGATCCGCTTGGCGCTGCCGCGCTTGAGCGCGTCGATCATGATCAGCTGTTCCATGATCCACTCGTTGAGCGGCGCCGGATGGGATTGCAGCACGAAGGCGTCGCAGCCGCGCACCGACTCGTCGAAGCGCACGAAGATCTCGCCGTTGGCGAAGTCACGCGCGGTCTGCGCGGTGACCGGCACGTCAAGCTCCTTGGCCACCTGCTCGGCCAGTTCGGGGTGCGCGCGTCCCGAGAAGAGCATCAAATTCTTGCGGTTGTCGGTCCACTCGGTGCCCACAGTGCGCCCTCACCGGTCGGGGGTCGGATACGGGGTCAATCGTACGGGTAGCGAACAGGTAGCCGATGGGCAACCGGCTCAGGACTCGTCGTCGCTGTTGGCCTCGGTGGCGCGCTCGGCGGCCTCGGCGGCCTTCGAGCCCGGCCGCTTGCGGGACACCCACCCCTCGATGTTGCGCTGGGGCCCGGCCGAGACGGCCAGCGCGCCGGGTGGCACGTCGTCGCGGACCACGGTGCCCGCGCCGGTGTACGCGCCGTCGCCCACGGTGACCGGCGCGACGAACATGGTGTCGGAGCCGGTGCGCACGTGTGAGCCGATCGTGGTGCGGCTCTTGGTCTCCCCGTCGTAGTTGACGAACACGCTGGACGCGCCGATGTTGCTGTGCTCGCCGATGTCGGCGTCGCCGACGTAGGTCAGATGCGGCACCTTGGTGCCCGCCCCGATGGTGGAGTTCTTGGTCTCGACGAACGCGCCCAGCTTGCCCTCGGCGCCCAGCACGGTGCCGGGCCGCAGGTACGCGAACGGGCCGACGGCGGCGTCGTCGCCGATCACCGACTGGCCGCCGTGGGTGCGGATCACCGTGGCCCGGTCGCCGACCGTCACGTCGGTGAGCGTGGTGTCCGGGCCGATCTGGCACAGTCCGCCGATCTTGGTGCGTCCGAGCAGTTGGGTGCCCGGGTAGACGGCGGTGTCGCGGCCAATGGTGACGTCGACGTCGATCCAGGTGGTGGCGGGGTCGATGACCGTCACCCCCGCGCGCTGATGAGCGGCCACGATGCGCCGGTTGAGCTCGGCGGCCAACTCCGAGAGCTGCACCCGGTCGTTGATGCCCGCGACCAGGGTGGCGTCGTCGACGTGTTTGGCCCGCACCACCAGCCCGTCGGAGCGCAGGATCGAGACGACGTCGGTCAGGTACTGCTCCTGCTGGGCGTTGTCGGCGCTGAGCCGACTCAACGCCGAGCGCAGGGCCGCGATGTCGAACGCGTAGACGCCGGCGTTGACCTCGGCGATGGCCTGCTGAGTCGGGGTGGCGTCGGCCTGCTCGACGATGCCGATGACCTGCCCGTCCTGGGTGCGCAGGATGCGCCCGTAGCCGGTGGGGTCGGGCAGCGTGGTGGTCAGCACGGTGGCCGCGGCGGGACCGTCGGCGTGCGTGGCGATCAGGTCGGCCAGCGTGTCGGCGTCCAGCAACGGGACGTCACCGGAGGTCACCACGACGACACCGGTGAACTCCGGCGGCAGCGCGGACAGCCCGCATTCCACCGCGTGCCCGGTGCCGAGCTGCTGGTCCTGCACCGCGGTGTCGATGGGGCGGCCGAAGTCGACGGCCAGCTGTTCGACGGCGGGCACCACCCGGTCGCGGTCCTTGCCGACGACCACCACGAGGTGCTGCGGTGCCACCTTGGCCACGGCGTGCAGCGCATGGGCCAGCATGCTGCGTCCGGCCAGCGTGTGCAGCACCTTCGGGGTGTCCGATCGCATCCGGGTGCCCGCTCCGGCGGCCAGCACCACGACAGCGGATTCGGTTGACACCGTGACACGCCTCCCGCTCCGTCGCCAGGACTCGAACCTGAACTCTCAGAACCAAAATCTGATGTGCTGCCGATTACACCACGACGGACCGATCGCTACGGATACGCGTGCGACTTTAGTCGACCGGCCGGGCGGGCTGCGCGAACGCTACTTCCCGGCCACGTGGGCGCCGTAGGGCACGGCCGAGATCAGCGTCACCGGTTGTTCGGCGCCGTTGGGCAGCGTGTAGCTGCGCTGCTCGCCGGGCCGGGCGCCGGCCAGCGCGCTGCCCAGCGGGGACTGCACGGAGTACACCTCGATGTCGGCGTCCTCGGCGCCGCGCACACCCAGCAGGAACGTCTCGGTGTCGCCGGTGTCGTCGTAGCGCACGGTCAGCACCATGCCGGGCTCGGCGATGCCGTCGTCCGGCGGAGTGTCGCCGACGACGGCGTTGCTCAACAGTTCGTGGATCTGGCGGATCCGGGCCTTGCGCGCCAGTTGCGCCTCGACCAGTTGGTCGTCGCGGTCGTTGGGGTCTTCGGTGTCGAACTCGCGGTGCGACATCAGCTCGGCGAGCTCGGCCTCCAGGCGCTCGCGCGCCTGTGGGGTCATCCATACGCCGTCGGTGGTGGGAGTGGTCATCGGTGATGTTCCTTTCCAGAGATTCGTGGGAGGGGGTTCGTCGGCAGTGGCGGGCTTTTCGGTGAGCACCGCCCCTGCCGACTCGACTGCCCATACGGGCCAGGCGTGAGTGCTGAGGTCAGCGAAGAGGGTCGAACTCGCGTAAGGCCTCGGGCTGTTTACCTGTCGTGATCTGTTCGGCTAACAGCCGGCCGGTGATCGGGCCGTGTGCGAGTCCCCACATCCCGTGTCCGCCGGCGACGTAGACGCCGCGCGACACTTCGCCGATGAGCGCGCGCCCGTCGGGGGTGATGGGGCGTGGACCGACCCAGACATCGCTGCGTTCGGCCCACCGCACCCCCTCGAGCAGCGGTTCGGCGGACGCCACGATGGCGCCGACGCGCTGTGCGACCGCCGGCTCATAGGGGTCACGGAACTCCATGGTGCCCGCCACCCGCAGACCTCCGCGGTACGGGGTGCACGCCACCCGTGCCTCCGGCAGATAGATGGGTGACGGGATCGGGCGGTCGACCGGCACGGTGAAGGAGTAGCCGCGACCGGACCGCACCGGAACCCGGATGCGGTTGGCGGCCAGGTGCGGCAGCCAGGCGCCGGTCGCGATGACGGCCGCCTCGGCGGTCATCGGGACGCCGCTGCGCGGGTGGATGCTCACACCGGTGCCGGAGGTGAACACCCCGCGGATCTCCATCGTCTGCAGCGTCGCACCGTGGTCGACGACCGCGCCGGCCAGTGCCTCGGTGAAACGGCCCGGGTCGACGAACCGTTGCCCGTTGACGTTGATGCCCGCGGTGATCTTCGGCGAGGCCAGCGGCACCTGTTCGCGCAGCGCGTCGCCGGTCAAGCCGGTGACCGACACCTCCTGGCCGGCGGCTTCGAGGTGGCGAAGTTCGGCCAGCATGCGGTCGGCCTGCTCGGTGCTCTCGAACACCGCGGTGATCGGGCCGTCGGTGACGGGCACGTCGACGCCGTTGGCCACCAGCACGTCGAAGGCCTCGATGGCCTCGTTGTTGAGCGGCACGTTCGCGCGCACCGCCCGTGTCCAGGACGACTGCCTGCTGTTGGCGGCGAACTTCAGGAGGAACATCGCCAGTCCGCCGTCCACGCGCAGCGGGATGTGCAGGGGCGCGGCCGAGTCGCGCAGCGCGCGCAGGCCCTCGCGCAGCATCGCGGGCGAGTTCAGTGGAATGGCCAGGGTCGGCGAGACCCAGCCGGCGTTGCCCCAGGAGGCCCCCGCGGCGACGCCGGTGCGGTCGACGATGGTCACGTCGACCCCGCGTTCCTGCAGGAACCAGGCGGTCGACAGCCCGACGATGCCGGCACCGACCACGATCACCGATCGCGGTCCGCCGTCCATCCGGTCGAGCCCCACCATCACCAAACCTCCATCAGCTGATGTTCCATCGTGCCGAGGAACGGCGACGGAGGGCTTGCCTGCGGCCGACAAAGACCGCCGCGATGTTTGTCGAGTTAGGACAGCGCTCAGGTGGGCTGGGTGGCGGCCAGCTCGATCATCATCGCCAGCCGCTTGCGCGGATCGTCCAGCCGCAGGTCGGTGATCTCGGCCATCCGGCGCAGCCGGTAGCGCACGGTGTTCTCGTGCACGCCGAGCCGCTCACCCGCGGCCACCGGATCCCCCTGATTCTCCAGATAGGCCCGCAGCGTCGCGACGTAGGGGGTGCCGTGCCCGCGGTCGTGCTCGCGGAGTTCGGCGACCGGGCCGCGCTGCGGGCTGCGCCCCGATTGCGCCGCGGTGCGCAGCCGGTACAGCAGGATGTCGTCCCAGGATTCGTCGTAGGCGGGCGGCGGCCGCTGCGCATCGCTGACCTCGTGCAGCGCGAGGCATTCGTCGGCTTCCAGCCGCGCCGTCGCCAACTCGGCCGGCAGCGCGGGCCCGCTGATCCCCGACAGCACGCTGATTTCGTCGGGCAGCCCCGCGGTCAGCGCCGCCACCCAGTCGCGGGCCGCCGCCGAGGCGTCGGCGGCCAGCACGGTGTAGAGCGTGCTGCCGGTCAGGGCGCTGCGGTTGGGACGCGACCAGCCGAACCCCGCGGTAGCCCGCTCGAACGCCAACAGCAGCGGTGCGTGGCGCTCACCGCCGACGTGGGCGCGCACCGCCACCACCCGCAGCGGCGTCTGCGGCAGGCCGAGCCTGCTGACCACCGTCGCGGCGTCGGCGGGGCTCTCCAGCAGCCGGATGACCAGCTCGGACTCGACCTGCCGCTCCAGGTCCGCGCTCGCGCGTGAGCGCAGCATGTGCAGCGCCACCACCCGCGCGCTGTCGGCCAGCGCGGCGGCGGCGGACGCGTCCAGCGGCGCCGAGCACGCCACCCACACCGACCCCAGCAGTTCGCGGCCGGCGCGCGCGGCCACCACCATGCGACCGCTCAGCCCGTGCTCGGGGTCGCCCTGGACGAACAGCGGTTCGTCGGACACCGCGAGGTGCGCGAACACGCCGCGCTTGTCGAACAGGGCGTGCAGTTGTCTGGGCGCCTGCCTGGCCAGGATCGTCGCCACGCGCGCGTCGTCGGTCTGTTGCTGGCCGCGGGAGTACGCCAACACCTGGGAGATGCGGTCTTCGATGACGACCGCGCCGCCGATCGATTCGGCAAGGCTGTCGGCCAACGCGAACAAATCCGTTGGGCCGCGGCCGGACTCGGTTTCGCGGCCCTCCATCACCAGCCCGAACACGATCGCGGCGACCTCGCTCCACGGGACGGAGGGGTCGATGCTCATCACCGCGGCGGGCGGGGCCTTGGAGCTGAACGTGATCTGTTCGCCGTCGCTGCGCAGCAACACGACGGTCGCGCGCGCGTTGCGGGCCCAGCGCAGCGCCTGCTTGGTCGAGTCCGCGCCCACGGCCAGCAGCACGTCACCGGTGACGGTGCGGCCGTCGGCGGTTTCGGGCAGCACCACGCTGTGCAGTTCGGTCGCCCGGGTGATCGACGTGCTCTGCAGTCGGGCGCCGAATCCGCCCAGCACGTTGACCAGGCGATCCAGCGTGATCACGATTTGCTCCCTGGCCCCAGCCGACGTCGGTGACTTCGTCCCAGGTTATCCGCCGGGTCTACCCTTTAGGCGTGGCAGCCCCGGACAAAGAAGTGCGTGCCCCCCGCGCCCGGATGACCGGGGCGGAGCGGCGCCACCAGCTCATCGAGGTGGCCAGGTCGCTGTTCGCCGAACGCGGCTACGAAGGCACCTCGATCGAAGAGATCGCGCTGCGCGCGAACGTGTCCAAGCCGGTGGTCTACGAGCATTTCGGGGGCAAGGAGGGGTTGTACGCGGTGGTCGTCGACCGCGAGATGTCGGCGCTGCTCGACGGCATCACCTCGTCGCTGACCCGCACCACCAACAACCGCTCGCGGCTGCGCATCGAACGGGTGGCGCTGGCGCTGCTGACCTACATCGAGGAGCGCACCGACGGGTTCCGCATCCTGATCCGCGACTCGCCGGCGGCGATCACGTCGGGCACCTATTCGACGCTGCTCAACGAGGCCGTCAACCAGGTGTCGTCGATCCTGGCCGGTGACTTCTCCCGCCGCGGCCTGGACCCCGAGACCGCCCCGCTGTACGCGCAGGCGCTGGTGGGGTCGGTGTCGATGACCGCGCAGTGGTGGCTCGACGTTCGCGAGCCAAAGAAGGAAGTGGTGGCCGCCCACCTGGTCAACCTGTGCTGGAACGGGTTGATGCACCTCGAGGACGACCCGCAGCTGCTCGACGAGTGACCCCCGACTTCGGCGTGGTCACCTGTGCCAGGCGCAGGTAATCACACCCGAATCCCGTTGCCTAGGATTGATGCAATGACCCCATCGGGGACCGCTCCTGTCCCAACCCCGATCGCGGGGCTCGTTGAGCTGGCGCGCCGAGATCCCTCACTACAAGAGGTGGCGCGCCGCGCCGCCGACAGACCCGCCGATCTGCACCTCGTCGGCCCCGCGGCCGCCCGGCTGTTCGTCGCGGCCGCGCTGGCCACGCCGGAATCGGCGCCGGTGTTGGTGGTGACCGCCACCGGCCGCGAGGCCGACGACCTGACCGCTCAGCTGCGCGGCGTGTTCGGCGACGCCGTGGCGATGTTCCCGTCCTGGGAGACGCTGCCGCACGAGCGGTTGTCGCCGGGCGTGGACACCGTCGGTGCCCGGATGATGCTGCTGCGCAGGCTGGCCCGCCCCGACGATGCGCGCCTGGGTCCGCCGCTGCGCGTGGTGGTCACCACGACGCGTTCGCTGCTGCAACCGATGGCCCCCGAACTGGCCGACATCGAACCGCTGGTGCTGACCGTCGGCGTCGAAGCCGAGTTCGACACCGTGGTCGCCCGGCTGGTCGAGCTGGCCTACACCCGGGTGGACATGGTGGGCAAGCGCGGCGAGTTCGCGGTGCGCGGAGGCATTCTCGACATCTTCCCGCCCACCTACGAACATCCCGTGCGGGTGGAGTTCTGGGGCGACGAGGTGTCCGAGATGCGGATGTTCTCCGTCGCCGATCAGCGGTCCATCCCCGAGATCGACGTCGACACGCTGATCGCCGTGGCGTGCCGCGAACTGCTGCTGACCGAGGACGCCCGCGACCGTGCGGCCAAGTTGGCCACCCAGCACCCGGCGCAGGAGAACGGGCTGCCCGGCAGCGTGCCCGACATGCTGGCGAAGTTGTCCGAGGGCATCCCCGTCGACGGTATGGAGGCGCTGCTGCCGCTGTTGCACCCCACCGAGTTGGTGACGCTGTCAGCCCATCTGCCCGAGGGCGCGCCGCTGCTGATCTGCGACCCCGAGAAGGTGCGCACCCGCGCGGCCGATCTGATCAAGACCGGTCAGGAGTTCCTGGAGGCGTCCTGGTCGACGGCGGCGGTCGGTGGTGACGCCCCGATCGACCTGGAGGCGATGGGCGCGTCGGGGTTCGTCGAATTGGACGACGCCCGCGCCGCGGCCCGGGAGGGCGGGCACCCGTGGTGGACGCTGTCCCAGCTGTCCGACGAAGCCGCGCTCCAACTGGACATCCGGCCCGCGCCGACGGCGCGCGGTCGCCAGCACGGCGCGTCGTTCGTCACCGAGACCTTCGCGATGCTGCGCGCCCACGTCTCCACCGGCGGCTATGCCGCGGTCGTCACCGCCGGCGCGGGAACCGCCCAGCGGGTCGTCGAACAGCTCGCTGAATCCGACACGCCCGCAACGCTGTTGGCGCCGGGCTCCGCTCCGAAGCAGGGTGTGGTCGGCGTGCTGCAGGGCCCGCTGCACGACGGTGTGGTGATCGCGGGCGCGAACCTGGTGGTGATCACCGAAGCCGATCTGACCGGCAACCGGGCCGCCGCCACCGAGGGCAAGAAACTCGCGGCCAAGCGCCGCAACGTGGTGGACCCGCTGGCGCTGACCGCCGGCGACCTCGTGGTGCACGACCAGCACGGCATCGGCCGGTTCCTCGAGATGACCGAACGCGTCGTCGGCGGGGCCCGGCGCGAGTACCTGGTGCTGGAGTACGCCTCCAGCAAGCGTGGTGGCGGCACCGACAAGCTCTACGTGCCGATGGACTCGCTGGACCAGCTGAGCCGCTACGTCGGTGGCGAGGCCCCGACGCTGAGCAGGCTCGGCGGCAGCGACTGGACCAACACCAAGACCAAGGCCCGCCGCGCTGTCAGAGAGATCGCCCAGGAACTGGTGGCGCTCTACGCCAAGCGGCAGGCCTCACCCGGGCACGCGTTCGGCCCGGACACACCCTGGCAGGCCGAGATGGAGGACGCGTTCGGGTTCACCGAGACCGTCGACCAGCTCACCGCGATCCAGGAAGTGAAGGCCGACATGGAACGGCCCATCCCGATGGACCGGGTGATCTGCGGCGACGTCGGTTACGGCAAGACCGAGATCGCGGTGCGGGCGGCGTTCAAGGCCGTTCAGGACGGCAAGCAGGTCGCGGTGCTGGTGCCGACGACGCTGCTGGCCGACCAGCATCTTCAGACGTTCACCGAACGCATGGCGGGCTTCCCGGTCACCGTCAAGGGGCTGTCGCGGTTCACCGACGCCGCCGAATCGCGCGCCATCCTCGACGGGATGCGGGACGGCTCGGTCGACATCGTGATCGGCACCCACCGGTTGCTGCAGACCGCCGTCGGCTGGAAGAACCTCGGGCTGGTGGTGGTCGACGAGGAACAGCGCTTCGGTGTCGAGCACAAGGAGCACATCAAGTCGATGCGCACCCACGTCGACGTGCTGACCATGAGCGCCACCCCGATTCCGCGCACGCTGGAGATGAGCCTGGCGGGCATTCGGGAGATGTCGACGATCCTGACCCCGCCCGAGGAGCGCTACCCGGTGCTGACCTACGTCGGCCAGCACGACGACAAGCAGGTCGCGGCCGCGTTGCGCCGCGAGATGCTGCGCGACGGGCAGGTGTTCTACATCCACAACCGGGTGCGCTCGATCGACCAGGCCGCGGCGCGGGTGCGCGCGCTGGTGCCCGAGGCCCGGGTGGCCGTCGCGCACGGGCAGATGCCCGAGGAACTTCTGGAGCGCACGGTCGAGGGCTTCTGGAACCGCGAATTCGACGTCCTGGTGTGCACGACGATCGTGGAAACCGGCCTGGACATCTCCAACGCGAACACGCTGATCGTGGAACGCGCCGACACGTTCGGGCTCTCCCAGCTACATCAGCTGCGCGGGCGGGTGGGCCGCAGTCGTGAGCGCGGGTACGCGTATTTCCTGTATCCGCCGGACGCCCCGCTGACCGAGACGGCCTATGACCGGCTGGCCACGATCGCGCAGAACAACGAGCTCGGCGCCGGGATGGCGGTGGCGATGAAGGACCTCGAGATCCGGGGTGCGGGAAACGTCCTGGGCGTCGAGCAGTCCGGCCACGTCGCGGGCGTCGGTTTCGACCTGTACGTGCGGCTGGTCGGTGAGGCCGTGGAAGCCTATCGGGCCGTGGCGGACGGGAAAACCGTTGCTGCCGTGGAAGAACCGAAGGACGTTCGGATCGACCTGCCGGTCGACGCGCACCTGCCGCCCGACTACATCGGCAGCGACCGGCTGCGCCTGGAGGCCTACCGCAGGCTCGCGGCGGCGGCCGACGACGACGCGGTGTTCGCGGTCGTCGACGAGCTCGTCGACCGGTATGGGCCGCTGCCGGAACCGGCGCAGCGGCTGGTGGCGGTCGCGAGGCTGCGGCTGGTGTGCCGCCGCTACGGGGTCACCGAGATCAACGCGTTGTCGGAGTCGACGCTGCGGTTGTCGCCGCTGCAGCTTCTTGATTCCCAGCAACTTCGGCTCAAGCGGATGTATCCGAGCGCGAACTACCGGGCGACCACGTCGACGGTGCAGGTGCCGATCCCGCGGGCGGGCGACGGTGTCGGGTCGCCGCGAATTCGTGATCTTGAGCTGGTGGCGATGGTGGCGGGTTTGCTCTTTGCGCTGGATGGAAAACCCCAGGAAACTATTGATATAACGAAGTTCGAGAGGCATCCGGTGACGAGCGGAAAGCAGCGATGACCAACGAGCGGCCAGTGTGATGACAGTTGTGCTGGTCGACCCGCGCCGACCCTCGCTGGTTCCCGTCGAGGCGATCGAACTGTTGACGGGCGACGTGCAATACACCGAGGAGATGCCGGTCAAGGTGCCGTGGTCGTTGCCCGCCGCCAGACCGTGCATCATCAGCCTGTCGGAGGACCCCGAGGAGACCGAGGACGACGCCGCGCCGGTGTTGCTGTCGTCGGACCCCGAACATCCCGTGGTCAAGGCCCGCCTGGCCGCCGGCGAGAAGCTGATCGCGGTGCCCGACCCGGCGCCGGGGGAGCGGCTGGTCGACGCCGTCGCGATGATGGACAAACTGCGCACCGCGGGGCCCTGGGAAAGCGAGCAGACCCACGACTCGTTGCGGCGCTACCTGCTGGAGGAGACCTACGAGGTGTTCGACGCGGTGCGTAGCGGCAACGCCGACGAGCTGCGCGACGAACTCGGAGACGTGTTGCTGCAGGTGCTTTTTCACGCCCGCATCGCCGAGGATGCCCCGGCGAATCCGTTCACCATCGACGACGTGGCCGACTCGCTGGTGCGCAAGCTCGTCAACCGGGTGCCCGCAGTGCTTGCCGGCGAAGAGATTTCGCTCGACGAGCAGCTCGCCCAGTGGGAGGAGCGCAAGGCCGCCGAACGGGCGAGCAAGGGGGTGCGTTCCTGTCTGGACGACGTTCCCACCGGGCAACCCGCATTGGCGTTGGCGCAGAAGGTGATCGAACGTGTCACCGCCGCGGGGCTGCCCGCCGATCTGATCCCCGAGTCGATGACGACGGTGACCGTCGCGGCCGGGGTGGACGCCGAGAGCGCGCTGCGGTCGGTGGTGCTCGAGTTCGTCGACAGCGTGCGAAGTGCCGAGCAGGCGATCGTGGTCGCACGCCGCGGCGAGGAGGTGGCCGAGGAACTCGACGTGGCGCCGCTCCACGACATCACCGAGGACGAGTGGCGCTCGCATTGGCCGTCGGCCGGCGAGGACCGCGAGACCGCCGAGGCCGCCGACGAGGCTGAGGACGCTGAGACCACCGAGACCACCGAAGCCGACGAGGACGCCGACGAGGCGCAGGGCAGCGACGCGACGGCCGAAACCGAGCCGGAGCCGGAGCAGACGCCCGAACCGACGCCCGCCGACGTCCGTTGACCTGCGATTTGGGCGCGCCGGCGGTCGCGCGGCGGTGCGAAACGCGCCGAAATCGCCAAACCCGACGGGCCGTGCGGCCCCCGATGCGTGCGACGATGGCATCGACCGAAGTTGGTTGAGGGAGTTTGGTGTCGCCAGTTCGTTGGCTGCGGGCGGTCGCGGTGGTGGGAGCGACGGCGCTTCTGCTGGCGTCCAGCTGCTCGTGGCGCATGGGCACTCCCATCCCCGAGGGGGTGCCGCCACCCGCGGGCGACCCGGTGCCGCAGATCGACACCTACGCGAAGGGTCGGCCCGCCGATCAGCTGCGCGACTGGGCGGCCGAGCGCGCGCCCGCCCTCGGTATCCCCGCCGCCGCGCTGGAGGCCTACGCGTACGCGGCGCGGGTCGCCGAGGTGGAGAATCCCAGCTGCAACCTGAAGTGGACGACGCTGGCGGGCATCGGCCAGGTGGAGAGCCATCACGGCACCTATCGCGGCGCGCAGATCGGGCCCAACGGCGACGTCAAACCGCCCATCCGCGGCGTGCGGCTGGACGGCACCAACGGCAACCTCGAGATCATCGAACACCACGACGAGGACGGTGGCCCGGTCTACGCGCGGGCGATGGGCCCGATGCAGTTCATCCCCGAGACCTGGCGGCTCTACGGGGTCGACGCCAACAACGACGGCCAGATCAGCGCGGATAATTTCGACGACGCCGCGCTGTCGGCGGCGGGGTACCTGTGCTGGACGGGCAAGGATCTGGGCACGCCGCGGGGCTGGATGAACGCGCTGCGCGCCTACAACCATTCCGACTTCTACGCCCGCACCGTGCGGGACTGGGCGACCGCCTACGCCGACGGACACCCCCTCTAGGCACGAAGCGTCGCCCTCCAACCTCTAGGCTCAAGGCTGTCCAGTCACGACCAAGGAGAAGCCAGTGCCCATCATCGAGCAGGTCGGAGCCCGCGAGATCCTCGATTCCCGGGGGAACCCGACCGTCGAGGTCGAGGTGGCCCTGATGGACGGCACGTTCGCACGCGCCGCCGTGCCCTCGGGCGCGTCCACCGGTGAACACGAGGCAGTCGAGTTGCGCGACGGCGGAGCGCGCTACGGCGGCAAGGGTGTCGAGAAGGCCGTGCAGGCCGTGCTCGACGAGATCGGCCCGGCCGTCATCGGGCTCGGCGCCGACGACCAGCGGCTGGTCGACCAGGCGCTGGTGGACCTCGACGGCACCCCCGACAAGTCGCGCGTCGGCGCGAACGCCATGCTGGGCGTGTCGCTGGCGGTGGCCAAGGCCGCGGCGGAATCCGCCGCGCTGCCCCTGTTCCGCTACCTCGGCGGCCCCAACGCTCACATCCTGCCGGTGCCGATGATGAACATCCTCAACGGCGGGGCGCACGCCGACACCGGTGTCGACGTGCAGGAGTTCATGGTGGCCCCGATCGGCGCGCCGTCGTTCAAGGAGGCGCTGCGGTGGGGCACCGAGGTGTATCACGCGCTGAAGTCCGTGCTCAAGAAGCAGGGGCTGGCCACCGGGCTGGGCGACGAGGGCGGCTTCGCCCCCGACGTGGCGGGCACCAAGGCCGCCCTCGACCTGATCCTGTCCGCGATCGAGGACACCGGGCTGCGGCCCGGTCCCGACGTGGCCCTGGCGCTCGATGTGGCGGCCACCGAATTCTTCACCGCCGGACAGGGTTACGCGTTCGAGAACGAAACCCGCACCGCGGCCCAGATGTCGGACTTCTACGCCGGCCTGATCGACTCCTACCCGCTGTTGTCGATCGAGGACCCGCTGGACGAGGACGACTGGGACGGCTGGGTGGCGCTGACCACCGCCATCGGTGACCGCATCCAACTCGTCGGCGACGATCTGTTCGTCACCAACCCTGAACGCCTCGAAGACGGCATCGAAAGGGGCGCCGCCAACGCGCTCTTGGTGAAGGTGAACCAGATCGGCACGCTGACCGAGACCCTCGACGCGGTGGCGTTGGCCCACCACAGCGGCTATCGGACGATGATGAGCCACCGCAGCGGCGAAACCGAGGACACCACGATTGCCGACCTCGCGGTCGCGGTGAGCAGCGGTCAGATCAAGACCGGTGCGCCCGCACGCAGCGAGCGTGTCGCCAAGTACAACCAACTGCTGCGCATCGAGGAAACCCTGGGCGACGCCGCCCGCTACGCAGGCGATCTGGCGTTCCCGCGCTTTTCCGTGGAGGCCAATTAACCCGTGCCGGACGCGAAGCGGCCCGACCCGAAGCGACGGTCCCCGACCTCCAGACCTGGTAAGGCGGGAAAGACCGGCGAGTCCGGGCGGGGGCGTCCGCGCGGCGCCTCACCCGCGCGGCGCGAGCCACGGGCTTCGGAATCGACGAAGGCGCGGACCAAACCGGCGGCCGAAGCCGCACAACCGCAGGACAGCGGTGACTCGGTACGCAAATCCATTGCGCTGTCGGCCGAACAGCAGTCCGAACAGCGTTTCGGGTCGGCGGCGCGGCGGGCCGCGATCCTGGCCGCGGTGGTGTGCGTGCTGACGCTGACGATCGCAGGCCCGGTACGCACCTACTTCGGCCAGCGCACGGAGATGAAGCAACTCAAGGCCACCGAGGAGCAACTACGCTCGCAGATCGCCGAACTCGAGCAGCAGAAGGCCAAGCTCGCCGATCCCGTCTTCATCGCCGCTCAGGCCCGTGAGCGACTCGGCTTCGTGATGCCCGGCGAGATTCCCTATCAGGTCCAACTGCCCCCCGGCGTCGGGGCCGGCTTGCCGGGTACCGCCACCGAGGAGGCCCGCGCCGCCAATCCCGACCAACCCTGGTACACCGCGCTGTGGCACACCATCGCCGATGAGCCGCACGGGATCTCACCTGCCCCGACCGAGCCTCCCGGTGCTCCGGGAGCGCCCCAGCCGCCGCCGCCACCGCCGGGCGCCGGTGGTTGAGCGCTCGGATCTCGAGGCCGTCGCGCGGCAGCTGGATCGGGAGCCCCGCGGCGTGCTGGAGATCGCCTATCGATGCCCGAACGGTGAGCCCGCGGTGGTCAAGACGGCGCCGCGGCTGCCCGACGGCACACCGTTTCCGACGTTGTACTACCTGACGCATCCG
Organism: Mycolicibacterium sp. XJ1819; assembly: GCF_053483675.1. NCBI lineage: Bacteria > Bacillati > Actinomycetota > Actinomycetes > Mycobacteriales > Mycobacteriaceae > Mycobacterium > Mycolicibacterium sp. XJ1819. The sequence continues at coordinate 17,714 of NZ_JBEFST010000015.1, read as the reverse complement.
GCGCTGACCGCGGCGGCAAGTCGGCTGGAGTCCGCCGGGGTGATGCGCGAGATGACCGAGCGGCTGCAACAGGACCCGGAGCTGGCGGCGGCCTACCGTCGGGCACATGAGTCGTATCTCTCCGAACGAGACGCGATAGAACCCTTGGGCACAACGTTTTCCGGCGGTGGCATGCCGGAGCGGGTCAAGTGCCTGCACGTGTTGATCGCACATTCGCTGGCCAAGGGACCCGGCGTCAATCCGCTCGGTGACGAAGCGTTGGCGATGTTGGCTGATGATCCCGCGATGGAGGGGATCCTGGACCGGGACAGGTGGCGATGAGCAGGGTCGGCGCGGTGGACTGTGGAACGAACTCGATTCGGCTGCTGATCGCCGACGTCGTCGATGACGGTGCGACACCGCGGCTTCGCGACGTGCACCGGGAGATGCGCATCGTGCGGCTGGGCCAGGGGGTCGACGCCACCGGTGAGTTCGCCGCCGAGGCGCTGGCCCGCACGCAAACGGCGCTGACCGACTACGCCGCGTTGATGCGCGACCTCGACGTCCGCGACGTGCGGATGGTGGCCACCTCGGCCGCGCGTGATGCCGCCAACCGTGACGCATTCTTCTCGATGACCGCCACCGCACTCGGTGCCGTGGTGCCGGGTGCGGTGGCCGAGGTGATCAGCGGCGCCGAGGAGGCAGACCTGTCGTTTCGCGGTGCTGTTGCCGAATTATCTTCGGCTGCAGCGCCGTTCGTCGTCGTCGACCTCGGTGGCGGATCGACGGAAGTGGTGTTCGGCGCAGCCGAGGTGCAGGCGAGCTTCTCGGCCGACATCGGCTGTGTGCGGCTGACCGAACGCTGTCTGCACTCCGACCCGCCGACGGCAGCAGAAGTGGCCGCCGCGCGCGAGGTCGCCGCGGCGGGCCTGCGCGAGGCGTTCGAGGCCGTGTCGGTCGACGGCGCGCGCACGTGGGTCGGCGTGGCCGGCACGATGACCACGCTGGCGGCACTGGCGCAGAAGATGACGACCTACGACTCCGAGGCCATCCACCTGTCGCGGGTGGGGTTCGACGATCTCCTCGGCGTGTGCGGGGAGTTGATCGGGATGACCCGCGCCCAGCGCGCCGCGCTCGGACCGATGCACGCCGGCCGCGTCGACGTCATCGGCGGCGGGGCGATCATCGTCGAAGAACTCGCCCGCGAGTTGCGGCGGCGAGCCGGCATCGGCGAACTGGTGGTCAGCGAGCACGACATTCTGGACGGCATCGCGCTGTCCATCGCGACCGCCTGAGGGGCCGTGGACTACTTCTTGATGTAGCAGTTGGGCGCGTTACCGCAGTGGTGACCCTGGTCGCACTTGTGGCAGTGGCATGAACAACCGGTGCGGTCGTTGGCACGGGTACGCATGGCAGATCACTCCTTTGTCTCTTCGTTCGCGGGGTAGGGCGAACGGGCGGACATAGACCAACATATGCCTGGCCGGCCATGTTTTGCACCGATTCGATGTATTGGGTTGTGCCTGTGATGAATTGAAGCAAACAGACACGGTCTGTCCGATTGGCGCCGAATCGCTCCGATTCCAGTGACGGATGTCTATAGTTAGCTGAGTTTCCCATCGGCCGACGGTGATATTCCGGTGCCGCAACGAGGACCAGGGGCTGCGGCCGATCTGACGGGAAGAGGGACATGGCAACCGATACGCCAATGCAATTGGGAATGGTGGGGCTGGGCCGGATGGGCGCCAACCTGGTGCGGCGGTTGATGCGCGACGGGCATCACTGCGTGGTCTACGACATGAACGCACAGGCGGTGACCGAGCTGGCGGGCGAAGGCGCGACGGGTGCCGAATCGTTGCGTGACTTCGTCGACAAACTCGCCACACCGCGCGCGGTGTGGCTGATGCTGCCCGCAGCGGTGGTCGACCCGACGCTGGACCAGTTGGCAGACCTGCTGGAACCCGGTGACACGGTGATCGACGGCGGAAACTCCTACTACCGTGACGACATCACCCGTGCGAAAAGCCTGCGGGAACGCGACATCCACTATGTGGACTGCGGCACCAGCGGGGGCGTGTGGGGCCTCGAGCGCGGCTACTGCCTGATGATCGGCGGCGAAACCGACGTCGTGCGACGCCTCGACCCGATCTTCAAGACCATCGCGCCGGGCCAGGGAATCGCCGAACCCACACCGGGCCGCACCCGCACCGACGGCACAGCGCCGGACGGATATCTGCACTGCGGCCCAAGTGGGGCAGGCCATTTCGTGAAGATGGTGCACAACGGTGTGGAGTACGGGATGATGGCCGCCATCGCCGAGGGGCTGAGCATCATCAAACACGCCGACGCCGGCACCGTCGACCGCACCGTCGACGCCGAAACCACCCCGCTGCGTGATCCGTGGGCCTACCAGTACACGATCGACGTCGCGGAGGTCGCCGAGGTGTGGCGGCGCGGGTCGGTGGTCGGCTCGTGGCTGGTGGATCTGACCGCCGATGCGTTGGCCCGATCCCCCGAACTCGACGATTTCACCGGGCGGGTCTCCGACTCCGGTGAGGGCCGCTGGACGGTGCTGGCCGCGGTGGACGAGGGGGTGCCCGCGTCGGTGATCACCACCGCGCTGTTCGAACGGTTCGAATCACGACAACTCGGCAGTTTCACCGACCGGGTGATGTCGGCGATGCGCAGCGAATTCGGCGGCCACGCCGAGAAGAAGTAGCCGCGATGACCGCGCCGGTGCACACCCCCGCCGATGTGCTGGTGATCTTCGGCATCACCGGCGATCTGGCCAAGAAGATGACGTTTCGCTCGCTGTACCGGCTGGAGCGCCGGCACCTGCTGGACTGCCCGATCGTCGGCGTCGCACTCGACGACTGGTCGGTGGCGACGCTGCGCGATCACGCCCGCGCGGCGATCGAGGCGGGCGGCGAGAGGATCGACGAGGCCGTGTTCGAGCGCTTCGCGGCGCGGCTGTCGATGGTGTCCGGCGATTTCGCAGACGCGAAAACCTATGACCGCGTGGCCAAGGCGATCGAGGGCAAGCACACACCGGTGTTCTACCTGGAGATTCCGCCGTCGCTGTTCGGCCGCGTCGTCGAGGGTCTGGCCGCGGCCAACCTCACCCCCCGCGCCAGGGTCGTGGTGGAAAAGCCCTTCGGCCACGACCTGGCGTCGGCCCGCGAACTCAACGACAAGCTGCGCAGCGCCCTGCAGGAATGGCAGATCTTTCGCATCGACCACTTCCTGGGCAAGGAACCCGCGATGGACATCATGTTCCTGCGGTTCGCCAACTCCGTCTTCGAACCGCTGTGGAACCGCGACCGGATCCACTGTGTGCAGCTCACCATGGCCGAGAATTTCGGGGTCGAGGACCGCGGCAGTTTCTACGATCCGGTGGGCGCGCTGCGCGATGTGGTGCAGAACCATCTGCTGCAACTGATCGGGCTGTTCGCCGCCGAGCCGCCCAGCGTCGCCGACGCCGACGGGCTGCGCGACAAGCGGGTCGAGGTGTTCCGGTCGATCCCGCCGATCGAACCCGCGCACTACGTGCGCGGCCAATACGACGGCTACCAGTCCATCGCGGGGGTGAAGCCGGGTTCGCAGACCGAGACGTTCGCCGCGCTGCGGCTGGAGATCGACAACTGGCGCTGGTCGGGTGTGCCGTTCTTCGTGCGTGCCGGCAAGGGATTGCCGGTGCGGGCCACCGAGATTCGGGTCATCTTCAAGCGGCCGCCCAAGCTGGCGATCACGTCGTCGACGCCGGACCCGAACGAACTGGTGTTGCGCATCGACCCGAACCCGGGCGCCGATCTGATGGTGCAGGCCAAGCAGCCAGGCGCCAACCGCACCCGCACGGTGGATCTGTCGCTGATCTTCGCCGAGGAACTCGGGGAGGCGCCCGAACCCTACGAGCGGTTGCTGAGCGACGCGATGCGCGGCGATTCCACCCAGTTCGCCCGCGAGGACGGGGTGGAGGAGACCTGGCGCATCGTGCAACCACTGCTCGACGATCCGCCCGCGGTGCAGGCCTACGAGCGGGGGTCCTGGGGCCCGCCCGGTGCGGCGAGACTGGTCGCCGGATATCCGGGCTGGCGCGAACCCTGGCTGTAGTACCCCTATAGTCCTTTCATGGCTGCTGAACCGCCGCCGATCCCAGGGGTGCGCCGATCGTTCGTCGAGGCCAACGGCGTGCGGTTCCACGTGACCGAGGCCGGCCCCGCCGACGGCCGCCCCGTGCTGGCCCTGCACGGTTGGCCGCAGCACCATTGGGAGTTCCGCGACCTGCTCGCCGACCCGCCGGCGGGGTTGCGGATCATCGCGCCCGACCTGCCGGGCTACGGCTGGTCGGGGCCCGCCCCGCACCACTGGGACAAGGACGACGTCGCCACCGACGTGCTGGCCCTGCTCGACGCGCTCGGACTCGACCGCGTGCTGTTGGTGGCCCACGACTGGGGCGCCTACGTGGGTTATCGGATGATCCTGCGCGAGCCCGCCCGTTTCGACGGCTACCTCGCGATGAACATGGCCCACCCGTGGGTGCCTCCCACCGAGATCGCGCCGCGGTTCTGGCGACTGGCCTACCAGGTGCCGCTCGCGGCGGTCGGCGGGTGGTTGCAACGGCGCACCAGGATCGTCGAACGGGTCTTCAAGATGGGCTCGCGGCTCGACCCGGCCGACGCCCGTGTTTTCGCGGAGCGCTTCCGGGACCCGGTCTGCGCGCGAGCCGGTCGCGACACCTACCGCACCTTCCTGCTGCGCGAAATCCCACGCAGCATAAGGAAACCCGAGACACGCAGGGCCACGGTGCCGATTCGCGCGCTGTTCGGTGTGGGCGACGCCGCGGTGCATCCTTCGTGGGTGGCCGCCGAGACGGCCAACGCCGACGACTACACGTTGGAGACGGCCGAGGCCAGCCACTTCATCGTCGACGAGCGACCGGAGTTGGTGCGCGAGAAACTGATCGCCCTCGCCGAGGAGACCGCGCGCGGCTGACGGGTGGCCGGCTCAGATTTCCGGCGGTGCGGCGGGCAGGTCGATTTCCACGGTGAGGCCGCCGCCGGGGGTGTCCGAGGTCGAGATCGTGCCGCCCATCGCCTCGACGAAGCCCGAGGCGACCGAGAGGCCCAGGCCGACGTTGATGCCGCTGTCGTCCTTTCCGAGCCGCTCGAACGGTGCGAATGCCTGCTGTTCGCTTCCGCGGGGGATGCCCGGCCCCTCGTCGACGACGGCGATCAGCACCCGGTCGCCGACCTGACCCGCCGTCACCCGGACCACACTGCCGTTGGCGTAGCGCAGCGAGTTGGTGATCAGGTTGGCCAGTACGCGCTCGAGCAGTTCGCGGTCGGCGAGCACCGCGGTGTCGTCGACGGCGACCTTCACGCGCTCGGCATCCTCGCGGGTGAACACCTCTGTGTCAGCGTCGATTTCGAGTAGTGACCGGCGCACCGTCTCGGCGAGCTCGACGCGGCGCACCTCGGGGCGCAACGCTCCGGCCGCCAGACGCGACGAGTCCAGGAGGTTGCCCACCAGCGCGCTGAGTTGCTCGACGGACTCCTCGGCGGTGGCCAGCAGTTCGGCGGGGTCCTCGGTGGCGGTGCCCGGTTCGTTGCTGCGCATGCGCGACACCGCCGCCTTGGCCGCGGCCAGCGGCGTGCGCAGGTCGTGGCTGATCGCCGAGAGCAACGACCGCCGCAGTTTGTCGATCTGGCCGACGGTGTCGGCCTTACCGGCCTCGTCGGTCAGCGCCCGCTTCTTGACCAGGTTGACGGCCTGGTCGGCGACCGCGGTGAGCACCCGGCGTTCGTGTGCCGTCAGCGGCGGGCCGGCCAGCAGCATCCAGAACTCGTCGTCGCCGACCTCGACCGCGGTGTCGGCCTCCTCGGCGTCGGTGCACGGGTCCTTGCCCACCTGGGCGATGACCTCGCCGGTGCGACCGCGAACCATGCTCACGGCGCGCTGCGAATAGGTTTCGCGGACCCGCTCGAGCAGCGGGTCGAGGTCGGCTTCGCGCAGCACCCCGTCGGCGAACAGCGCGAGCAGTTCGGCTTCCTGGGCCGACTTGCGCGCCCGGCGCAACTCGGTGTCGGCCCGGTCGATGAGCGCGGCCACCCCGACGGCGGCGAGCAGCAGCACCACGACCGCGACCGCGGTGTCGGTGGCGGAGATCGTGAACGTGCGTGCGGGTTCGACCACGAAATAGGTGAGCAGCAGACCCGACAACACCGCGGCGACCGCGGCGCGCACCAGCCCGCCGATCAGCGCCACCACGAGGACCCCGAGGAACAGCAGCGCGCCCTGGGTCTCGATGCCGAGGAACGGTTCGGGCAGCGCGAGGGCCAACGCGCAAAGCGCCACCGGGAGCGCCAGCGCGGCCAACCACGCGGTCACACGGTGCCGCCCCGGGGTGACCCGGGCCTTGGAGGTGCCCACCCCGGCTTCCTCGTGGGTGACCACGTGCACGTCCAGCGTGCCGGATTGCTGCACGACGGTCTCGGTGATGCCCTCGTCGAAGAACCGGGCCAACCGCGACCGGCGCGATGTGCCGACGACCAGCTGGGTGGCGTTGGCGTCGTGTGCGAAGTCGAGCAGCGTCGCGGCGACGTCGTCTCCGACGACGGTGTGCATCGTCGCCCCCAGACTGGCGGCCAGCTCACGCAGCGCCTTCTTCTGCTGCGCCGGGGTGGCGGTCAGCCCGTCGCCGCGCACCACGTGCACGACCTTGAGCTCGGCTCCGGTGCGCGAGGCGATCAGCGACGCCCGGCGCACCTGGGTTTCGGATTCAGGGCCACCGGTCACGCCGACCACCACCCGTTCGCGGGGTTTCCAGGTGGCGGGGATCTTCTCGTCGGAGCGGTAGCGCGCCAGCGCCGCGTCCACCTGGTCGGCCAGCCACAGCAGCGCCAACTGCCGCAGGGCAGTCAGGTTCTCGGGCCGGAAGTAGTTGGACAAGGCCGCATCCACCCGCTCGGGCGGGTAGACGTTGCCGTGGGCCAGCCTGCGCCGCAACGCTTCCGGGGTGATGTCCACCAACTCGATCTGGTCGGCGGCGCGCACGATCTCGTCGGGGATGCGGTCGGGCTCGTCGACCCCGGTGATCTGGCCGGCGACGTCGGCGACGCTCTCCAGGTTCTGGATGTTGACGGTGCTGATCACCGTGATACCGGCGTTGAGCAGTTCCTCGACGTCCTGCCAGCGCTTGGTGTTCTTGCTGCCCGGGGCGTTGGTGTGGGCGAGGTCGTCGACGAGGACGACCTTGGGCCTGCGCACCAGGATCGCGGTCACGTCGATCTCCTGGTAGCGGTTGCCCTGGTGTTCGATCGTGCGCCCAGGGATCACCTCGATGCCCGCGAGCTGCTGGCCGACCTTGCGGCGGCCGTGGGTGTCGACGACCGCGGCGACCACGTCGGTTCCGCGTTCGATGCGCCGGTGCGCCTCGGCGAGCATCGAGTAGGTCTTGCCGACGCCGGGCGCCGCGCCGAGGTAGATGCGCAGGTCTCCGAGTTTTCGGCTGAGAAGTCCCATACGTCTATCTTCTCCCGACTGCCGGTTCGCCGGCACGGGGATCCCGCGTTTGACGTGTACGTCGCCGGGGAACGTCAATGACCATGATCAAGACGCCGCCGGAAGCTGAAAGTTCGCTGACGGTCAAACGCGACACCACCGCCACTCGACAGCAGGTGTGGGACGTGCTCGCCGACGGCTGGACGTATTCACAGTGGGTGGTGGGCAACAGTCGGATGCGCGCGGTCGACGCGGACTGGCCGGCGCCCGGCAGCAAGATCCACCACACGATCGGGATCTGGCCGGTGGCGATCAACGACGAGACGGTCGTCGAATCCTGCACACCGCTGGAGGAGTTGGTGCTGCACGCGCGGGGCAGGCCGTTTGGCGGCGCGCGAATCACGATGCGTCTGCACGACATCGACGGCGGATGTCGCATCGAGATGGCCGAGGTGCCCGTCGGTGGCCCGCTGAACCTGTTTCCGCGCCGGATCGCGCTGGCCGCGGCGTTCCCCAGGAACCGGGAATGCACGTGGCGGTTGGCGGCGCTGGCCGAGCGACGCACCGCCCCCGACTGATTTCTTGCCCCCGAGCGTCAACTTGTGTGCGACTTTTCGCAGATTTTTCGATCACAAGTCGACGTTCAGCGAGTGGCCATGGACGCGGTACCGTGCTCTGCGACGGTTTCGCCCCCATAGCCCAATTGGCAGAGGCAGCGGACTTAAAATCCGCACAGTGTCGGTTCGAGTCCGACTGGGGGCACCGGAAAGGCGCTGGTAAGAAGGAAATCGACTTTTGGCGAATTTTGCGACGAAGCAAGCAGTCCGCAGTCAGTCCGCAGCCGTACCATTGGACTTATGAAGCGTGGGATGCGGGCAGGCGTCGAAGACAGGTGGCATCGTCCTCCGCGACGAGGCGAGGAAGTGCCTTGGCCGGCAGATCAAGAAGGTCCGGGCTCGTGGTGTATCGACCCGAGGCACGGCGACGGCGGCAGGCTCGTTACGACGCTCCGGCATGGCCGGGGTAAGCGCTGGCTCGCTCGATGGGTCGACTACGAAGGTAGGGAGCGCACAAAGGCATTCGACCGCAAAGCACAGGCTCAGAACCACATCAACCAGGTGTCCACAGCGATCAACACGGGGGCCTACGCAGATCCCCGTGGCACTGCGATGACGTTCCGAGTTGTGGCCGAAGAGTGGTTCAGCAATCGGGAGGGCAGCCAGAAGCTGAAACCAAAGACTCTCGCGGGCTATCGCAGTTTGCTCGACGTGGTCATCTTGCCCAGATGGGAAGACGTCAAGTTGAGGGACATCGACCACGCTCGGCTTCAGGCATGGGTGTCGTGGCTGGCTACTAACCCGGCTGCCCGTCAGCGTCCAGTCGAGGAGGCAGCGGGAAAAGGACTGTCACCGGCACGTGTAATACAGGCCTTCCAGGTTGTCGACCAGGTACTCAGCTACGCGGTGCGGGCACGGTACATAGCGGCCAACCCAGCCGATGGCGTGGAACTACCTAGAAAATCAACCTCAGAAGACATCGCCTTGACGCACGAGCAAGTGCGCCGACTGGCGGAAGCGGAGCCTGGCATCCGCACCATGGTGTACCTGCTGGCGTACTGCGGACTGCGGTATGGGGAGATGGCCGCACTCCGAGTAGGCGACGTGGACCTGGTACGCCGGCGCATACGTATCGCTCGCTCCGTTACGCGGGTGACCGGAAAGGGACACGTTGAGGGCGACACTAAAACGCACCAGGTGCGGATGGTGCCGATAATGACGCAAACTTTGGTCGATGCGTTGGCCAAAGAGATTCGAGACCGCGAGCGATCCCAATACTTGTTTCCGACTGACGACGGCGGACTAATGACGTTGGGTTGGTTCCGCTGGCGATTCGACCAAGCTGCTGCCACAGCAGGGCTCACAGGTATTACCCCGAAGACGTTGCGGCACACCGCGGGGTCGCTGGCGTTGGCGTCAGGTGCCTCCGTCGTAACGGTCCAGAGGCTGCTGGGGCATAGGAACGCGACGACGACTATGAATGTCTACTCCCACATGCTGCCGGACGACTTCGACACGTTGGCCGCTGCGATGGACATTGCTGCGACTCCGGGCATCGCCGCCTCGTGATAGTCGTTTTGGCTGGTCAGCTCGTCAATTTGAGTCGAACAAGTGTTCATTACGGTTCTCACTATGACCACGACATCCAAGGACCGGCAACCAACCACCCGGCTCAACACGCAACAGGCAGCAGACTTTCTCGGCATACCAGCGGCCACGCTCCGATGGTTCCGGTACCAGGGCAACCGCGGCCCCCGATCGTACGCACTCACACCGCGGCATGTTGTCTATGACCTGGCAGACCTCGAAGCATGGGCGAACGAACAGAAGGCGAAGACGCAACGTGGCGGTGCACTGTGAGCCGCACTCAACAATCAGTTACCCCTAGTCAGTCCGCTACAGAAGAGAACGCCTTACCCAGTGGCGTTGCGGATGTCGCGGATGTCGCGGACATAGCAGCCAGAGCCGCCAAGCTGTTCGACAACATCGAAGCGTACCTAGCGAGGTTCGTCGCCTACCCGTCCGAACATGCCCGCGTTGCTCACGTCCTTTGGATTGTGCATACATGGTTCATAGACCTATGGGACAACACTCCGCGACTAGCTTTCATGTCGCCCGAGAAGGAGAGCGGTAAGACAAGGGCTTTGGAAGTGACCGAAGCGCTGGTTCCCCGACCACTCTTTTCCGTCAACGCCACCCCCGCATATATCTATCGCAAAGTGGGGGACCGTAGTGGTCGGCCCACAATTCTGTTTGACGAGATCGACACTGTTTTCGGTCCGAACGCTAAGGGCAACGAAGACCTCCGGGCGTTCTTCAACTCGGGCTTTCGGCCAGGCGGAACATCGGGGCGGTGCGTTGCGGTCAACAACACCATCACGACCCAGGAACGGGAGTCCTACTGTGCGGTTGCCCTGGCCGGACTCCACGAACTGCCTGACACCATTACCTCTCGTGCTGTCTTAATCCGGATGCGCCGCAGGGCCAAAGGGGAAAAGGTCGAGCCATGGCGCCGGCGAACGAACGGTCCGGACGGAGCGAGGTTGGGTAGGGAAATCGCCGAATGGTCAACAGAGGCAGAAGCTTTCATCAATCCCTACCCGGAGTTGCCCATAGGTATAGAGGATCGCAAGGCAGACACATGGGAGCCACTTCTGGCCGTCGCTGACCTCGCTGGGGAAGAGTGGTCGAAGCGTGCACGTGCTGCGGCAAGGGCATTCGTTACTACCTCACAGGAAGATCTGGACACGGTCGGTGTGCAACTACTACGTGATCTTAGGACAGTGTTCGGGGAACGGGACTTCATGTACACCAGCGATATCCTCACATCACTGGCCAACTTGCCCGAAGCTCGTTGGTCTCACTTCCACCTCAGCGGATCACCGTTGAATGATCGAGATCTGGCTCGAGAGCTTAGGGCGTACGGGATTCGGTCACGAGACCATCGTCAAGGCGAAAAGGTCAAAAAGGGTTACCACGCTGACGATCTCGCCGACGCTTGGGACCGCTATGTGGACCCGTTTCCCATAACCGCTACAAGCGCTACAGAAGCTACAACGCAGGTCGAAGACTTGAGGGGGCTGCCGAAAACACCTCAGGTAGCGAATCAACGCTCATTGCGATCGTGTTGCTCGGCTCCAAGTTGCACTCAACCCTCGTGGCGGGATGGACTATGCGGGGTGCATTACGGCGAAGAGATCGTCCGCAGCGGAACGTACCGCCCGCGATAGATCGTGTTTCCGCCGCTTAAGACGGCGATTGCAGATTATTTGTTGTCACCAATATCGGTCGGTAGGTTTCGCTACCTCGTCGAGATCCTCGATCCGCACACGCCACAATCGCCCGACACGAAAAGCGACCAGCCTTTGGTCGGCGATGAATCGTCTCAATGTTTTCGTGCTGATCGAGAGATACGCGGCGCCGCAAGACAAGCTGATGTACTGGCTGGGCACGTGCGTCTTCTCGCATTGGGAACATTCCACTTTCGTCAATAACAACTCTCCCTTCACCGGTTGAGCTACGCAATTAGTACGGCCAGCGAATCGGCCAGTGTGTCCGGAGTGCAGAGAGTGACCTCGCTGTCAACAACTGGCTCGAGATCCTCACCCCAGGCGTAGCCGAGGCCGTAGGGCTCGCTCTGGAGGTCGAGGACCGGTGCGAAAGCACGCCTATATGCGAGCAAGTCGAGCGCAGCCGCACGAGCAGAGTCACCCACGGATCGCTTGACACCTCCCTTGACCTCGACCAACAGCCAACGGCTCACGCCGCTCTTCTTGACCTCGACCACAAGATCAGGAATGAGACCGCCTTTACTAGTGAAATGGTGCGCCTCTTGCGTCCTTCTATAGAGTGAGCCAGCAGCAAGCTCACTGGGTGCCGCCTGAAACGTCACTCGCAATTCGACGTCTTCACGCTTCGCAGTGAAAATAGTTGGCGGCTTGAGGAGTCCGCTCGCAGGAGCCTGCCACCCTAGGCGTCGGAGGGCTCTAATCACGTCGAAAGCACAGTGCAGTTCAAGAAGCACGCTGTCTCGACTTGCAATCAGGGCATCCGTTTCGACGGCCTCTCGAATCGCCACGCGGTCCAGACGAGCGATGTAGCGCTGATACAGCTCAACAACATCGAGAGCGGCCTGATAGCGCAACCGTCCTCGGCTCGTACGTACGCGGCTTGTCGTTACCGGTGTGGGTGGATTACGAGGAAGGTCGATCAATTGGCGGGCTTGCAGCCAACGCGTTGCTTCGGCGACTCTCGCACGAATAAGAGCGGCTGGTCCTTCCATGCTTCCTTTGTGCCAGCCCGTCCGCTTGCCGAAGTCGGCAATCGCAAACAACGCGAAGGACAGCACCTGATTCTCAGCTGTGTTGTACGCCCGATGTGTTGGAGTCGTAACGAAGACGTTCGGTGTGCCGGTCGCTGCCCGGTAGGAGAAAGTTTCGCTCCACCTGATAGCTCCACGCACCCGCTCGGCGCTGATCTCAACTTCGGTAGCAGTTGTGGTGGTTAGCCGTCGGATGAGGGAAGGCATCTGTTCGAGTAGTCGACCAACTGGCTCACTCAGAATGAACTGCAATTGGGCAAGATAACGAACCTCTGCGGAGGGCATCTGCAGAAGTGTTCCGGCCCAAAGCAACAGTTCCTCGTCTTGAGTAGAGGCCTGGGTGATGTAGCGCCAGATGTCGCGGCGAAGCCTCGAGATGACTTCGTCACGACTCCAGGGGAGTGACCTCACGAGCCTGGTTGCTCGAAGAGGTCTTCCTCAGAAGAATCATCGAGATCTTGAAGATGTTGGGCAGGGCCTTCCGAAAGTTCCAAGCCCAGAACAGCGTTCAGAGTCTGCCGTAGTCGTGTTCTGCGGCCTGCGCTTCCCATCTGAGGGGCGAGCCTTGCATAAAGCGACTCACCGGTCACCGCATCAATACCCTCGAACTGCGGTAAGAGATAGCTGTAGAAGCCCTCGAAGATCAGTTGACCGTCATCCGCGTCACCCAATGCAAGTCGTTCACGGAGGAACTTGGCAAGATCCATGAACACAGCCGGACCGAGATCCTTCAATTCCCGCAGATTCAGCAGTTGTTTAGCGAGCGCAGCTGGCCTTGGTTCGGCGGCAGCCTCTCTGTCGATCAACGCTTCGAAGACCGACAAGCTGGGAGAGGCGACCTCGATGAAGGCGAACCGCCGCATCAGTGCGAACGACATCTCAAAGAGAAGAGACTTGTCGAAGACATTCATCGTGGCAATGATCCGCCAGGACTGGGGGATCTCGAGCACATCGCCGTCTGGTCGTGGGCTTGCAACTCCCTCGGGAACTAGAACGAGGGGCTTTCCTTCCGCCTCGGGGCGAGAGTACGGAAGGACGACAGGCTGACCGGAGAGCACTGTGAAGAGCTGTCCGAACGCACGATCAAAGTGGGCCCGGTTCAGTTCGTCGATGAGCAGCCATTCGTTTGCGTCAATTGCCTTAAGGAAGTGACCCTCTTCGAAGTCAAGCTTGTTTGGTCCGGTCGGGCGCAGGCCACCGATGGTCTCGTAGGTTGTCCAATCGGCAGTCGCCGTCGTGGGCACGAATCCAGAACACATACCGGCTTGGTGCGCCGCAGCCGCAACCGCCTGAGCCAAAGTCGTTTTGGCGGTGCCGGGTGGACCTGTAAGGATGACGTGCTTGCCACTGAGAATGGCGGCGAGTAGCTGCACGTAGATCTGGTCGTCAAGGGTGAGATCGGCTCTGGTTGCTGCGTCGCGGACGGCCTCCAGGGTCAATTCACCCGCAGTCACCGCACCGCCGCCTGACTTGATCATTTTCTCAAACTGCTGGCGACTTATCTGCTGAATCGACGTCTGAGCATTTCGAGATGGCCCGTCCCGGAACGCTATTGGATGATCGAATGGAACGTAATCCTCTATCGTAGCGACGAAGTCTCCGGGCGAAGGCTGTTGTATTGAGGCGATCCGGCCGTGGCCGAAGTAGCTTTGTGATGTACCGTCAGACGCTGCGCCTGTTCTGTAGTAAATGAATTGAGCCCCTGGTGAATTCGACAGCACCTTCCATGAGCCTGACGAGTTTCGAGTCCAGTGATAGCGCTGACCTTCGATGTCATCGTACGGATTGGTGCCGTTCGTCTTTACCTCGCCTTGATTCAGGATGAAGTAGCGGCCGGTCGTCGAGCCGCTCTGCTTCCGCACGATGAGAGGTGTCTGATTTCCCAGGCCACCCAACGTGACGGGTTCTCCCGATCGAGCAAGAACGTAACCTTCGGTGAGCTCGGTGGGATCAATCTTCTGGAACTCGCTCAACTTCACCCAGAGGCTGTGAGACTCGGAGGGGTCATAGTAGCCAGGTACAAGATCATGATCGACTTCACTTGTGTCAGTTGTGATGTCGAGTAGGCGGGTGCGCCAGGTTCCGCCGTCGCGGCTGTATAGGAACACGAATGTGTCACTGCCGGCGGCGAGTTGGGTTTGCAGCTTTTGAAGCCATTCAGACGAAAGCCCGGTCGCATCCGATGTTTTGCTTCGCCGCCCCCACCACACGGAACCTTTGTGTTCAGCGACCTCGATATGGCGATCGATTGTGTCGGAACGGAGGCCTACGCTCCATTTCAACACGAGATCGAGCGCTGAGGCGTCTGCACCCCCCAACACGTCGATGATTCGTTGGGCAGCTTTCGGCTTTGTTATCTCGCTGACTGTGCCCTGCTGGCCGAAAGAATCTCGAAGGTCGGGATCGAATCGTTCATACGGGATCGCTGTGGCGAGCCACTCGACCGGCAATGTGTTCTTCGCGGAATTCTCGGAGGCGAAAGCTCCGTCGGTGCGGTATTCGTACTCCCCAGTCACCCTCGCTACCGCTACATGGCCAGGATCTGACTTCAGCGGCATTACGACGAGATCAGCCTCTTTGATCTCGTGGCGGAACCGCAGAATTTGTCCCGCTTGGCTGGCGAGGCTGGCAGGTCGGTGTTCGTTCTTGGCGGCTGCGATCCGTGCCTTCAACTGGTCACGATCCGTGGCATCGACTAGTGACCCGAGTTCAGGCCAACCGATGAGGGCAACCCCCTCGTCAAGGGCAAGCTTCTCGTGCTCGCCATCACGTCCACCACGCACCAGCCACACCTGCACGCCCGTACTAAGCGTTGAAGCCGCGTTGTCATCTGCTTTCAAACTGCGGACCTCGAATCCCAGGCTTCGCAAGCGCCGGACTACCTCGCTGCCGCCTGACAGTCCCCGCTGACTAAGCGGCACCTCGTGGGGATGCTCCAAGTCGTAGGCAATCCCGTACAACGCCTTAGACGGATACTCGTCGCCTTCGTAGACGACGACATAGTCCCGAGCTTCGCGGAAGCCGTGCTCGCGGAGAGTAGCTTCACGATCTCCTTCTCTAAGCTGCCGAATCGCTTCGAGCACAGCCTCACGCGTTACTGAGGTGCGCCACCAATCTCGGCTTGGTTCTGAAGTCATGCCCCTGTCCTCCGCCATGGGTCGACGTTAACGCAGCACGCCTCTTCGCCAACTCTGTGTCATGGCGACTCGATCTGTTCGTCAGGAGTGGCGTAGCAGAAAGGCACGTGTCACACCTCCGCCGTCGTCTGCATTGCCTGGGGGACTACCCCTTGAACGTCTTCGCCGGACACTCAAGCAACAGCGCCGCATCCCCCTAGGTATTTTCGGCTATGGGCAGCGGGCAGGTGGCACGACGTGCGAGATTAGCCGATTGTGAACCTCTGAACGCTCTTATCGAGCCAGTGACGATCTTCGAAGCCGCTGAACTTGCGCCGATCGGTGGAACGGGTCGGCCAGCGACGGTGACATGACAGTGCGTTGCGCTATTGGGAGCGACGCCACCGAATTGCGTCGGGGTGACTGGTGACTAGCAGAGCTACGACTTCAAAGTCGACGACGGACGGCAGCTAGATCCTGAGACACTCATGGCCGAGGTCACTGCCCGCCGTCCGAGAGAGGGACAGGCCTGCCAGCGCCGCCACATCTCCTGAGCTGTTGGCGACGGACGGCCACGTCGCGTCACGCAGACGTTATACATCTCGATTCAGATACTCTCCCCTTAAGTCCTAAATGACGGCAAGTAGGGAGGGGATCGGGTGGTGAGGGCAGTGTTTTACAGTTTCTATTACGATCGTGACGTACTCCGCGTTATGCTCGTCAGGAATATTGGAGCCCTCGAGGGTCAGCCATTGCTAAATCCGCAAGAATGGGAGCAGGTAAGCAGGCGAGGACCTGCCGCAATTAGTACGTGGATCGACGAGAAAATGGCATATAAACGAGCGGTGATCGTCCTCATTGGGCAAGAAACAGCTCCTCGTCCTTGGGTTAAGTACGAGATACAGAAAGCTTGGAATGACAAGAAGCCACTGTTAGGTGTCCGCATACACGGGATATCATCAATGGGAACCGTCGATCAAAGGGGACCGGACCCTTTCGCTGCGGCTGGCATAGACACTAGAATACCAATCTTCGACCCGACGGCATACGATATGTACGGGCGCATCGACAGCGGAGCGACGTACCGCAACCTCGCTAACCATCTTGAATGGTGGTCGACACAAGGTGTGGTGCGTTGGTAGGCCGTGAGGCAGATTGCCCTTTCTGCGAGATACTTCGATCTACGAGCACTCGTGAACGAGAGCTTTTTCGCACAGAGCACGTTGTTGTCATTGCGCCGTTGAAACCTGCCACTCGGGGTCATACGTTGGTCATCCCGACACGGCATGTGCCAGACATTTGGGCTCTTTCCGACGAAGAAGGCCGACAGCTGGCGACCGCAACAGTCGAAGTAGCTCAGGGCCTTCGCTTCGCTTTGCGGCCCGAAGGAATGAATATTATCCAGTCGAATGGCGAAGCGGCGACTCAATCCGTCCCGCACTTGCATGTCCACTTAGTACCTCGTTGGAGCAACGACAACATGCATCTACGCTGGCCGGATGATGCTGCGGAAAGTGATTCAGCACAGAAAGAGACAATAAAAGAAATACGACGGACGTTGTTCGGATCGGCAGAATCAAGAACCGAAGTCCGCTACGTTGAGCAAACCACTGAAATCTCGCCCGAGGACAAGCGCAAGCACCTGGAGTTCATCCAGAGTGTTATTTCTCGAATGGCATCGGCATCTGCAACTTGCAAAGGATGGTTGCTGCCTCTCGTCACGGCCGCTTACGGATTTGCGATTGCTAAGCACAGCTTTGGCGTTGCCCTCCTTGGCATCACGGCGGTTGTTCTATTCGGCTTTATCGACACAAGCTATCTCAGACAAGAACGCAAGTTCAGGGCGCTCTACGCTGAAGTAGCCTCCGGTTCGACGATTCCCTTGTACTCACTCGACACAACCCTTGTGCCGCGTAATAACGCCGGTACAAGCAACAGACGGCAGAGGCCAGTCTGGGCGTCGTGGGCAATCATGCCGATTTACCTACCCATGATCATAGTAGGATTTATTGTCGTTATCGTATTGACTCGGCAGGGCTTGGAAAATCTTGTTTCGGCAATGCGAATTATCTGGTCTGTCTATACCCGCTAAGTGGTGGAGGGCCGTAGGCAACCTAGCCGTAAGGGCGGTAATCCAGATCGCCCCTTGCCAAGTCTTTCAAAGGCAAATATCCGCTGCGGTCAGTCGATAGCACTGTAGGGGCATAGCCGCCAACCTTTAGCGGCAACTTTTCAATGGCT